>JADFZF010000045.1 GCA_015232645.1 Magnetococcales bacterium | reverse complement strand
TATGGAAAATACTTGGAGATTCCTGACAGGTTGGGTGCGGATCGCGGTGGCCTGAGTGCTGGCGGATACCTGCAACGTCTTGTTGCCAACACTTCAATTCAGCAGGAGGCCCGCTATCGATCTCCTCTCGATGTGTACCATGATTGGGGGCGGGGGGCGCTTTCCGAGAGGGCGTATTCACTTACCGTTCATAAGGACCTTACTGCCATGCAAGTTAAAGAAGTAATGACAACCAATGTCCGTACTGCCAAAACATCGGATCTGGTTCGTGCCGTTGCGGCAGTCATCTGCACAAACAAAATCAGTGGCCTACCTGTGGTAGACGATGATAATAAGCTGGTCGGCATCATCTCCGAAAAGGATATCCTGGGGGCACTCCTCCCCAGCTATCATGATTACCTGGAAGATTCGGTGTTGGCCAGGGACTTCGCCTCCATGGAAAAAGCCTATAGCGACGTGCTTACCCGTTCCGTAGGCAGTCTTATGGTGAAAGTGGTTTTTTCCGTCTCTCCTGAAGATCTTGTCATGAAAGCCGCGGCGCAGATGGCTTTGCAAAGATTTCGTCGCGTGCCGGTGGTCGACAAGGACAACCGCCTGGTCGGGGTCGTCAGCCTGGGCGACATTCACAAGGCGATCTTCAAACGGGAGTTGGGAATCAGATAAGAGTTCAGGTAACCGTTCACTCCGCGAATGATCATGATGGGTCCCCTTCCCAGACCCCTCAGCCGTGTTTGCCAGGAGCGGATTGAACGGTTACGAAATCAATAGTTTTTTACTTGCCCTGCTGTTGAGACCTCAAGCAATCAACCACTCCTGATCCACCGCTTCCCGCGAACGGTTGAAATCAGTCCAATAATTCCAAAAACTTTGGGTTTGTCGTCAAATTGCGACAACCGTCCGCTTCGACCACGACCACATCTTCGATCCGCACCCCCCCCCAAGCGGGGTAATAAAGTCCCGGCTCCACCGTGACGACATGACCCGTTTTGAGAGTTTGATCTTTTGGGCTGATTCGGGGCGATTCATGGATTTCCAGGCCAAGGCCGTGACCGGTTCCATGGAAAAAACCACCCTGGCGACCGTCTGCAAGTGGACCAGTGACAAAGCCGGAGTCGGTCAGGTGCCTGGCGACAGCATCGTGTACCAATTTTCCAGAAACACCATCGCGGATGAGAGAAAATGCGATCTCCTGGGCCTCTCGGACGGCCATCCAGGCCCGGATAACAAGTTCCGGGGCTTGGCCACGAACAACGGTACGTGTCATGTCGCCCCAATAGCCGGTGTGATCGACCCTGGGAAAGACGTCGAGAATGATGGGAGCATGAGCGGGGAGTGGACCATGACCAGATTCATGAGGGTCGGCCCCCTGGAGACCGCCGGAAACAATAGTGTGGCTGGGCATGGCCCCCTGGCGCACCAATTGGGCATTGATTTCACCGCGAACCATCTCACTGGTCAGGGGAACTCCATGAAAGGTCAACATGTTGTTGTCATCGATACCGGCCTGTCGGATCATCTCGATACCACAATTCATGGCGCGGGCGGTGATCTCCAGGGCCGCCTCGATGTGTGCAACCTCATCGGCGGTTTTAAAAACGCGTCCAGGCCAAAAGGCCTCGGGAGCCGGATCCAACTGTATCCCCAATTCCCGAAGGTTATCCGCCAGACCCAAGGGAAAGCTCGAAGGGACATCCAGGTGGACAATATTGGCTTGTTTGAGAAAAAAACCGATCAGGGTGGCATCATCGGGCACCTGATGCGGAAAATAGTCCTTGAACTGTCGTCGCCATTCGGCCCAATCGTGAATCTGATCGACCTGGGCCGTTGCCCGCGCCCGGTCGATTTCCAGGGAGGTGGTCACCAGATGCGTCTTGCCGTTTTCGGGCTCCTGGAGAAATAAAAACGGATCCGGGGCGAAAAATCGGGTCGCGTAGTAGAGATCGGCCGAGCTTTCCGAGGCGGCGTAGATGAGGCGAGCCTTCACTGGTCAGACCATGGTCAAAATTTGGGCCACCAGCTTTTCGATGCCCTGTCCCGCTTCGGCGATGGAGGCGGCGCACATGTAGGCAGCGGTGGTGACGATGCGATTCGGCGTGTCGATGACAATTCCGGCAAAATCGCTTTCCTGGTGAACATTACCCATTTTTTGAATGGCACCGGCGACACCAGCATCATCGCCGATGGTGAGCGTTACCCCCTTTCCGGCAAGCACTTTGGAAAGCATGGCCGGGGCGATGCACAGAGCACCGATGGGTTTTTTGGCTTGGTACATGTCCAAAATCAGTCGGGAGACATCAGGATTCGTTTTGGCCTCGGGCCCGTCAAAAGCGATCGTGGAAAGGTTTTTTGCGGCACCGAATCCACCAGGAATGATGATGGCATCGAGTTCGTTCGCTTTGACCGTGGCCACATCACGGACCTGACCCCGGGCGATTCGGGCCGATTCCACCAGAACGTTGCGGGTTTCGGAGGTGGCCGCACCCAACAGGTGGTCGATGACGTGGTGTTGGACGATGTTGGGGGCCATGGCGATGGCCTGGGCACCAGCGCGATCCAAAAAATACAGAGTCAAGGTCGCTTCGTGGATTTCGGTGCCGTCATAAACCCCACATCCCGACAACACGACACCAACACGTTTTTTGGCCATGCTGTATCTCCTTGGAAAATATGGTCCTGCTTACAGGTTTTCGTTAGGAATACCAAAAAAATTGCTACACTTTTTCCCTGTCTTGCCTCGGGTGATCTTGAAATATTTTTCAGTATAGCCGTGGACATGCCCCCGTTGTATGGCAACGAATACCACCCATCCCAAGAAGCCGATGGGGATCAGATTCAATATTTCCATGACGTCTACCCTTTCAAGGTGATCGGCATCCAATAAGAGACAGACAGGCTCCATGAAAAGGGTAAACATCAAAGATGAAGAATGCAACGGTGTTTGTGATCAACCAGGCGGGCTGGAAAGGGGGGCCGTGGAGAGGATGGGCCTGGGAGGGGACCGTCCCCTTCCCAGACATATCGAAAACAATTTCATTCCACGGGGGGACCTGAACGATTACTTTGCATCAGACCCGACCGTTCTTGGAAAGGGGCTTGCCCCTTCCCAGAACAGTCTTGGGTAGAATCCCGAAGGATTTCAGGCGTCGAGAAGATTACATCCCCATGCCGCCCATGCCGCCCATGCCATCCATGCCGCCACCGCCTCCAGGAGCAGGGGCCTCCTTTTTGGGAATTTCAGCGACCATGGCCTCGGTGGTAATCATGAGTCCGGCGGCGGATGCTGCAGCCTGCAAGGCACTGCGGACCACCTTGGCCGGATCGATGACACCCCGGGTAACCAGGTTGGTATATTCGTCGGCGGCGGCATCGAAGCCAAAGCTGTCCGAATTGGATTCCAGAATCTTGTTCACCACCACCGATCCCTCGGCACCAGCGTTTTCGGCGATGATGCGCACCGGTTCTTCCAGGGCACGGCGAACGATATTGACACCGACCCGTTGATCTTCATTGGCCACCTTCAGCTGCTCCAATCCGGCACGGGCCCGCAACAAGGCGACACCACCACCGGGGACGATCCCTTCTTCCACGGCAGCCCGGGTGGCGTGCAATGCATCATCCACCCGATCCTTGCGTTCCTTGACTTCGACTTCGGTAGCGCCTCCGACCTTGATGACGGCCACACCACCAGCCAATTTGGCCAATCGTTCCTGTAACTTTTCCTTGTCATAATCGGAGGTGGTCTCTTCGATCTGGACCCGGATCTGGCTGACGCGAGCCTTGATCTCTTCCGCCTTGCCGGCACCGTCGATAATAGTGGTGTCATCTTTGTTGATGACCACCGACCGGGCTTTGCCCAGCATAGACATGGTGACGTTTTCCAGCTTGACTCCCAAGTCTTCGGAAGCGACGGTGCCACCGGTCAGGATGGCAATGTCTTCAAGCATGGCTTTGCGACGATCACCAAAGCCTGGGGCTTTGACGGCGCATACCTTGAGGCCTCCACGCAGCTTGTTGACCACCAGGGTCGCCAGGGCCTCGCCCTCGACATCTTCGGCAATGATCAACAAGGGTCGGGCTGACTGCACGACGCTTTCAAGAACTGGCAGAATTTGTTGCAGATTGGAAACCTTCTTTTCCACCAGAAGGATGGAGGGGTTATCCATTTCCACCACCATCTTTTCCGCATTGGTGACAAAATAGGGGGAAAGATAGCCGCGATCAAATTGCATTCCCTCGACCACGTCCAAAGTCGTATCCAGCCCTTTGGCCTCTTCGACGGTGATGACCCCTTCCTTGCCGACCTTGTCCATGGCTTCGGCGATCATCCGGCCTACTTCGGTGTCGGAATTGGCGGAAATGGCACCGACCTGAGAGATCTCTTCCGAAGAGGTGACCTCCTTGGAACCTTTACGCAATGCCGCAATGACTTCCTCCACCGCCGCGTCGATACCGCGTTTGAGGTCCATGGGATTCATGCCAGCCGCCACTGCTTTCATCCCTTCACGGATGATGCACTGGGCCAGAACCGTGGCAGTGGTGGTACCATCGCCAGCGACATCCGATGTTTTGGAAGCCACCTCCTTGAGCATTTGCGCTCCCATGTTTTCAAACTTGTCTTCAAGTTCGATTTCCTTGGCAACGCTGACGCCGTCTTTGGTGATGCGCGGGGCACCCCAGGACTTGTCCAGTACGACATTGCGACCCTTTGGCCCAAGAGTCACCTTGACGGCATTGGCGAGAATGTTTACCCCGGTGAGCATTTTGCCCCGGGCCGACTCGTTAAACTTAACTTCTTTGGCAGCCATGTGTCCTTACCTTGCTTTAAATTTCAATGAAATGATCCTAATGGATTGGAATGGGGATCGGAAGTTACTCAATGATGCCCATGATATCAGACTCCCTCATGATCAGGAGTTCTTCCCCATCCAATTTGACCTCGGTACCAGCATATTTGGCAAACAGTACCTTGTCTCCCACCTTGAGTTCCATAGGACGCAACTTGCCATCATCGTTGACGGCCCCTTTGCCGACGGCCAGAACTTCACCCTGAATGGGTTTTTCCTTGGCGGTATCGGGAATGATAATTCCGCCAGTTGTTTTTTGATCCTGTTCCAGCCGCTTAACCACAATACGGTCGTGCAATGGACGAAGTTTTGTTTTCATCGACAGTTAAACCTCCGGTGTTAATTATCTCAAGTGGTTGCAAAAAGCGTTTATAAAGTCTGTCATAAACAACAAACCATGGAATGGCCGTGGGGTCAGCACTTACCAAGGCTGAGTGCTAGATGTAGGTATCCAACGTCAACTGTCAAGACCTGCAACGCCTGTTTTGAAAAAAAAAACCGCATCTGGAGCCAGAAAACAGAAAAATCATCAGGAAAAACCTACGGCTTGGAGGTCAAACAGGGTATGGCCAATGAGAAGGATCCGTTTAACCATGGAGTGCAATAGTTCTGAGAAGGGGACAACCTGTTCCCGGGACCCTCCCGTTGCCTGGTCAAAAGTGATCTTCCAGACCCTACGGAAAACCTGCGGCAGCGCCACAATTTTCTTTTTCAGCCACGGCAACGGTTTTCTGTTTGCCATTATCGATGGATACCAGCCGGTTCGCCCTGAGGTGCCAGGAGAGGTTCGATGGTTTTCCTGATCCTGCCGGCGGCTGCGGGGGCAAAGGCGACGGTCAGGGAAATATCCTGCTCCCGGTCCTGGCGGTGAAGGACATGCCCCTCGCGGCATATTCGGGCCAGGAGGGCACCATCAGTCACGGGGATGTACAGATGAAACACCTGTGATTCTTTGCTGGCGGCTCGTTGCAAAGCCTGGATCAGCTCCGACATTCCCTGACCGGTCTTGGCGGAAATGATCAGGCTGTCGTAACGGGATGCAGCACGGTCGGTGGCTGAGGGTTCCTCATTCGTCAGCCGGTCACATTTATTGTAAACCATCAGCACGGGTTTATGGCCAGCACCGAGTTCGGTAAGCACTTCCATGACGATCCGTTGCTGTTCCAGATGTTCGCCATCGGAAAGATCGACGATATGGAGAAGCAAGTCTGCTTCCAGTACCTCCTCCAAGGTGGCGCGGAAGGCGGCGATGAGCTGGTGCGGCAGGTCACGGATAAAACCGACGGTATCGCTTAGAATGATGCGTTGGCCTGATGGAAGGGTCAGGCCACGCATGGTGGGATCCAGGGTAGCAAACAGCTGATCCGCTTCGTAAACTCCGGCGCTGGTCAGGCGGTTGAACAAGGTCGATTTGCCGGCGTTGGTATAACCCACCAGAGACACCGTAAAATAGGGGACATCGCGTCGGGCATGCCGTTGGAGAGAGCGGGTTCGTTCGACATGGGACAATTGCTTGGTCAACCGATGGATTCGGTCTCGGATCAGGCGACGATCCACCTCGATTTGTGTCTCCCCCGGACCGCCACGCAATCCAACCCCCCCTCGTTGTCGTTCCAGATGGCTCCAGGTCCGGACCAGACGAGATTGTTGATACAACAACATCGCCAGATTGACCTGAAGATTGCCTTCGCGAGTACGGGCACGAGCGGCGAAAATTTCCAATATCAATCCGGTTCGATCGACAACCTTGACCTTCAGGGCATTTTCCAGATTACGCTGTTGTACTGGAGAAAGGGGGTGATTAAAAACCACCACCTCCACATCCAGATGGAGAGCATCATTTTTCAGATTTTCGACCTGTCCTTTTCCCAGATAGGTCGCTGGATGCATACGATCTACAGCGAAGATTCGAAAGCCTTTTTGCAGAAGATCAGCGCTTTCAACCAAATGGCCAAGTTCTTCGACATGACGTTCGGCGCGATCACGCCCCTCGTTCCGGGAAAATGCCTGCACAAGCAGGGCACCGACCGGTTCGGGCCTGGAAAAACAAGGAGTTCTATTCGTCACCTTGACCAAAATCGATATTACGGGAGGGCATGACCGTGGACACGGCATGCTTGAAGACCAATTGCGTCACACTGTTTTTCAATAGCAGGCAATAGTTGTCGAAGGAGGTGATGACCCCCTGCAACTTGATGCCATTAATCAGGAAGACGGTAACTGGAACTTTTTCCTTGCGCAGGGTATTCAGGAAAGGATCCTGAACGCTGTGAATGGACTGACCCGGCATATGATGCGCCCCTCAATAATTCTTCTATCGTATCCGTGATTCATTTTTTATTTGGTCGATTTTTTTTGAGACAAACGGCCTCAAATTGTATCCGACACCGGCGACGCCAGTGTAAGAAAACATCCTCATCCCATGCAAGCGCAATCTTCGAAAATGGAAAGAAAACCCATATTGGGTCGGAAATATAGCTGAATTTAAAGTCAATGTCACCGACCAAAGTGAATGGATGGATAGATTCTCACGTAACCATCAGACGGACCACCATCATGGCTGTCGGTGCAAGAAAAAATATTGGTCCCGTGTCACAAAAGCCCGCCTGGGGGCTCTCCCTGGCTGAATAACACGCCTCGGCAAGAAATAATTCTACTTTGTTACATTCATCAACTTGAGCCATCCATTGACAGCATACTGATATATTTAATAAATTTTGAAAGAAAAAAGGGAGCTGGGGGATTGACCCCAGGGTTTTGACTTTGTTTTTGATTTTGATTTTCACGCCCCTTTTATCCGAAGCGTTTTCCCCGCGTGGTTGTTGCGGAAAAACCGCGCAGGCGCGCGCCTGCGCAAGATTCCCGCAAAAACCACGCGGGAATCTTGCTTCGGATCAAAGGGCGCGTGAAAATCAAAGTCAAAAACAAAAACAAAGTCAAAACCCTGGGGGCAATCCCCCAGACCCCTTTTTTCTTTCACTATTTTCATAGATCAATCAATAATCAGCTATCCATTCCAATTAATGAATGTGACAAGGTAGAATTATGAGTTCTTTTCGTTTTCCCACTGACACGGCCCGTGCGCTGATCCTCCAGGCGATTCCTGAATCCTTGAATACCTTGGATGATGCCGCCTCTGGGCCTCTGATTCCCTACCTTCCCGCCGCGCACGCCCGGGCTCTGGACCCCCGGCAGGCACTGGTCGAGGGGATGCGCGGTTCGGGAAAGAGTTTTTGGTATTTTTGTCTCCTCGATCCGACTCTGAGAGCGGGGTTGGTGCGCCAAAGGGAGGATTTTCCCTTGGGTCCTTCCATAAAGATTTATCCGGGATTCGGAGAGGCAACCCGGCAGGACGATTATCCAGACAAAGAATTGTTCTCGGAGTTGGCGCAACAATGTTCGCCCGATGACGTTTGGCGTGCCATTATCGCCCATCATTTTTTGGAGGCGGATCAGATCCCCCCCTTGTCCGGTTGGGAAGAACGGGTGCGCTGGATCCGGGACCATGGCGAAGAAATGTCCCGGGCCTTGGTGGAGTTGGAGCAACGGTTGGCCTCCAGGAAAGAACAACGCCTGATCCTGTTCGATGCCCTGGATCGGACGGCGGACCAATGGCATACGATGCGGCGGATGGCTTCCAGATTGCTGTCATTGCTGCTTGAATTTCGTTCTTTTCGCTGTCTGCACCTGAAGGTATTTGCCCGTCCCGACCTGTTGTCCGATCCCGACGTCACCGCCTTTCCCGACAGTTCCAAGCTGATCGCCAACAAGGAATGTCTGACCTGGCCGCCCCGGGATCTTTATAATTTGCTGTGGCATCTCCTGAGCAATGCTCGCGACGGGGAGTGGTTCCGCGAAACCTGTGAGAAGGAATTCGGGCTGCGCTGGTCCCAACAGCAGGGATTGTGGCTTGTCCCCGTCCCCATGCGAATCGACGAGAAGCTGCAAAAACAGATCTTTCATGCCCTGACCGGCCCGTTCATGGGGGAGGACCGGAAACGGGGACTTCCGTCTACCTGGCTGACCAATCATTTGGAAGATGCCTTCGGGCAGATCAGTCCCCGCAGCTTTCTGTCCGCCATCCGTTGGGCCGCCCGCCATGAGAGGTCGGAATCGAGCCTTTATCCCCTTTCGGGCGCGGCCCTCCGCTTCGGCATCGTCAAGGCCTCCGAGGTCCGGGTGGGCGAATTGAAGGAAGATTTTCCCTGGGTGGTGCATTTTTTTCACCCCTTGGCGGGTCAAAAGGTTCCCATCGCTTTCGAGGATCTCACCCGGTTGTGGGAACAATCCGACAGTTTGCCCCGGGCTAAAAACGTCCAGGTGGAGAATTCCCGCGGCTATTTTCCCAACTTGCCGGATTTATTGAGCGTTCGCCAGGAGTTGGAAAAGATCGGCGTCTTTCAACGGTTGAAAGATGATCGGGTGACCCTGCCCGATATTTTTCGGCTGGGATTTCACATCAAGCGCAAGGGGGGGATTCCCGCCGCCCCGCGCAGGTCCGATCAGGCCATCGCGTCCTCCGCCGCTGTCCATCGGGTCGCTGGCCCCGAGGCATTCCCGGGCCAACCGTGGAACGGACTGTCCATTGTTCACCTCTCCGACCTGCATTTGGGCGAGGGGAGCCGGTTTGCTGCCATGAAACCCCAGGAATGGGGGGAAAGGACCGCCGCATCGTTCCAGGAGATTCTTCCCAAGGACCACCGCCCCGATCTGGTGATCGTGACCGGTGATATCACCAATCAGGCCAAACCCCCCGAATACGTCCTGGCCCATGAGTTTTTCGTCGCCCTGGCAGGGACGCTGGGAATTGGCCGCGATCGCTTCGTTTTCCTCCCCGGCAATCATGATGTGTCTCGGCCTTTATGCCTGCGGGTGGAATCGGAATTGAGCGAGAACGATGTCTTGACCGACGAATCCTTTCTTTTCCGGGTCGAGAAGGAAAAATTTAATAATTTTAATAATTTTAATAATTTTATTAAAAAATTCCTCCCCCCGGTCGATCATGTGCAGACTTTGGAGCGGGGAGCGGCAATCTGGGATTTTCCTTCGTTACGCCTGTCGGTGGCGACGTTGAACTCGTGTGAAAAAATTACACATCGAAAGGGGGAACGAAACGGAGGCGTCAGTGCGGAACAGGTAGAAGCGCTCCTGACCCATTGGCGCACTTCCGCGGAAGAACGACTGAAGATTCTCGCCCTGCATCATAACCCCGAACCCCCCGGGGATTTCAACGATACGAAGCGGGTGAAAAACCTGGTGGGGCAATCGTGCCCGCACCTGCTGTTGTATGGCCATCAACATGCGGGACAAGCAGGTGTGGCCTGGAACTGGAGTGTTGGGGGAGGGCAGGCCGTTCTGCTGGGAGCGGGCAGCCTTGGGGCGAAAACGGAGGAGCTGCAGGAAAATGAAACCCATTCCTGCCAGTTGATTACCATTACCGCCCATGGCCATCTTCGTGTTCGACCATTGATCTACGATCCCAAGGCGACCGTTACGGGCAAGGCGGACACGGGGCGTTTTGTTTCCATCGGGACCGAAAATGATTATCCTTTACGACCTTTTGCGCTTCCCAAAGGGTTTGACGGCGCACGGGAAACGATTCAACCGTCCCCTCCATCCGCTCATGCGGCATTCCTGACCGCCTATCGTCAACGGTTGACCGACCCCCGTCCCCGTTGGGATCTGAGTTCGACCGGCACCAACGCATGGAATCTGGGATCAAATGCTGAAGAAGCCTCCCTGGAGGAGATGTATCTGGCGCTACGTTTGGGTGAAAACGACGATCCCGCCATCCTTGATGCCGGCGCCCCGTTATCACCGGGAGAGGTCCTCGACCTGCGCCGGCCGTTGATCATTCGCGGTCAGGCGGGGGCGGGAAAGACCACCTGGATTCGTTGGACTTTTCATCAATTGTTACGGCGCACCGATGCCCTGCCCATCCTGGTGGAATTGCGCAGCCTGGCCGGTTATTGGACCAATGCCCCGCAAGGGGAACGTTCGTTCGATGCCTGGCTGACGGCCTGGCTCAAGGATCGGGGGTTGCCAGGATGGCGCCAGGAATTTTTTTCATTGCTCGACGAACCCGGAGCCATTGCGCCGGTGCTGTTGGTGGATGGTTGGGACGAGTTGGGAGAGCTGGGGCATGATTTCCGTGGAAACCTGTTGGGTTTTCTCAATGCCCATCCCAAGGTGCGTTGTGTAGTGACCAGCCGTCCCTATGGCGCCGGTCGCCCGAGTGGTGGCGATGGCTTTGGCGAACGGATGATCCAACCGCTGAACGATGAGGATATCGCGGCGTTGGTGAACCATTTTTTTCGTTTTGCCGTCAAGAACCCCAGTCCCGTCTGGAACGCATCGGGGTTCATGACCGCCCTGGAGCGTTCCGAAAATGCCCGGGAGATGGCACGGACGGCCTTGCTCCTGACCCTGATGTTGATTGTCAGCCGCCATAGCCCGCTTCCGGAAAAACGGGTCGATCTGTACTCTGAATGTGTCAAAATGTTGCTCCTGACCCTCCCGACGTTGAGAAAGGCGGGGGGAGGTCGGACCCGGGCGGGGGCCTGGACCCCCGAGGATGGCGACAAACGTTTGCGCCATGTCGCCGACCTCGCCCATGCCGTCCAGTCCTCGGCAAAGGGTAGATATTCCCAGGCCGCCGTTTCCTTGCCTTTGGAAAAAATGGCCGCCCTGCCCTGGGCCCAGGAGGAATCTCTGGAACAAAAAAAAGGTTTTCTCATCTGGCTTCGCGACAGTTCCGGAATTTTCATGGAACGGGCCGATAACAGTCTGCAATTCATCCACCTGAGCTTTCAGGAATATTTGACCGCCAGACATCTCCATGACACGACTAGGGAGGATTCCCATCCGGAAATTTTTCACGAGTTGGCGCAACAAGGCTCGTGGTGGGAGACCTTGCGGCTGTGGGCGGCGTTGATCGACAAAAAACATCCGCCGAATCTTGAACCGGTATTGGCAAGGTTGCTCGAGCATAAAAAACAAATGTTCCTGGTGGGAACGATTCTTGCCGATGGCTTGGCTTCAACGGTAATTTTTGATTGCTGGGCCAAGAGATGGATCGAGGAATTGAACTTGGCCTGGGACGATGAAACCGACATCGTTGCCATCTATTGGGGACGGAGTCGGGGGGAAGAACGGCGGCAAACGTTGGAAAGGATGCAGCACTTGGCGGGAAAGAAGGCTCTGACCTGGTTGGCATGGATCCGTTTCGATTTGGCAAGCGAAATAATGAAATTCCCCCCCCCCCCCTGCGTCCAATGTCATCACCCAATGGATGGGAAACTATCTTTCGGATTGTGGTGCTGAAGGGCCAGCCACTGCCGAAAAAATGGTAGCCGCTTCCTCTTTGTTGTGGCCAGGAGCAACCGATCCCTGGGTTGTTTTTTTGCGTCTCGTTCCCGGTCGTAGAGCGGTTCTTGGGCAACACCTTCAGTCTTTGGCTGGAGTGGAGAGTGACAAAAGACGATTGGAACAGTTTGGCGTGAAGTGGAATGAATCTCAAAGAGAGTTGAATCAACAAGAGATTGACTTGGCGCGCTACTTGGCGCGCTACTTGGCGCGCTACTTGGCGCGCGACTGGGCGCGCGACTGGGCGCGCGAGCTTGGTTTGCCTGAAGACAACGCCGATTATTTAACTATTATATTTTGCGAATTTTTCTTGCCCAGCCGCCTGAGTTCTCGATCCATTTTAGCCACGGAGATTGAAAGGCTCTTGCCCGACACCCCCACGGAATGGCAGCCTGAATTGCGTCTGTTCGGATCCGCCTGCCGTTTATCATTGGAACCAAAAAACGGTCCGCAACAGTTTCAGGAGGCCATGAGGAAATACGAACAAACCCATCATGATGACCTCCAACTTTGGCCCGCCCTGGCGCGGCTGGTGGCAAGACAATTGACCGATGAGGATCGAGAGTATTTAACAGAAGTTATCCGCCATCCCGAAACCCTGCCCGAGCCCTTCGCCAAGGGGGTCCAGTATTGGCTCCGCGGCGATTTGCAGTTATTGGATGACAGCATCATCACCTTGAACGATCTCCTTGGCTTTGAACTGCCTTATTGGGAGGAAATGCCCGATGAGATGGAGATCGATTGGGACGAGGATACGACGAGCTAAATTCATTGCTAAATGATTGAAACCAACGGTCAACTTGACCAAGCCCACGGAAAGGGAGACGGATCCCGCAAAAGGTCAGGTGAGGAGTGACTGAAAACCCGGTGCAGGAAAAGACGGCGTTATGGTCCTTGAATACCTCAACGGCGCCCGGACAGCCTGGGGCATGGTAGAATACACGATCACCATGGCCGCCTGTCGCATGTTGAAAATGGATTATATTTTTGCAATGAATTATAATAATTTTTGCATTGTTGTTGATAAAAAACCTGGTTTTGGCATGATTTTAACCGGGTGGCGAGCATCTTCTGATAGTAGGCCTGATGCTCCAGGCAACTTTTCCGCCATTGACAGGCAATAAATTGGTGGTATTCCCGACCGGGTGCTCTGGGGGGGTGGCCACAATCCCCAGGGCCATTTTTTTTCCGAACCTCACCCGCATCGATTTGCCCACTGGGGGTCGTGTCAGTTGGATGATACTTTCGGGATGGGGATGGATTGGCCAATGGGCGGAGCGGTGGCGTGGCCTCGTCGCCGACGAGATTCGTGGCCATCCGCGCCCGGGAGGGGGAGGACCAAGATGGATCGGCCATGGATCCGGGGGGAGAGGGGACGGTTTCCGTCGCTGCCGAGGCCACGACTCCGTCACTGGAGCTTGATGGAGAGTGTTCTGATTTTTTGACTCCCGATGAATGGTCTTTATTGGTCGATGACGGGACGTCTTTGATAATCATCCCCTGTTCGGGGAGCCATCGCCCCTTGGAGACCCCATTGGAATCAACGGAATTTGTCGGCATGGCTGCCGCAGTCTCCGCATGTTCCGAAGGTGCCATGTCGCTCTGCAGCAGCCCTCCATGGGTCTCCAGGTAACGGAGAATGACCGCAAAAAAACCGATTCCCAACGAGATTCCGATCAAATAGGGAGTCAGTGTCCGAAATAACCAGCTGGAAAATAATTTACGCACGATCTCCATCCTGCTGTTGCAATGATCGCTCCCCGGAGCGAAAGAATGACCGCCAGATTTGATAAAAAATGCACAATTATTTTCATGCTGAGCTATAAATAGAAAAAATTGTCATACTCTCCAATCCGATGGGGTCGCAAGGGGCGGAACGGTGACAGGGTGGCGGGAGTTGGATACTTGGCCCCATGGAAAGAACATCGGCACATGGCCCCCTCCCAAATTTCGGCGGAGAACGGGATGAAGTCAATAATTATTTCAGTCGCGAATGACCAGCTCTTGCACTTGCACCTTGCCATCCCGCAATAAAAATCCATTCATATCCAGGCGCCCCGAGGTGCCCAAGGAGACAATCAGATAAAGTGAATCCAGATAGGAAGCTTCTTGGAGATCGCTGGGGGAAGGTTCGGCAGCCGCCTCGGGATGACTGTGGTAGATGGCGACCATCTCTTCGCCGCGATCACGCAATTTTTTCATTATTTGGATGTGTTGTGACGAATCTGCCAAAAAGCGCCGTTCGTGGCGCAGGGTGTTGACAAGAGGATGCCAGCCCCGGACCTCGTGCCCGACTCCGGAAAGGATGCCAACGCATTCCTCGGGCGCGCTCCTCATGGCATGGGTCAGGATCCGGTTGACGACAGGTCGAGGAATAATCCAAGTGTAAGTTGGGATGGGATCGGTCATGAGGATACCTTTTCTCACAGGTGACAAACCAATCGCTTGCAAGCGGCCACGATTTCGTCCGTGAGTCAAGAGGGGTTCATCCAGCCCCATGGGAACGCAAGTCAACCGGGCTCAGGGGCGAGCATGAAATCTTGACATCGGGGAAGCTCCGCCTTCAAGGCCGGACCGCAGGCCCTCCAACCCCACATCCCGGCATGGAGCGCAAGCGGCAGCAAAGCAAAATTTTCAACGCGACTTGCGAATTGGCCAGCTTTCTGGCCTATTATAGCCGGTATGCAGGACGGTACACGGAAAAAATCGCTCAGAAAGGCCAAAGCCCACTGTTGATGAAAGCTTATCTGCAAAAAATCAATCCTCAGTCGGGCGAGGTCTGGTTCTACTCCATCCAGATTCAGCGCGACCTCTTGGGAGAATGGCAAATCATCCGCGAATGGGGCCGATCCGGTTCATCGGGGACGATTCGTCGCCAAGCGTTCAATGATCTCGGGCTGGCAATGGAAAACATGGATTTACTGGTGGAGCAGCTCCGCGAGAAGGGGTATCGTGTTGTCATGCGCGAAGGGCTTACCGCGGCTGCGGTCATATGACCAGGTGCGGAATGAACGGTCCAGCAACCAATCCATAAACTCATTCACTGAAGCCGAGGATGCCGCAATGGTCACACCTTACCATCTCGCCATGGAAGCAGGGGTACTTCAGGTCAACTGTCAAATTTTGGCCAATCGCGAAGAGGGGTTGGCCATCGTCATTGATCCAGGTGGCGATGCCCATCATATTCTGGCTCAATTGGAGCAATTGGGGGTCAAGCTGACTCATATCATCAATACCCATGGCCATTTTGATCATCTTGGCGGGGTCGCCGATCTGAAAGAAGAGACCGGTTGCGAATTTTGGATCCATCCCGGAGATGCCCCACTGGTTGCGGCGGCCCATCAACATGCCAAGGCCTGGGGACTCCCTTTTGGGGCGCCACCCACCATCGACCGTGAATTGATCGACAACGAAACCTTTCTGGTCTCCGGAATGGAAATTCACGTCCTCCATACCCCCGGCCACACCCCGGGAGGGGTCTGTTTGCGCTGGGGCAACCATTTGGCGGTGGGCGATACCTTGTTTCAAGGCTCCATCGGACGGACCGATCTTCCTGGGGGGAATCACGCGCAGTTGCTTCATTCCATCAAAACCCGACTTCTTCCCCTGGGCGACGAGATCATCTGCCATCCCGGCCACGGCCCCGACACCACCTTGGGACAGGAGCGCAGATACAACCCGTTTCTCACCAGCAAGTGGTTTTCACCCTTTTGATCCGGACGGACTTGATCCTCGTTGCGGCCACTTGGGCACACGACGTGGAACGTCGAGTGCTGCCGGACGGGTGGGCCACCCGTTCATGGGCAGGGGCGGGGAAGGGACGGTCCACACCGTCAATGCGGTTGGGGACCAAGCCTCGGGGTATGGATCGTCATCACTCCTCTGTCCCGTGAAGCCCTCTTTTTTACCTGCCGTACAACAGGCACGAGAGGTGCGCTCATTTCCCCGTTGTTCTTTGCGAGAACCGGGAAGGGGATGGCCCGGTTGTTGGACCCGAGTCGGCCCATGACTGTTCACGCTTGACCGTCCAGGTCGAGTGGACTCGGCCGAAAGATGACCCAGGCCAACCCGTTTCAACGGGGTTAGTGCAAAACACGCGTCCCCGGAACCTCAAGAAAAAAGATGGGTATGGGGGCCCAAAACTGATCGCCGTCTTCAGTAATGAATAGATACTGTCCTTGCATGCTCCCCGTCGGTGTTTCCAAAACCGTCCAACTGGTGTAGTTGAACACCTCACCCGGCTCCAGCCTGGGAGTTTCGCCGACCACCCCTTCACCACGGACTTCCTGATATCGCCCATTGTCGGAAACAATGACCCAGTGTCGCCGCAAGAGCTGGGCTGTGACCGGCCCGTCATTGCGAATGGTGATGGCATAACCAAAAGAATACTCGCCTTTCTCGGGATTGGAATGCGACTCCAAATATTGGGTTTTCACCGTCACGACGATTTTAGTCGGAGCTGATTCTTCAGTCACGTCTTTGGCCTCCTTCATCAGCCTTCAGGGCCCCTGGTCATCGCCCAATATCGTTCTGCGTCGCCTTTTGAGCCCGCCCCCCCCCCGACAACCACGGCATGGGGGCCGGACAGGGACGTCGATACGGGGCTTGGAACGGCCCTTCACGGCAATCCCCGCCCTGGGGAAACTTCCCTTGCATTATTCAAGGCGATGGCACTATCCTCACACCAGGTGCGGTTCGATGCATCTCAATAGACGATCCAGACAACGACAACCCAGGCTCATGACGCCCGTACCTCATCCTGGCGTGGCGTGTGCCAGGCGCCACGAAGGTATTCCAACTGTCGATGGCCCGGTCTTATTCCTTGACTGACATTTCGAGGACGACCCATGCGCAAACCTGTCCCGTTTATACTGGCTATTTTTCTTTTTCTATCTGCACGTTACGCCCATGCCGATCTGGTCGTTCTGATTCACGGCTATCTGGGTTCGGCATATTCCTGGCAAACGAGCGGCATCGTAGCCACTTTGGAGTCGAAAAATATTCCCTTGGGTGGCATTCTCAGCCCTGCGCCACCATGGATCCTGCCATCCTATCACCGAGTTCCAAATTTTTCCAAGGCAGTTCATACTGTTTATCTGGCGCAGTTGCCTTCCCTGGCCCCCATCGGCATTCAATCCCTGGCCCTGGAGGATCAGTTGATCCCGTTGGGACGCAAGCATCCCCGCGAGTCCTTCATTCTTGTCGGACATTCGGTGGGTGGGGTAGTAGCGCGCATGGCATTGGTTCGAGGCCGATTACCGCCTGTCAAAGCCCTGATCACCATAGCCACACCCCACTTGGGAACCCCAAGAGCCGAACAGGCCCTGGACGCCATTTCCGACCCTTGGCCTGTCGAGACCATCAAGGAATTTTTTGTTGGCGGCCCTTATCCTTTGTTGCAAGAGTCTCGCGGGATCCTGTTTGATCTGATTCGTCCCGTTCCGGGAACGCTTCTTTTTGCCTTGAACAACAGCCTGCACCCGAAAATACGCTATATCTCCATGGTTCGCAGCCAACCGTTTCCTTTCGGCGCCCCCGGTTATGACACCCTGGTACCCGCCTTCAGCCAAAATATGAACCATGTGCCTGCGTTGGCAGGTCAATCTCAGGTCATCATGGCTCCGGGCAACCATCCCCTCCATCCGGGCGATGGTATGATTTTGGATCAAATTGTTCACCAGCTCACTGATTCATCCTTCAGCCAACCCACTGGGAGGCCGTAGTTGGCTTCGATAAGGAATCTCCAGGCGGTCAGGCCATTGGATGAAATCAGGCTGCCTAGTATAGGGCTGGGTTGGGGTCCCCTTTTTCGGGATTCGGGAGGTCGTCTTAATTCTACTTTGTTACATTCATCAATTTGAGCAAACCATTGACAGTGTACTGATCTATATAATAAATA
>JADFZF010000044.1 GCA_015232645.1 Magnetococcales bacterium | reverse complement strand
AATCCCAGAATCGCAGCAGCCATAAGCAGAAATACAACCTCAAGGCAAACCCTGCACATCAAAGATGACTTTGTTATTTTCATCGTTTTCATCATACCAAGCACTCCCGAAAAACTTCCGCAAACATTCACCAGGCATCTTGAAGATTGGCTGAGCCAGATCCGCCACCATCGGATTCAAGGCCGATACCCCGGCAAACCGTCCACTCTAACCTCCCATAACTTCAAAGCCGAGACAAGGGTCTGCGACACGATTTGAGACACATGGATCGACCTGTCAATGGGATGGATTGGGCAAAGGATCAATCCCCTCCCATCCATTGGCCAGGTTCATTCTGCCCCCTACCGTTCCAAATCATATTGGATTTCAAAAAATTCACTCAGAGCCTCCAACCCCACCCTTCCGCTCTGAACGAAGGCGTCGTAATGCCGCCCTCGAATGGGCAGCAATCGTTTGGGGGCTTGGACGCTGGCGAACAAACGCTCGGCATGATGAAACTGAACAATCTCGTCTTCGATACTATGAGTGATGAAAACCGGAACCGAGATTTTAGGCATGTTGGAAAGATTATCAAACGCAATACGGGCAAGCAGACGGACCGGCAGCCATGGATAATGATCCGCAGCCACATCGGGGATGGAGGTGAAGGTTCCTTCCAGAATGACCCCTTTGAGGACATAGTGGGCCGCCAACCAGGTGGCAGGTCCGCCGCCCAGGGAATGCCCATAGACCAGGATGGTCTCCGGATTGACCCGCCGCTGTTCCACCAAATGACGCCAAGCCGCCAGGGTATCGGAGATCATGTTATCCTCCTCGACCCGACCATCGCTATTTCCATAGCCCTGATAGTCAAACACGAGCATCGATCCCCCCAACGGGCGTAAATAAAGGACATGTTTGGCCAGATGATGAATGGTCACACCATTGCCATGACAAAAAAGAATCACCGGTGTCTTGGGAGCCTGTGAAGCGGGGAGCTGCCCGGGAATCCACCAGGCGCTGAGACGTTGGCCCCGATTGTCAATGATCAGCGGTTCATAGTCGATGCCCCAGTCATGGGGGGTCCCAACGCCCTCTTTCTGAACCCGAAACACCTTGCGGCGTTGAGTCATGTAGAGATGCAAACAAGCCAACAGGTAAAACACACCGACGCCGGCGATGATTACGGTCACCCACGACCAGTCAAACATGGTGTTTTTCCAAAAATTCCTCCAGGCGCCCCAATATTTTTTTCAAACCCGATTCTTCCACCGTTTTGATCGCCTTGTTGAGGCTGTACCACCGACGTTCCCGATAGGATTCAAGCCACTTATCCAATTCCCGGTCGACAAACATGACAAACACCTCGACGGTACAAACTCCCCCCCATTTCTTGTAACGATATTTGCCGATGGAGTATGACAAAGGTTTGCCAAGGATGCCTGCCTCCTCCAGGGCCTCCTTGGCGGCGGAGGAGGCCGGGGTATGATTTTTTTCTATGATCCCTTTAGGGACCAGCCAACGCTTCTTCTTGCGCGAGGTGATCAGCATCACCTCAATGACACCGCCCCTGCGCACCACCGGAATCACGGCGGACTGTTTATAGAAGGAATCGGGTTTGTCTCTTGCCATGGCAATTTTTCAATGCTCCAGGGACATGTTGCCAACTGAACCCCACGGGGTGGGCCGGGCATCGCGAATGACCAGTTGCACCCGTTCTCGACCCTGATAACGACTGATGGATGGCGACGCCGCGACATCAAGTCGGTTGGTGCCGGAAATAATCCCCTCCCCCAAAGGCCCGGGAAAAACATTGAAGGCGATCGCCTCAAGGGAATTGTCATCCAGATCGGAAAGATGACACTTGACATGCCTGTCTCGCAATATTCTATACCCATCGACACGAACATTCTCAAACACAAAAACCGGCTCTGGGTTTCCACGCCCAAAAGGCTGCAACCGTTCCAGCTGGCACACGGTTTCAAAAGGAAAATCGGTCAACCGTGTCGCACCATCCACCAGCAATGCCATCTGAAACACCTCCGCGGGGATGGTATCCTTTAAAAAGTCATTGAATACCTTGGTAAATTCTTGAACCTGTCTGGCTTCGATGGTGAGACCGGCGGCGGCATGATGACCACCGTAATACATCAGCAACGATTGGCAGGCTTCGATGGCCTGCAAAAGATCGACGCCCGGGATAGAGCGTGCCGAGCCCTTGCCTATACCTTGTTCATCCACCGCGATGACAACCGTCGGGCGATGGGTTTTCTCGGCAATCCGGGAGGCGACGATGCCGACAACACCAGGATGCCAGTGTCGGTCGGCCAGGACGTAACCATGGATTGGCTCTCCCGTTCCCAGGAGGGTCAATTGTTGCATGGCCTGTCTTTGAATTTTTTCCTCGATGGCTTGGCGTTCGCGATTGGCCGCCTCCAAAAATCGGGCGATCTCGCCAGCGCGATTGGGATCATCGGTCGCCAATAGTTCTGCCCCCAGACGCCCTTGACTCAAACGCCCTCCGGCATTGATACGGGGGCCGATCTGGAACCCCACCTGACCGGCGCTGAGGCGTCCCGAAATGCGCGCCTCTTTCATCAGGGCTTGCAGACCCGGATGCCGGGTATGTTCCGTGGCCAAAAGCCCAACCTTGACCAATATTCGATTCAATCCCGTCAACGGCGCGACATCGGCAATGGTCCCTACCGCAACCAGATCCAACAGCGGTTTCAAATCGGGCTCATTGCGCGTTCCAGAGAATAAACCCATGGACCGCAGTTCACGGTTAAGCGCCATCAGCAGATAAAAAGCGACGCCAACCCCGGCCAGTTCCTTGTGAGGAAAGAGGTCGTCGGTACGATTGGGGTTGATGATGGCCACCGCCTCGGGAAAGGTGTCCCGTGGGAGATGGTGATCGGTGATGATGGCATCCATCCCAAGGCTTCGTGCGGTCGCCATGGCTTCATGGGCCGTAATACCACAGTCCACGGTAATGACCAGGGTCACTCCGGCCTGGGACAGGGTATGCATGGCCGGGGTATTGGGACCATAACCTTCGGTCAGACGATCGGGGATGTAAATGCGGACATCGACGCCGAGGCTGCGAAAATAACGCAGCAGCAAGGCTGACGAGGTGGCGCCATCCACATCATAGTCACCAAAAATAGCTATTTTTTCGTTATTTTGAATGGCATGAACGATGCGAGTTACCGCCTTTTCCATATCCCGAAGCCCCAAGGGATCGGCAAGCATGGACAACCTGGGTTCAAAAAACCGACGTATTTCTTCGCGATCCTGCAAATTTCGGTCGGCCAAAATGCTGGCAAAAAACGGCTCCAGGCCCGCTTCCCGGGCTAATTGCCGATGGTGCTCCTGGGGTTCGATTCTGTTTCTCCATATCTTTTTCAAAAACGACAAGGGCAAAGTCATGACTGCCAAAGCTCCCGGCTCCGGTTCAACGTCAAAGTACAACCCTCTCCCCAATGGCGTTGACGCCAGAAACGTTTTTTCGCCAACAGTTGTCGCCCACGACCGTACCCCCAGTACACCGGCTGGTCCGGACGCTGACCCTCTGGGCCAAATGTCTCTGCGGTCACCAACAACAGGCTCCGATCCTCCTTGCCCAAACTCTGGGCCAGAGGAGTGATGATCTCCTGGCCAATCCTGGCCAACCCGCGAGGGGAGGAGATGGCAAACTGAAGCAACACCGGCGCCGTCATTGCGCCACCAAGAGCCAGTTCCACCAACGAGTTGCATTGTTCCATGACTGCCGTGCCCGTATCATCCTTGGCGGCTTCCCAGGGCAGCCGGGTCCAACCGGCACGACGGGCCAGACCGGCAACGACCGGATCGGAGCACCAATAGGTTCCGAATCGACCGACCTTTTGATTGACCACCCAAGAATCATTCCCCCGCCCCACTCCATGGATCCAGGGGGTGTTCAGCGGTTTCAAGCCTTGAACGCTCCGGTACCGATTACCCTCGGCGCGAGCCAAGAGTAGCTGCCCAGTCATCAACAATTCCAGAATCATCCCCGCCCCCTCCCCTCTGGGAAGGACGAGTTGCAACGATTGTCCATGAATGCGATTGAAGGGGACCAGATCGGCCTGACAATCCAATGATGACGACAGCAAAACCATTCCCTGAACCGCCTCATGAACCCGCCATCCCAGTTCCGCGAAGGGAGAGATCAGATCCGCAAGCAACTCCTTGGCCTGTACGCATGCCGTCCACGAAGTTGGAGAATCGGGGGGATCGAGGACTGAATCAAATAGTAGCTGATCCCGTTCCCGTCGCAGATGGGTCAGCGACAGCACTCCCCAGGTGTGGGAGGAGGCGTCCTCAAATTCAAATCCAAAAGCGGCCAGACAACCATCCGTCCAGCCCATGTGCCAACGAGGGGGATCCTGGCCCTCGCCAAAAAGAACGGCCGCAATCCATCTCACGGGAGCGGACAGATCGCAGGGCATACCCTCTGGTATTTGGACCTCGGGCCCGGTCTCCGCAGCCAGGGAATAGCATCCAGGGATGACCTCACTGAACGTAAAACCGTCACCCGTGGCTTCGTTTTGCAACACAATCACCACGGCCATGCCATGCGTCCAGGTAGCATCTGCCTTTGAAAACGTCGTTTTGGACCAATACGCAATGACATCGCCCTAGTTCAAACCCGATTCCATCCGGATAACCACCGGCTTCCCCCGCACCGTTTCCAGACCTTCCAGGACCGCCAAACTGGTTTGCAGATCCATTTCCCGGCATTGATGGGTGACGATCACCAAAGAAACTGCTTCCGACAACGTCGCCCCCCCTTTTTGGTGGATGGCATCAATGGATATGCCATGGCGGGCCAGGATGGCGGTAATCTCCGCCAAGACGCCAGGCCGATCCAAAATAGCCAGGCGCAAATAATATTCGCATTCCAAATGATCCATACCATGGATCGGTATGGGATGCAGATGGTCATTGGCAACCGATAACGGTGGCACCCGGGTTGATGACAGCCCCGCACGCAGATTGCGCCCCAAATCCATCAGATCGGCGACCACGGCGCTGGCGGTCGGGTGTTCCCCCGCCCCGCGACCGTGGTACATCGTGATACCGGCATGATCACCCCGGACAAAGATGGCATTGAATACCCCCTCAACCTGAGACACCATGGTTCCCAGAGGCACCAAGGTCGGTTGGACACGCAGCTCAAGCCCTTCGGGACGATGTTTGGCAATGGCCAATAACTTGATTCGGTACCCCATTTCATTGGCCCAGGCAATATCGCTATCGGTAATATGGCGAATACCCTCGATATGGATTCCGCCAAAATCGGGTGGCATGCTCCAGGCAATGGCGGCCAGAATGGCCAGTTTGTGAGCGGTATCGATACCATCGATATCAAACGAAGGATCCGCCTCCGCATACCCCTTCTCCTGGGCCTCGGCCAGGGTTTGGGCGAATGAAAGTTTTCGTTCGCGCATTTCCGTGAGGATATAATTGCAGGTGCCATTGAGAACGCCATGAATGGATTCGATCCGGTTGGCCGCCAGACTTTCCCGAATGGCCTTGACGATAGGTACCGCCCCGGCTACCGACGCCTCGAAACAAAGGTCCTTGTTGTTGCTATGGGCCACTGAAAATAAAGCCATTCCCCGTTCGGCAATCAGGGCCTTGTTGGCGGTCACGACATGTTTGCCGCGATTCAGTGCCGTCGTGACCAATCGCTCGGCCGGATCCAGTCCACCGATCAACTCGACCACGCAATCGATGGTTGGGTCCTCAACCAGTGCGTCCACGTCGGCATCGACGGCTATCCCATCCAAATTCATTGCCGCAGTTTTGTTTGGATTTCTGGTTGAAATACGCGTCAGGCGCAGCTCAATGCCGCACCGTTCGGCGATGACTCGACCGTTTTGCCGCAATAGCGACGCCACACCCCGTGCCACGGTGCCAAAACCCAACATGCCAACTCGGAGTTCCTTCAAGGCTCGACCTCCCCATCACTCAAGGACACAAACGCCATACATCAACTCTATTACAAACAAATCCCTGTCCGGATGAAACATAACCGCTCCAGAGGGACGCCGGCCAAATACCAAAACGAGCCCACAGCCCAGGATCGCCCAGCCCCCCAAGTCGAGACGAACCTGTTGGCCGAATTCATGGGTCATTAGTCCGCGAACAAACGCTACCTAGCAGAATGTTCATACACCATTTTATCCAGGACGTCATGGGCAAGCCATCCCGACCAGAGCCGTTGGTCAAGAAAATCACCCGCAACCGGTGCCAAGCTCCATCCGTGTGCCATCCTCAATCCAACACTGGGTTCTGCCCCATGGACCGCAAGGCTTTGACCAAAACCAGATTGGATTGATCCTTATCGACCATCATGCGGTTCATTTCCCCGATACGGGAGATCAAGGTTTCGATCAGGCTATCTTTGATTTTAAGCTGGAGTTTGAGATCGATCCGATCCACCGATTTTTTGTCAATCCGCACCACAATGACATCACCCAAGGCAACAACA
The DNA here is from genome assembly GCA_015232645.1 of Magnetococcales bacterium. Lineage (GTDB taxonomy): Bacteria > Pseudomonadota > Magnetococcia > Magnetococcales > UBA8363 > UBA8363. The sequence continues at coordinate 11,704 of JADFZF010000044.1, read as the reverse complement.
TTGGTCATCCTTGGCTGATGGGTAATGAAAGAAATTTCACCGAAAATGGAGCCGGTGGATAGATAGGTGATATGATGGTGCATGGCATCGGTAATTTCCACCTCTCCCCTGACCAAAATGAACAGATCCTGGGTTTGATCGCTTCCCTGAACGATGATGTAATCTCCTCGCGAATAATCGGCGACCATTTCCGAATCTTTCATGAGAGTATCGATTTCACCCAGCGTAAAGGACTGAAAAAAAGGTATCTCCTTGAGTATCGAGCTGGTGATCATATGCAACCCCTGTCCATCAAAAAAATATCGTTGCCCTCCTGACCGAAACCATCGCTTTCGGATTCCGTTGTGGCTGCGGTAACCGCAGCGATATCTTGACTGAGCGTCTTATTCATCCACCTGTTTTGTACCATGGCGGTTGCGGCAAGGAAATACCCGCTCTTACAAAACATCGAGGCGCAGGGATAATTCCATCCATCGTGAGTCCGAATCGAAATATATTTTTACATTTTGAGTGAAATTTTTTTTTACTGTGAAGTGAAAACCAGTGGCATTCACAACAAACTTATTTATACACAGTTGAAATCATTTAAAAATATTCATAAAGAAAACGGGCATGCGTTATGCAGATACATCGTTATGTGAAGCCATATGGCTTCTTGGAGCAAAATAAATTTCTTCGCCAATGAAGCATTGTCTCAAAATGGCGATCTAACCCTATGGGTATCCCAGAACCGGACCTGTCGACAATTACAACAAGATCGTACCGTTCGTGAGGGGAGATGACATGGAAACCTTGGAAAGCGTTTGGAATGAACCACCCAAATCGCCAGAGCAAAGATTGTGGATCGCCGTGTTGGATTCAGCCATCGCCGATGCTCTATTCAGCCGGGATCCGATCAAGAAGGAAGACGCACGCCGTTGGTTCCGTGATGCAGGATTCAATTTCAAACTGGTCTGCGACCTGGCCAACTACGACTACGGGTTTGTACGACGTTGTGTCATGGCCAACATCGCCAGGGCCACCTGACATTCAACCAATCGGGAACCAGACCGCCGCTGCTTAAGCCCCGTTTCATCCCGCCCCACCGCCAGACCTCAATCGGGTGGAGACGATCATGGGCAAAAGATGGCGTCAGGTTCTCGAGTGCCCGCATCGGGTGCATGGAAAGGAGCGCAAGACATGCCTGGGGGCATTGCCCTCGACCGGGATGGGACCCGCCCCCTCCCGGTCCTCCTCTCCTTCAAGCCTGCGCGACCTACGCCCACCCCCGATCACAACCATGCAGAACAGTTTTAATTCGGATATTGGTGATCCGTGTTTGTGATTGCATAATTCTTTGACACAACCGTCGCGCGGAGAGACGCAGTTCGTCCACACGGCGTTGAGGGTCGACGGTCAATGTCAAATCGACGACAATGCCGTCTCGGGTATAATGCAACACCACATCCGTAGCATCTTGAATGCCATCCTCCTCCCCAAGTAGTTTCACAAACGTCTGCATCAATTCCTGACGGTTGGGATAATCGATGGGCATGGGCCGAGTTTGATCGTCTTCAGGATCCACATGAACCAGGACATCGGTGACATCCAATATTTTATCGATAATGGTCAAACGCATCCGTTCAGCGATCTGATGACCTTCCGATACCGACAAAAACGGGTTGACGACCACATGGATGTCAACGTGAATATTGGGCCCGCTACGACGCACCTTGAACAGATGGGCGGAATAAACGTCTGGGTAATCCTGAACCATTTTTATGATGTTATCTTGAATGGCTTTGTCTATGGCGGCGGAAGAATCAGTAAATTCAAGAAAAGCATCACGAATGAAGGCATAGGCCATCTTGATCAGAATGACCGAAACAATGATGGCGGCTATGGGATCAGCAACCGGCCATCCGACCATCGCACCCGCAATTCCCAACAAGGCGGCGACGGAGGAAATGGAATCGGATCGATGGTGCCAAGCATTGGCTATCAAAGCCCGAAGATGATACCTCTCTCCAACCCGACGGGTGTAATGAAACAACCATTCTTTGACCAGGATGGCGATGATGATCACCGCCAACGCCGCCGCCCCCGGGACGGCCACCGGATGGCTATCCACCCGGGACACGGCATCAATGACAATGCCCAGGGCCAGGACCACAAGCAATATTCCGTTAAAAAGGACAGCCAACGTTTCGTACCGTCCATGCCCATAGGGGTGTCCTTCATCGGCATCGGCTCGCGACAACCTGTTAGCCACCCACACCGCCCCGTCGCTGAACAGGTCAGAAACGGAATGGACACCATCGGCCAGTAGCGCCGGACTGGTGGCCAGGAGGCCGACGCCGACCTTGATGATCGATAACAGAATGTTGATCACCACACCGACAAGTATGGCTCGATCGGACATCCGGAGGCTTTCCGCCTCCCTATCCGCATTTCTATCTCGGAATCCTTGAAGATCGGTAAAGGAATCATCCACCATTCGACTCAAGCCATGTTCCTGGGGGGCCATAGAATACTTTACGCCATACTGTTTTAACAGGTCTCCAGCGTAGTGCAACAAGGTCGCATGTTTCAACCCCATTTCGCTACTGCCCGCAGTATGGTTTGCATCGAGAAGAAATCCTACGGCTCCTTGGCGAGCGTTGATATTTTTTTATTATAATTTTCCGATATTTAAATACTTACGGCACGATTAAACAACTTAAGCATATGTTGCCCAGAACGCAGTGAACAACGATGGTCGATTTGTCGATCCCTCCACCGTCCGCACTGCCATCCCCTTGGACAAAGTCGGCTAAAGTCACACTGGCATTATTTTTGCTAAAATTATAAAACGATTGAAACATCATCAAAAAACCAATCGAAAGCCAGATACGTGAAACGGATGGCTCATCCCATTGGGTTGACTTGACGGTTTACTCTTAACCGGATGGAGTTGAATGATTGACAACTGGAAAGACAAGGCTGGAGCTGATCGGGTCACTCTCGGGTGGTCTCCTGGGGCTTCCACGGGGCCAGAGATCGGAAATGCCCGCAGCCGCAGTGCGTAGCGAGAGGCCCAGCCCGTCGATTCCAGAGCACGTATGGACAAGGGAATCTGAATGGAGTTTGCTGGAAAAAGACCGAACCAGACAACCGCCCGCACTGACACTAATGATGATTACCCTTTCCACAGGCCTTTATCAACCAATAATTATTTTATGGGCATCGTTCCATAGCGACGGAAGGCTGACGAACAGTCCGCCAGGACAGGCCAAAAGCCCCCGCATGCCTATGCACGAATGGACCCATGGGCCAGTGTGTTATCCATGTCGTGTTAACACGGATCAACAACGGCGGTCGTGGATCAGAGTTTGGCAATGACGCTGCATATCCGCCATTTTTGCTGAAATGCGCCCTTGAAAAATAAACAAAAACGGATGCCTCCGTAACCACAATTGGGTTCGGCTCATCCTCACCAAGGATCACATGGTCAAACAGAAAGCCATTCACAAACCCAGGCGACCGATGAAAAAACTGTTGCAAACCATAGACAACCTTTCACTGAATTTCAGATTCTTCTCCATCATCGGCCTGATACTGGTGATGACCGGATTCAATGCCTGGCAGAGCATGGTTATTCACCAACAGGCGGTGGTCGAACGTCATCAGGCCCTCACTACCCTGGCTGCCAGCCATACGCAGCAGGCCTCCATCCTGCTGGGTCGGCAGATGGTGGCCTGGAGCAATGCCACCCTGCATGCCCATCTGGAACAAGGTCCCATACAAGACTCCAAGGATATTAAGCTGTTTGCCAATCTGGAAAATCAGGTTCAGCAACAGCTCGAAACCCTGAAAACGGCATTTGAGGCCCTGAGTGAAAACACCAATGTGGTAACGAATCTGCTGGAGAACCACAAACAAATGAGCCAGCTTTACCGGTCAGCACTGGCTGCCAACACGACCCGCGGGGATATTCAGTCCGTTTCTCGCATCGACAGTGCCGTTTCCGGACTGGACGTTCCAACAACGGATGCCATGAATCGATTGCTGGAAATCATGCGACAGCGCAGTCATACCCTTCATGAAGAAATCCTGGCCAACGCCGACCATGTCGAACACTTCCAGGTTGGCTTGGCGGCACTCATCTTCATTTCCACCGTCATCGGTCTGATTGCGGTCATCTTGTTTCTCAGGTCGTTTCGGCAAGCCATCGCCCAAATCGAGGTGGCCGTGGAAGGCTTGAGTCAAGGGAATATGACCTGCCGCCTCGATCTCAATTCCAAAAATGCTTTTGGACGCATCGGTCTGGGGTTGAACTCCATGGCCGACCAACTGGCGCACGTCATTCATACGGTTCTATTGCAATCAGAGTCGGTCATGTCGGTGGTGGACGAAATGATGCCACTAAAGCAAACGCTCCGAAAAGACTCCAACGACAACCACGCCCTGGCCACTCGCGTGGTACAAGAAAACGACCACCTCGACAAAGAGACCCAACACCTCAACAGCAATATTCAGGATACCGTAGTCAATATCGAAACCATGTCGAGTGCCGCCCAACAATTATCGGAGGACGTTACGGCCATAGCGGCAGCTGCGGAGCAGGCGAGCGTCAATGTCAACACCATGGCCTCTGCCGCCGAGCAGATGACCAGCAACGTAGCCGGGGTCAATGCCAGTCTGGACCAAGTCAATGAGTCGGTGGCCAATGTGTCCCACTCCATCGACGACCTCACCAAATCCTTGCATTCCGTCCGAGAACGCTGCCAGCAAGCGGATAACATGTCGGAATTGGCCAACAAAAACGCCCATGAAACAGCAAAAGTAATGGAACGCTTGGGAATTTCTGCCTCCGAGATCGGCAAAGTGGTCGACCTGATTAAAACCATCGCCAATCAAACCAACATGTTGGCACTCAACGCCGCCATCGAGGCGGCCGGGGCGGGGCAAGCCGGCCTGGGGTTTGCCGTGGTCGCCAATGAGGTGAAAGGTCTGGCGCGGCAGACGACGGAAGCGACTCAGTTGATTCAAGAAAAAACCTCGGAAATCCGTAATCAATCCCTCGAAGCCACCAAAGCGACTCAGGATATCACCCAACACGTCAGGGAAATCAACTCCACCAATCGGGAAATCACCCGATCCGTTGAGTTGCAAAACCGGGCCGTCAACGGTATCGCCCAGGCCATGGAACAGGTCAGCCATGCCGCCAAGGAAGTCTTACGCAACTCGCAGGAACTGGAAGCCGCCTCCCAGGAGGTGGCTCGCTCTGCCGTTGAAGCTGCCGCCGGGACCAAGGAGATTGCCAGGGCCTCAGCCAATGTCGCCAGTCATGGCAACCTGGTGGCCGCGGAGAGCGCCACGGCCAAAGAACGCGCCTTCAGCATCAAGTCCTCTTCTCAAGAAATATTTGCCGCCTCTGCCGAAGTTCAAAAAATGATGTTGCAGTCCATGCAACTCAGTCATTATCTTGACGGTTCGGTGGAATATTCCGGCAGATTGACCGAGGTGGTCCTCGAAACCAGTGACGCCTTGAGGAACGCTGTGGAAGGGGTGGTCATCGAAAAATCCCGGTTTGATGTCCGAGCCATCAAATTGGCCCATCTGCAATGGTTGGGAAGACTGGAGCAGGTCATCAGAGGGCGGACCCTGCTGCGACCCGAAGAGGTATCCAGTCATCGCCAATGCAAATTCGGCCTTTGGTACTTTTCCGAGGGACAGAAAATCTTCGGAAGCATCGAATTATATAAAGAATTGGGCGATGTCCATGAAAAAGTTCATAATACGGCCCGCGAAATTACCGCTCTGGTGGCTGGCGCTAAACACGCCGAAGCTCGTGCCCTCATGGATAAATTGAATACTTTACGCCGTAACATGTTTGAATTGCTTGATCGCCTATACTTGGTACAGGATTCAAACTCGACTGACAGAACGATCTTGCCGTGGACCGATAAACTTCACATCGGAATCCAATTCGTCGATGATGACCATCGATGCCTCGTGCAGATGATCAATGATCTTTACAACGCCATAAGCCGAGGCCAGGGCCGGTCTGCCATGGGGAAAGCGCTCCATGATTTGATCAACTATACCGCGACCCATTTCAAACGCGAGGAAGAAGCCTTCGTCAAAACCTGCTATCCCGAGGCGGAAGCCCACAAGGCATTGCATGCCCGCTTTATCGATGAGATCAGAAACCTACAAAAACAATTCAATGAGGGCAGCACCGTTCTGGATATGAAATTAATCAAGCTTTTACGCGAGTGGCTGGTCAACCACATCCTGGTTGCCGACAAAGCCTACCATCCGCACCTTCGCAAGGCTGGAATCCGCTGAATGGTCATCAACAGCGGCAGAGATATCCCAAAAAACCTATCCCAAGAGGTTGGCGAAACCGTTCTGCCGATGGCCGCGCCCCCCCACAGCGCCTGGTCCGACGATGGAAATGTCTTGTTTTCAATAATTTGGACTCCCCCAACCGACCAGCCCCTCAGCCTTGCAGCTTGACATCTTCCCGGCCCTGTGCCACGCTATCCCCATTCAGAAAATAGACGATAAACTCATGCTCAGTGGCCGATACTCGTGTCAAACATTGTAGTTCTGCTGTTTCTCCTATTTCTGTCCGCTTTTTTTTCTGGATCCGAAATAGCGTTGGTCTCCCTGTCCAAAGTTCGCCTGGAGGCGCTGCTGCGGGAAAAACGCCGTGGCGCCAAGGCCCTCTACCAACTGAAACAAAATCCCAACCGTATGCTCATCGTGCTGCTGATCGGCAACAATGTGGTCAACATTGCCGCTTCGTCAGTCACGACCGTACTCGCCTATCAATATTTCGGTGATCTCGGCACCGGCGTGATCATCGGGCTCCTGACCCTGACCATCCTCATCTTCGGAGAAATCACTCCCAAGGCCCTGGCAGTCAACCATGCGACCACTATTTCCCTGACGGTGGCCCCTTTCATCCTGTTTGCCGCCAAAATACTCAGCCCCATCCTTTGGCTCCTGGAACACTTTACCTCGTGGCTGCAATCACATTTCACGCTCCGCAGTGAACCGATCATCACCGAATTGGAACTTCTCAGCATGGCCAGCCATGGCGCCAATGAAGGCACGATCGAACACGATGAAAAAGAAATGATCAGACGCATTTTCGCCTTCGATACCCTTCGTGTCGGTGATGTCATGATTCCCCGCTCTCAGGTCATCTCCATGGACGGTACACGAACCATTCGCGAAACCCTGGGGGAAATCTTATCTCATCACCATGGGCGCATCCCCTTGCATGCTGGAGATTCCGACGATATCACCATGGTCGTCTATCTGCGCGATATCCTGACGTCCATTCATGCCGGTCGTTGGGACGTCCCCCTCATGGATATCGCCCACGTCCCCATGTTCGTTCCAGTCAACCAACGGGTGGATGAACTGTTTGACACCCTGCGCAAAAAAAAGGAACGCACCATCATCGTCGTCGGGCCCTTTGGCAATATGCGGGGAATGTGTACCTTGGAGGACTTGGTGGAAGAACTGGTCGGCGAAATTTATGACGACAAGGAAACACCCAAGGAGTTCTTCCATCCTACCCCGGATGGGGAATTATTGGCGGAAGGCAAGGTCGCCATGCGTCGCGTCCTGGATTACTTTGGCGATATTCACGTCGCGTGCAAGCCGACCGATTCCGTCAACGAATGGATCCTGCGTTCGGTGGAACGCATCCCAGCTGCCAATGAACAATTTGTCATCGACGATTTGTGGGTGGTGGTCGAGCGCGCTTCCTTGAACCGTATCCATAACGTCCGTATGGCCCTGCGAAGCGAAATCACAGGGGAAAGCCATAGTCACTGGAGGGAAAATCTCTAACCCTCACCCCCCTGTTCTTGGCGACGGCCGCCAAAATCAGGGGGATGGGCGATGAACGACAACACTATTCTTCGAATCTTTTCTCCATTTTCTCCGCGACCGCCAACATGAAGCGGATGGTTTGCAAAGTTTTCGGTTTACCCAGCATGGCCAGTGTGGCAAAAAGGCCAGTGCTTTGAGGCGGATTCTTCCTGGTCTCCTCAACGACATCCTGGACCGCCTCAAAGGCGGTACTCAGCATGGTCGCCATCTCTTCATTGGCGAGATTGTTGACCATATGCTCGACGAAACCCAGCAAACGACTGATCATCGAATCGGTCATGGCCATGCGGCCGCAATGAGCAATCTCCAACAATCCGACCAAGGTATCAATGGCGCCGATACGATGGAGATGGGTCAATCGTTCGAGAAGGTAGACGATGGCCTCCATGGTATCCTGATTATTGAGCTGGTCCGATACCTCCATTAGATTACAGGCGGTCGAGGCCATGCGCTCCACCATCTGATCCGAAAGGGCATCCTTGGCAGCGGCAATGGCCCGCATGAGTTCGGCGTCGATGGGAGGCTTGATATCATCAGAAACTTTCATACGGTGATCTCCCTACAAAAGTCCCTTGGCCGAAAGCCAATAAAGGCGGTTATAAGCCAGTTTAAGCCAGTGAATCATGTGGGATGGAGGCCCAGGATTGGGCGGGGTAGTATAATTGAACCAGACGTAGGTTCCCTCCTCCATACCTGTTTCGACAAAGCAGAATACCTTGCCGTCATAATACCTGGACCAACACCCCTCCTTGATCAGTGAGGTGATGTTGGCGATCACCGCCTCCGATTCAAAATGCGCGGTGGATCCAGCCTTGGAAATGGGGATATTAGTCGTATCACCGATGACAAAAATATCCTTATGTTCCGTATGTTGAAGCGTTTTTGGATCGGTGGTGGCCCAGCCGCCCTTGCCCAGATTGGACGCGTCGACCAGGTCCATTCCCGAGTGCGGGGGAATGGTAATCAACAAGTCATATTCCAGGGTCACCCCCTCCATCGAGGTGATGGTTTTCTTATTCGGATCGACCGATTCCGCATTGAAGAAGGTTTCGTATTTGATCCCTTTTTTATCCATCTCGGGCTTGCACCAGTGGGCCACAGGCTCCAACGCATGCAAACGACCAATAGGATAGGTGTATGTAATTTCAGTCTTATCCAAAATGCCCAGTTTGTGAAAATAATCATAGAGCATGAAGGTGATTTCCAAGGGAGCGACCGGACACTTGTGGGGGGCGTTGACGTTGACGACGACCTTGCCTCCCTGGAACGCCTGCAAGGCGGTACGCATTTTGCGGGCCCCCTCCAGGTCGTAAAACCAATGTCCCCCCTCGACCATTCCGGGAATGTTCTGCGGCATGATGCGCGATCCGGTGGCCAAAATCAGATAATCGTAATCAAGCACCCGGCCCGATTCGGTTGTCACCTTCTTGGCGGAGGCATCAATAAATTTGGCCGGATCAACGTAGTAGGCAATCATCCGGTTCAAGATCTTACGCTGGTCACGGAAGAGATCATCATCTCCGGCCAACCCAAAAGGGACAAACAGCAACGCCGGTTGATATAAATGCTTTTCCGACGTCCCCAGCATGGTGATTTGCACCTTGCCGGTACGCAATTCATTTCCAAGATGGCGGCAGAGTCCACTAGCCACGATGGTGCCAGCCAATCCTCCACCGACAACAACAATTCTTTTACTCATGTAATCTCTCCTCTCCCAAAGCCATGACCTGAACCTTTGCCTTTGCAGCCCGGTAGACGGCCCCCAACACCCCCTTAAAGATGACAGATGAAAGAGAGCTGAACCAGGAAAGTGACCAGGACTGAGCCAACTCGATTCTTGGTTCCAGTGTATTTATTTTAGTTTTTTGACCACAATGCTCCAATGTTTCTCAAATTTTTCAGTACCAACATGCTGATGCCCCACCTTGGCCACCCAGGCGGGAATATCGTCAGCGGAACCCCGGTCCCCAGAAAGGATTTCCAGCTCATCGCCGACGCTGATCAATTTGATTCCCGCAATCAACTCCATGAGCGGTCCCGGACAGAAGGAACCTCTGGCATCTATAGTTTTACGTGCACTCATAACTGCTTCCCTATTTTAACGTTAACAATCCCTTGACGGCGCTGAGGATAAAACTTCAAAATCATCAAGACATCTCACAGTGTGATCAGTTGGCCTGCCTCCGCTTCGGCAAGAAAAGAAGTCAATCCCTGCATGCCATCGAAAAGGTCATCGACCAGATGGGTCAGCTCCCAGCCGTTGACATCCATGACCATGGAACAGGCGTGGACCGATAGTTCACCCAGCTCCTTGCCTTGTTGAAACAAGGTGATGGCGTCGGGTACGCCCTTTTCCAACATCACCTTGGAAATTTGCCCGCCAGAGTACCGTGATTGGGGCGTCGTACGACTTCTTTCGAATGCAAGAATGGCATTCATACTGACAAACACGTACACTTTCCGGTTCGAAACAGCTCCGACCGATGCCATCATGGCGGCCATTTGAATTTTTTCGTGCTCGCCAGAACAAAGAAGGATAAAAAGCGGTTTGCTCTCCATAACCCAGAGATTCCTTTCCTACAAAAAATGGCACCCTCCGATGGCCCGATTGACCCGTCCATGGTTCGTAAATTATCCCAATAGATAGATCATATGTTTTTCCCTAAATTCATACCCTATCGGCCTCGATGGAATACCCTTCCGGCCAACCGATGTGCCTTGAAAGGCCATCCAGACAGCCAGTCTGCCATGTTCATCCAGCCCATAACCTTGTTCGCAATGGTCTTCGTTAAAATATTGAAATATCAATATAACATCCGATTCCATGCCCATGATTATCTAGCATGATAGGACCATTTGCTACTTTTTTGCAACTCATCTAGAATATTATTTTAACAATTCCCAGCAATTTTTTCGATTATACTATAGAATCATGATGATATGCATATTTGTATATGTTTAAATATAAATAAGTTGCTGCTATGCAGCATTATGTTTATATTTTTTTATATAATATGTTTGCGAGGAAGAAGAATATCCAGGGTGACAAGGGGACGTTGCTCAGACCAATAGGGGGGATAAATTACCGCACAAGGTCTCGGTCATCATTCCAATAGTTGATCATCTGGCAAGATGACCACAAGTTTTTTGAGTCCATATAACTATAAACTCCCAATCGGCCAGAATGCCCTTGGCCACGCGGATTATAGGTCAGCCCACATATATTATAATAATACGAAATAGATTGGAGGCTTGGAAGAAGATCCCCTGGATCCGTGACTTCTTACTAACGAAATTTACATCAACATTTTGAAATTTAACGTAAATGTTGTATAATTCTTGCCGTCTCTCAACTCACCTGGAGGTGAATATGGAACGGTTCATCATTGAGCAGTCTGATCAAGAATTTTACACATCAAAGGGTGGTCTGGCTTTGGTTGGATCGTGCCTTAACCGGTATGCAAGTTTGGAAAAAGCTTTGAGCAGATCGATGCCGTTAAGACATGGTATTTCTCATGTTGATATAATAAAAAGTTATTTTGGTCTGATCTGTCAGGGGAAAAGTGATTTTGAGGCAATCGTTCAACACAGAAAAGATGACTTTTTCATGAAATCTCTCGGAATTGACAAGGTTCCCTCCGCAGCTCGACTGCGGCAGCGTATGGACGAAGGTGCCACAGTCTGGACACCTATAATTCAGAACCTTTCAGTCGATTTTCTCCAGGAAGCTGGGGTGATGGTTACCCCTTTGGCTGTTTTAGTCCACCTGGAATTGATCGTGAAATAAGTGTATCAAGCGTGATCAACCAGGAGGTGAGACATGAGCAAG
>JADFZF010000043.1 GCA_015232645.1 Magnetococcales bacterium | reverse complement strand
ATGATCAGTTTTCTCCCCTATGTCCACAATGTGGACTCTTTCGGCTACGATTCGCGCATCGTTCCCCAGGGCAAAGCCTATGAAACCGAAAGCTGGGGCTGGTTGTTGGATGAACGTTGGCATGGCAAGGTTGCCATCGTCAATGCGCCAACCATCGGTATATTCGACCTGGGTCTTGCGGCCCAGGCACAAGGATTCATGACTTTTGCCAACATTGGTGCCATGACCGAGGAAGAAGTTGACCGGTTGTTTGCCATTCTCATCGAAAAAAAACAGAAAGGGCACTTTTGCGGTTTCTGGAACTCGGTCCCGGAGTCGGCAGATTTTATCAGCTCTGGGCGGGCTGCCATCGCCAGCATGTTCTCTCCCGCCATCGCCGACCTGAATGAACGGGGGATTCCCGCCATCTATGCGGCACCCCGGGAAGGCTATCGTGCCTGGCACGGGGTCATGTGCCTGTCGTCCCGGACCACGGGCCGTGTCAGGGATGCCGCCTACGATTTTATGAATTGGTGGCTTTCCGGTTGGCCCGGCGCGTTTGTGGCGCGTCAGGGATACTATATTTCCAACCCCCAGCGTGCCAAAAAGCATTTATCCCAGGGAGAGTGGGATTATTGGTACGAAGGCAAGGTGGCATCGGAGGATCTGCGGGGGCCGGATGGAAACATCGCGGTCAAAGCTGGTCAGATTCGCAATGGGGGATCCTATTGGAAACGGTTCAGCAACATAGCCGTCTGGAATACCGTCATGGACACCTACGAATACAGCCTGCCGCGTTGGAATGAGTTTTTGTTGTCATGATCGCTCCCTTCAATCGTTGGCGATTGAGCATTGGTGGTCGGATCTTTCTGGGTTTTGGCGTTCTTGCCGCAGCATTCATTACCCAGGCATTGATCGGAAACATGAGTCTCCATATGACCATCGACCACTTCCGTCTTTATGGCAGCAGCAATGCGGAGGTACGGACGATCCTTGAAATCGAGCAAAACCTCCTGGAGTTGCAGCGGGGGGTTCTGGTGTTCTCCTATACCGGCTATGGCGGTGTTATCACCCGGGTCAAGAAGGTTCAGGAAGTGTTGGCCAGACAGTTCCACAATGTGCGCCTCACCATCCACGACCCCCAGAGGTCGGACATCCTGAGGCGCATGAATGAACACTTCAAGCTTTACTCGGAAAGTTTCCAATCGGCCATGGAAGAACGCATACTCCTTGACCAGGTGACCTTGAAACGATTGGCCCCGTTGGGGTCGGAAGGCAGTTCCATGCTCAGCGGGATACAGAAATCCTTCCTAAAGAGTGGTGATCTGGAAGGGGCTACCCTTGCAGGTTCGGCACTGGAAAACTTGTTGATGGCCAACCTGAACGCGCAGCGCTTTCAGCATCGTCCCAACTCTAAACTGGTGCGCAATGCCCAGGAACAATTGTCCAACCTCAAAAAGGCGCTGGAACGACTGACAAAGCATCAAAAAATGGAAAAGCTTCCGATGGAAATGGAGTTTTTCCGGGACTTTTCATCCCGCTTCGAGGAGGCATTCGTAGCCGAGGTCCAGGCCACCAGGACCTACCTGGACTTGGTCTACGTGGTGATGGGAGGCGAAGCGGCGGAGATTACTCAGCTTGCCAACGAACTGAAAAAGCTCTCTCTCGAGAAGCAATCTCTGCTGGAAGAGCAAATGGACAAAACGGTTTTCCTGGCCGAATGGTTCAGTCAGATAGCTTCTGTGTTGGCGACATCCTTGGGGATTTTTCTGGCTTGGTGGATCACCCGGAACACGACCCGGCCAATCCGCACCATGACCAGGGCGCTGACCAATCTGGCCCGAGGTGACAAAAATGTCGACATTCCCGGCAAAGGCCGAAGCGATGAAATCGGTGCTATGGCCATGGCGGCCCATATCTTCAAGGAGAGGGCTTTTGAGTTGGAAAATGCCAGCCAGTACAAAACCGAATTTTTGGCCAACATGTCCCATGAGCTGCGGACACCCCTCAACAGTTTACTGCTCCTGGCCAACATGCTGGCGCTCAACGAACAGGGAAACCTGACGGACAAGCAGGTGGAATCGGCACGGATCATTCACGAAAGCGGCCGGGATCTGTTGCGCCTGATCAATGATGTCCTGGACCTTTCCAAAATCGAAGCGGGACGTATGGAACTGGTTTTGGAAACACGCAAAATTTTCGATTGCATCCATGCTTTGAAAAGGATGTTTCAAACGGTTGCCGAAGACAGGGGGATCGCCTTTGAGACTACCTTGGATTCCGGCCTCCCGTAAACTCTGCAAACGGATTGGCTCAAAGCCGAACAGGTGCTGCGCAATTTTCTTTCCAATGCCTTGAAATTCACTGACAAAGGCCATGTCCTGGTCCGAGTCCATTTCCCCCATACTGGTTTGGTTTTTCTCAATCCGAACCTTCAGCCGGGCAACTGTCTGGGTTTCAGCGTTATCGACACGGGGATTGGCATACCCGAGGACAAACGGGAACGTATTTTTGAAGCGTTCCGGCAGGCGGACGGGGCGATGAGTCGAAAATATGGAGGGACAGGTTTGGGGCTTTCGATATCACGAGGCTTTTCTGAAATGCTTGGAGGGGAAATTCAGGTGGAAAGCCGGTTAGGCCATGGTTCAACCTTCACCTTGTACCTGCCCAGGGTGTTTCCCGAGTACTTGAAGTCCAATGCGCAGTTGGAACAGCCGAAGGATCAGCGGAGTGCAACCAATGTGCAGGACGCGACTCCAAATCGATTCACAGACATGAGCCAAACCATTCTTGTCGTGGATGACGATAGTCGCAATCTTTTTGCGCTGAAGCAGATGTTGACGAACCATGTTGGAACAATTCTGACGGCCCAGAACGGTCTTGAGGCCCTGGACTGCCTGAACCAACGGGGGGATGTGAACCTGGTTTTTCTGGATATCATGATGCCCGTCATGGACGGTTATGACACCATGAAGGCCATTCGCCAACAATCACGTTTTGCCGATCTACCCATTGTGATATTGACGGCAAAGGCGATGGGGGGTGATCGGGAAAAGTGTCTGGCAGCCGGGGCCAGCGATTATCTGTCGAAGCCCCTGGACGCCAACCAACTGTTTTGCACCATGGAAAAATGGTTGCCCGCGCCCAACGCTTCTTCCCCAAGGGCTCCCGAAAAGGAATACCCCCTTGCATCCCGAGCGTCCGATGTCCCGGCCGCGACGAAGAAGATCGATTCCGGCACGGTGGCTAGCATTTCGCTGGACCTCCCGGTCACGGTTCTGGTTGTGGATGATGATATGCGCAACACCTTTGCCCTTGCCGGTTTTTTGCAAAGAAAGGTACGCAAAGTGGTCATGGCGCGCGATGGCATCGCCGCGCTTGCGGAATTAAAACGGAACACGGAGATCGGTATCATTCTACTGGCTATGAAAATGGCGCGCCTGAGTGGGCTTGAAGTATTGGCAGAAATCCGGAAACAACCAGGGTCCAGAACGCTTCCAGTAATTGCATTGATTGCCGATGGACATTCGGAGGAGGCAGAGGTCTGCATGCGTGCAGGGGCGCAGGACTGTCTTGAAAAACCGGTCGATCTGGAAACACTGATGAAGAAAATAAGCACCTGGTCCACCCGGGAGGGTGACCCGGAACTCCCAAAGGAGAATCCAGAACATGCAGAATCATGAGATTCCCAGAATACTCATTGTGGACGACAATCCCGCCAATCTGGTCTCCTTGCGGCTTTTGTTGGAAAGCAGTGTTCAGGCGCATATCTTCGAAGCCACTTCTGGAAACGATGCCTTGGGCCTTACAGTCGGACAGGAATTCGCCCTGATTTTGTTGGATGTGGACATGCCGGGAATGGATGGATACGAGGTCGCGGAAACCTTGCGCCGCGTCGATTCCACCCGGAGCATCCCGATTCTGTTTGTTACGGCTGCCTACCGCGATGACGTCCATCGAATTCAGGGATACCGGTCCGGGGCGGTCGATTACATCGAAAAACCGCTCAACGAGGAGATTCTCCTGGCCAAGGTACAGATTTTTTTGGACCTGTTCGTTGCCAGGAGGAATCTGGAACGATCAAACCAATCTCTGCAACAGGAGATCCAGGAACGCCGCAAGGCGGAACACGCCCTGGAGATGGTGCGATTCGCGGTGGATCATGCCGGGGAGATGGTTTTTCAGTTGAATTCAGAGGGTCGAATCCTTTATGCCAACGAACTGGCTTGCCAACGTCTGGGGTATGCGCTGGAAAATCTTCTTTCCATGACCATCATGGATCTGGATGCCTGTTTTTCTCCAGAAAGTTGGCGGTTGCACTGGAAAGCGTTGAAACAGAAAAAACTGTTATCCTTTCAGTCCAGTCACCGGCCACGGGATGGCAACCTTTTCCCCGTGGAGGTCAGCGCAAATTACATCGAATTCGAAGGAGAAATTGGCTACTGGGCCTTTGTACGAGACATCTCCGAAAGAAAAAATCTGGAACTCCGGCTTCAGGACATGAATCAAAAACTGGAGCGCCTGGTTGAGGTACGGACGCGGGATCTGCAACGTTCCAATCAGGATCTTCAGCAGTTTGCCTATGCTGCCTCCCACGACCTCCAGGAACCACTCAGGCAAATTACCGGATATGTTCAACTCCTGGAAAAACGCTATCGCAATGCCCTGGATGAAAAAGCGGAAAAATATATCGACTACATCACCGACGGTGTCCGGCACATGCAGGCGTTGATCACCAGCCTGCTTTCCTATTCCCGCGTTGGTACCCAGGGGGGCGATTTTGCACTGGTTGATTTTGAAGAGGTTTTGACCCGTTCTCTCACATTTCTCCGGCCTGCCATCCGCGACACCGGGGCAACCGTCACGTCAGATCCACTGCCAACCATCCATGCCGATGCGACCCAGATGGTCCAATTGTTTCAAAACCTTATCGGCAACGCCATTAAATTTCAGGATTCCGGACCACCCATCATCCATATTTCGGCGCAGCAAAGGGATGGAGAATGGATATTTTCCTTCCGAGATAACGGTATCGGCATTGATCCGAAATATACCGAACGAGTTTTCATCATTTTTCAAAAACTTAATGTTCGTTCCAAATATCAGGGTACCGGGATCGGTCTGGCCATCTGCAAGCGAATCGTCGAGCGCCACAATGGGCGAATCTGGGTCGAATCACCGTTGGAACAGGGCAGCTTGATCCGATTCTCCATCCCCGATGTCAAAGAGAAAGGATCATAAATGATCATTTCTTTCAAAACTGAAAGCATTCGCATAGCTCTGCTGATTTCAATCATGGCGGTGGTTGGGTTGATCATGAGTGGTATTTCCATCGCCATTCTGTACGAAACCTCTTTCAACCAGACCAGACTTCGGCTGTTGGAAACGGCGCGCAGTCGGGCACGATTGATGGAGGCCATCGCCAAGTACGATAGGGAACATCTGCGCCAACATGGCCAAACATCCATTGATGACGTCGTCAAGGAGGTCTTGAAGCAAATTCGCGAAGCCCATAAAAACTTCGTGGGATTTGGAACGACGGGTGAATTCACCCTGGGCAGACTGGAGGGTGACCAGATTGTTTTCTTGCTGCGTCACCGCCATCTCGACCAGGATCTACCCCTCTCGATTCCCATGAAATCCAAACTGGGCGAGCCCATGCGGCAAGCCCTTCTGGGGCGTTCCGGGATCCTGATCGGCCTGGACTATCGCAACGTCATGACCCTGGCGGCGTACGAGCCGGTCGCAATCTTGAACATGGGGGTTGTGGCCAAGATTGACATGACGGAGATCAGAGCTCCCTTCATCCGGGCCGGTGTCATCGTCCTTGGAATCGGCATGCTGGTCATCGCTCTTGGAACAGCCCTTTTCTTCAAGGTTGGCACCCCCTTGGCGCAACAACTGGCGGAGACAGCCGCCTTGAGAAAGAGCCGTCAGGAACTGGCTGAAGCTCAGGAAGCCTTGCAGGAAAAGGCTGTCTATCTGGACAACGTACTGCGCACGTCCACCGACCTGGCCATCGTCGCAACGGATATTCGCTTCGTGGTCAAATATTTCAATCCCGTGGCCGAGTTGTTGTTCGGACAACCGGCGGAACGGATGCTCGGACGGACGATTGAGTCCATTCATGCCGATCTGGGGGTGGATCCCAAGCGCTTCGAGATTGGCATTGCAAACGTTCAAAACCAGGGGGAGCACCGTTACGTCATTGCCCAATCGCGGGAGGAAGGAGGGCGGATCATCGATTCGAGAGTTTCCGGCATTCTGGACAGAAACGGGAAACTGTCGGGATTTGTCCTGATGTCACGGGACGTAACCCGATCGAAGGCTGCCGAGGAGGCGTTGATTCGTTCGGAAAGGCAGTATCGACTGCTTATCGAGTCGGCCAACGATGCTATTTTGATTGCGGATGCCCAGACGGGCATTATCATCGAAGCCAATACCATGGCCGGAGAGTTGTTGGGACGCCCACTGTCGGAAGTGATCGGCATGCACCAAAGCGAACTGCATCCCCCGGAGGAAGTTCAACGCTACCGGGAACTGTTTCGCGAGCATGTGGAAAAAGGTCGGGGCCTGTTGTCGGATATTCTTGTCGTACACCGGGATGGCAGCCGCATACCGGTGGAAATTCGCGCCGGGGTGACCGACCTGGGTGACCGCAAGGTGATCCAGGGTATTTTTCGGGACATTTCCGAGCGTCAAGCGCTCGAGAAGGCCATACAAATAGAGCGCATCAAGTTTCAGGCCACCTTTGAGCAGGCCGCCGTAGGCATCGCCCATGTCTCCCAGGAGGGGCGGTTTCTGCTGGTCAACAACCGATTCTGCGAAGTGATCGGCTATACCTGCACCGAGTTGGAAACAAAAAGTTTTCAGGAGATCACCCATCCGGGAGACCTGGAAGCCAACGTGAACCAGGTTCGTCGCATGCTCAGGAGGGAAATTTCACGGTTTTCAACCGAAAAGCGCTGTTTTCGCAAGAATGGCGCCATCGTCTGGGTACTGCTGACCGTATCCCTGATGTATGACCAGGATGGCTCGGTGCAATGTCTGGTGGCTTCCATCGAGGATATTTCCGAACGCAAACAGCTGGAAGCTTCGCTTCAATCCATGAATATCGACCTGGAAAGGAAAATTGCCGACCGCACCCGGGCTTTGGAACGCTCCAATCAGGATCTTCAGCAATTTGCCTATGTGGCCTCCCACGACCTTCAGGAGCCACTGCGATTGATTTCCGGGTACGTGCAGCTATTAGAAAAGCGGTACAAAGGGCAGCTGGACGCCCAGGCAGACAAATACATTGCCTACACCGTGGATGGGGCGCGGCACATGCAAAACCTCATCAGCAATCTGCTGACCTATTCCCGGGTGGGCACCGAGGTGGGTGAAGTTGTGGATGTGGATTTGAATCAGGCGGTGCAAAGGGCACAATCCAACCTGATGCACCGCATCCGGGAGACGGGGGCACAGATATCCAGCACACCCCTGCCAACGATCCGGGTCGATGCGGTACAGATGGCCCAGGTATTTCAAAACCTGATGGGCAATGCCCTGAAATTTATTGGCGAGGGTATTCCGACCATTCACATATCCGCGGTCCGGGGTGATGGGGAATGGATTGTTTCGGTCCGGGACAATGGAATTGGCATTGAGGCGGGCCATAGGGAGCGTATTTTCATGTTGTTCCAGAAATTGCACTCCAGGGCCCGCTATGATGGCACCGGGATTGGACTGGCCTTGTGCAAGCGCATCGTCGAACGGCACGGCGGCCATATCTGGGTCACTTCCGAGCCTGGCCAGGGCAGCGATTTTCAATTTTCGCTACCGGATCGCTTACCCTCCACAGTGCTTTGATGCGCCTGCGCACACAATCATTACAATACACCAGTGGTATCATGTACAGAATTTCAAGATATACAAATCCAAATTAGGGATTTTTATTACAGTGGAATTGTGATGATCACCTGAGTACAATTGCTCACGAGTTCCTGTAAATTAGTAAGTTGTCGTTGGCTATCAGGATGCGCGATGAGGGCGTGGGGTTACGGGCAACGGGACGTGTCGTTGGTTCACACAAGGAGATGTGCTGTACACGATTGTTGGCAAGCACACGGATCCCAGCCAATCATCGGGTTGGACACGTCAATCATCATGGAGCGCGGCAGTCGGTTCTTGGTTGTTCAACATTGCGTCAAGAAAGATGGAAAACTGTTTAAAGGTATCGTCGGTTCCCTGTGCCAGAGGCCTGTGCAGGTATTTTTTGTTGATTGAGAATTGGATAATTCTAAGTTATACTATCAACAAACGTCATGTATCTGCGTTTTTTTCGGCTCTCCTGGTCACGCGCGGATGGGTGGGTTTTGTCTCAAATTGCGCGTGACAATGAAAAGGATGAAGAATGGACGCTATTCTAGGAAAACCCATCGAAATCCTGCTGGTGGAGGATAGTCCCGGTGATGTGGACCTGACCCGGGAAGCCTTGGCGGACAGCAAACTGGTCAATCGACTCCACGTTGTCGAGGATGGGGAGGAAGCCATGGCCTTTCTTCGTCGACAGGGGCGCTATGTCGATGCGGTGCGCCCCGATGTGGTTCTGCTGGACCTCAATCTGCCGCGCAAGGATGGCCGTGAAGTATTGGAAGAGATCAAGGCGGATGAAGTGCTCAAGACCATTCCCGTCGTCGTTCTGACCACCTCCCAGGCCGAAGAGGACATTCTGCGCACCTACAAACTCCATGCCAACTGCTATATCACAAAACCGGTTGATGTCATGCAGTTTTTTGCAGTGGTCAAGTCTGTCGAGGATTTTTGGCTCACGGTTGTCAAACTCCCGACGACGTTGTCCAACTGCTCTTGATACGGTGGATCGACGGTAATGCAAGCAAGAATGGTCAAAGGTTTGTTGGTGGAAGATGATGTGGGGTTTGCCGGACTACTCAACGAGTGGCTGGATGGCGTCGTCATCAGCGGTTCAGTTCCACAACCCATCACCATCCGTTTGACCCAGGCCGAAAGTCTGGAAAAAGCCATGATGGAAGTGGACTCCGGAGCCTACGATATTTTATTGGTTGACCTCAATCTGCCCGACTCAAGGGGGCTTTCGACCTTCGAGAGGATTTCCGGAAGGATTTCCGACATTCCCGTCATCGTCCTGTCCGGCCTCGATGACGAATCCCTGGCGATTCAGGCCGTACGCAGTGGTGCCCAGGATTATCTGGTCAAGAATGCCATCGATGGTAACCTTTTGTTCCGATCCATTCGCTACGCATTGGAACGTTTTGCGCTGCATCAGGAACTGGAACGGGCGCGGGAAGCAGAGCGAAGGCAGAGAGAACTAGGATCCTTGGAACGCTTGGCGGAACGCGGCCTCAGCCAGATTTCGGCGCAAATGCTCGGGCTTCAGGGATTGAAAGAGGGGTATCCGGACACATTCGAACAAATGGTCGCCCGCCTTGCCCTGGCCCTGGGCAAGTTGCTGCGCATGCGCACACACAAGGTTTTCTACGACCTTTCCACCGAGATGAAACAAATTGCCTCTGAGCTTGGTTTTATCCGCTGCGGCCCCCGGGATGTCGTAGATCTCTATACTGCAACCTTGAAAAAATGCGAAACACCTGGAAATTATGAAAAGAATGAAACCGTCCATGAGGAATGCCGCTACCTGGCCTTTGAACTGATGGGACATCTGGTCTTCTGCTACCGTTCCTATGCACTGGGAGGGCAGGTTGGAACTACATCAGCCAAGAGAACCAGGGCGGGCCCATGACAGCGCTGTGCTATCTGTCCATTTATTGCCAAAGGAAGTGACGCCATGAGCGCAACCGAAAAATTTTTGCTGAAACTGTATATAACCGGGCATACACCCCGCTCTGCGCGTGCCATAAAAAATTTGCGCCGAATCAGTGAAGAAGACCTGGGTGGACGGTACGAAATGCGGGTCATCGATATTCTGGAGCAGCCACAACTGGCCGAGGATGAAAAGATTTTGGCTACGCCAACCCTGATCAAGGCATTGCCGCCCCCCTTGCGCCGCATCATCGGCGATCTTTCGGATACTGAAAAAGTATTGTTGGGCTTGGATCTTCTCCCCTTTGAGATAGGGAAAGAGTAGATTTCTCAACCCAGGCGGATGGATTATTATGTTTACGGAAAATGCAAAAACACCGGTGGTCACACTTAGCACCGGTATTGAGGGGTTTGACCTGATCTCCCAGGGCGGACTGCCAAAGAAGAGAACCACCTTGATTGCCGGTACGGTTGGCAGTGCCAAGACGGTCTTTGCTGCACAATTTCTGGCCGAGGGTATTCGCAAAAAGGGAGCATATCCGTTCACCGTTCTCCCCGACAGGGGGATCATTATCATTCCCCTCTCTGCAATTGAACTGAAACAACGCTCTTCCGATATGCGTGTCCCGTCCGGGAGTCCGGAACTCGACCGCATGTGCGGTGGCGGTTTTTTCCGGGATTCCCTGATTCTGGTCTCGGGGGCAACGGGCTGTGGCAAAACTTTGATGACTGCCGAGTTTATTGGTGGTGGTGCCAAGGCAGGCGAAAAATGCCTCCTGTTCGCTTACGAGGAGAGCCGGGAACAGCTCATCCGCAACGCCAATGGATGGGGTATCGATTTTGAAAATCTGGAGGAGCGTGGCCGGTTGCGGGTGGTTTGTGCCTACCCGGAGAGTGCCGGCCTGGAGGACCACCTGATCCAGATCAAACGGGAAATCGATAACTTCAAGCCGGACCGGGTGGCGGTGGACAGCGTCTCGGCCCTTGAACGCGTTGGCACCAACCGGGGATTTCGTGAGTTCATCATCAGTCTGGCCTCCTTCGTCAAACATCGGGAAATTCCCGGCATGTTCACCGCCACCACCGCAACCCTCATGGGTGGTCCCTCGGTGACGGAGTCGCATTTTTCCTCCATCACGGATACCATCATACTGTTGCGTTACGTCGAAATGTTGGGAGAAATGCGCCGCGGGGTGACCGTGCTGAAAATGCGTGGATCCATGCATGAAAAGGATATTCGTGAATTCACCATCGATGGTAAGGGGATGCATATTGACAAGCCATTCCGCAACATCGTCGGAATACTGACCGGGAAACCGGAATACCTTAACGTCGAGAGTGCTGACAGATTATCCGGCATGTTTCGCGAATAGGATACCCCATGGTTCGACCGCTGATGGAATCACACACCCTGAATACGTTGTCCGTCCTCCTCGCCGAAGACAATCCCGGGGATGCAAACCTATTTCACGATCACCTTCTGGGGGGGCAGACGGGCGGTGGTCCCACGTTCTCCCTGACGGTCGCTGAAGACCTGAAGTCGGTCCAAAGGATACTGGGGCAGGGTCGATTTGATGTGGCGGTTCTGGATCTTAACCTTCCGGATAGCCGGGACATGGAGACGTTCGTCAAGGTCCATGAGCGATTCCCCAATCTAGCCATCGTCGTCCTGACCGGCCTTGAAGATGAAAGATTGGGGGTCGAGTCCATCCGGCGAGGTGCTCAGGACTACCTGGTCAAGGGCAGTGTGGACGGACTCCTCCTGGGCCGTGCCCTGCGTTATGCCGCAGAACGGCAGATGCTGATGAATGAGGTGGAACGTCTTCGGTTCATTCAGCGGCAGAAAGAGGAAATGGGCCAGTTGGAGACCTATTCGGACGGCCCCCCGGATATTGGTGGTCGGGTCTTCGCTCTCAAACCCGTCTATGGTGCCCTGGTGCGTCGATACGTCTTGGCGACCCGGGAACGGTTGCCCAAACCTTCGGGGGAGGTACAAAACCTGGCCCTGCGCCTTGCTGCCATGGGCATGGGGGCACGCGACGTGGTGCGGTTGCATTTGATGGTGTTGAAGGAAACCGGAACCTGGAGTACTCCGGCGGAGGAAAAGGCTTTTTCCGTGGATGCGCGCCTGGCGCTAGTGGAGTTGATGGGGAACCTTATTGATCTGTACAAGGAGCGTGCCATGACGCATACGGTGGTGTCATGAACGATTGGGGAAAACAGCGTTTTCGCCTGTTTGTCGTTGGGGAAAGCCTATCGGGCAAACGGGCCATGTTCAACTTTCGTCAATTTCATAAACGTTTTTTTGATGGAGAGGTTGAATTGGAAGTCGTGGATATTCTGCAAAATCCGGAACAGGCCGAAAAGGACCGCATCATCGCCGCTCCGGCTCTGGTTCGGGTTTTCCCGCCGCCATCCTTCAAGATTATCGGCGATTTGACGGATACGGCCCATCTGCGTACCTTCTTTGGGTTGGATAAGGATGGTTTTGATAAGGAGGGAGAGGAGGATAGTCATGTCTAAAATCAAGGATCCCACAAAAATTCCCACAGGTATCGAAGGATTGGAACATATCACCATGGGCGGCCTTCCCGAGGGGCGCGTCTGCATGGTTTCCGGAAGCTCCGGCTCAGGCAAGACCATTCTGGCTGTTGAATACCTGGTGCGCGGCATCACCCGTCATGGCCGCCGGGGCATCTTTGTCACCATGGAGGAACGGGTCGAAGACATCATTCAGAACGTCAGAAAGATGGGCTGGGATCTTGATGCATTGGTCGCCTCCGGTCATCTGAAATTCATCGATGCCGCGCCGGAACCCTTTGGCATTGAAAAGTCGGGTGCCTATGACCTTTCCGGCCTCCTGATCCAGATACAGCACGCCGTGGAGACGACGGGAGCCCAGATGTTGGTAATGGACTCCATCGGTTCCCTGTTCGATCAGTTTGGCCCCGCATCCACTATTCGCAGGGAAATTTTCCGGATCACATCCGCCGTCAAGGACATGGGGGTTACCGCCATTGTGACTGCGGAACGGGAAGAAGAATACGGCCCCATTTCCCGGCACGGTGTTGAGGAGTTCGTCTCCGATACGGTGATCATCCTGCGCAATGTCCTCAAGGATGAAAAATGCCGCCGCACCATTCAAGTCTTGAAAATGCGTGGCGATACCCATTTTAAGGGTGAATATCCGTTTACCATCAACGCCCAGACCGGCATCAGCATTCTTCCACTGTCCGCACGTGAATTGAAACAATCTTCCTCGACCACCCGCATCAGCTTTGGCAGTCCCGACCTGGATGCTATGGCGGGAGGGGGACTTTTCCAGGACTCGATTTTCCTGGTCAGCGGTCCCACAGGGGGCGGAAAAACACTCCTTGCCACCACTTTCGCGGCGGAAGGATGCAGTCATGGCGAACGGGTTCTCCTGCTGGCCTATGAAGAATCACGGGCACAGCTCCTACGCAATGCCCAGTCCTGGGGCATGGACTTCCGAAAATGGGAAGAGGATGGATTGCTTAAAGTGATCTGCCAGTATCCCGAGGCCATGGGGTTGGAGGATCATCTGCTCATGATCCAACGGGAGATTGAAACCTTCCGTCCGAAACGGCTGATCATGGACAGTGTTTCGGCCATGGAACGCGTCGCCCCGGTTCGCTTCTTTCGGGAATTTGTCATAGGGCTGACATCGTTTGCCAAACAGGAAGAGGTTTGTTCGCTCTTCACCAGCACCACCCCAAAGCTTTCGGGAGGAGATTCCATTACCGAGGCCCACATTTCCACTATCACCGATGCCATACTTCTTCTGCGTTATGTGGAGATCAACGGGATCATCCGCCGTGGAATCGCCGTCATCAAAATGCGCGGATCCCAGCATGACAAGCAGATTCGTGAGTTTTCCATCGACAGTCAGGGACTTCACGTCGGCAAACCGTTCACCAACGTTCAAAACATTATCCTCGGCATTCCTTCCGCCACCCAACCTTCGGAATCCGAGCAACTCGCAGACATGTTCGACGTCTAGAGGGATGAAAAGCCATGCTTAGCAAATCCGTTTGCCAAAAGCTGGTGGAAAAAAATGTCGACGGAATCGTTCTTGTCGATAGCGATGGTGTTGTTCAGTTTGCCAACCCCGCAGCGGAGAAGCTCTTCGGCATGGCGCTTGAGGGCAGCCTGTTTGGTTATCCCGCCGTGGCCGGGGAAAGCACAGAGGTGGATATTCTCCACTGCGACCTGGGGCCACGAACGGCAGAGTTGCGGGCGGTGGAGTTCGGGTCCAACAAGGATGTAAAACAAATTCTCATTTCTCTGCGCGACTTGACGCAGCGGGTGCATTTGGAACAGGAACTGCGTCGGGCCAGGGATATTGCAGAACGGGCAACCCAGGCAAAAAACCGTTTCCTGGGCAATCTGAGCCACGAACTGCGCACACCATTGAATGCCGTCATAGGCTTTTCCGGGTTGCTCCTGGATGGTAGCATGGGAACGTTGAACGCCGAACAGCGCGAATATCTGCACGATGTTCTCAACAGCGGTCGGGAGCTTCTCTACCTGGTCAACAACCTTCTGGATTTTGCCGACTCCGAGGCGGAAGATTTGCCGGTTCAATCCGCGACCTTCAATCTGAAAACCTTCCTGGCCACTCATCTGTCCAACATCCGGGATCAGGCTCGGGAGAAGGGGATCTTGATAGATGTCAATTGGAAGGATGCGCCGGAATCCATCTACTCCGACAAGCACCTTCTCGGCGGGGTACTGGACCAGTTGCTGTTCAACGCGGTTAAATTTACCCCCGAGCATGGGTCCATCCAGATCACGGCCTGTCGCGTGGCGAGCAACCGGAACGATGAGCCGGATTTTCTGCAAATTTCCATAAAAGATTGCGGATTGGGCATTGATCCACAAAATCTGGAGCGGATATTTCAACCGTTTGAACAGGAAGACAACTCCTCCCGTCGCCTATTTGGTGGTTTGGGGATGGGATTGGCGTTGGCGCGCAAATCCTTGAATTGCCTGGGCGGCCGAATCTGGGCCGAAAGCCAGGGAAGAGATCTGGGAAGCATTTTTCACATCATGATCCCCGTCAAAACGGCTGTGAGCCCACAATCATGAATTTGCCGGAGACCTATTCACAAATATCGTCTCATCAGCTCGACAGCATTGTGCAAATGCTGGCGACGACCATGGAGGCCCGGGATTCGCTACAGAACATTCTGGACACCATGGTGAATGCCGTCCTCGTGCTTTCCCCGGATTCTACCATCCAAAGAGTCAATCAGGCAGCCTGTTCCCTGTTGGGATATTCCAGGGATTCCCTGTCAGGGAGACCCGTGGAGGATTTTTTTTCCGATGATCTGTCCTGGAAGGGTTCCTGCCTTATCGAAGTGGAATGCCAGGGGGCCATCCGAAACCGGGAAGCATGGCTCATAAACAGACAGGGGCAAAAGATCCCCGTCCTCCTGTCCGCCTCGGTGTTGCAGTCCCGACATGGGGGTATCGAAGGATACGTGTGCGCGGCATTGGACATGAGTGAACACATAAAGCTTCGCAAGGCACTGCAATCCTCCCGGGAAAGTTTCCAGGCAATCGTGGAAAAGAGTGCCGATGGGATTCTTATCCTGCGTGGAAATGGCAAGGTGGAGTATCTCAATCAATCGGCCATCACCCTTCTGGGGCGTGACGAAGCGGAGATGATCGGAATGCCCTTTGGCTTCCCGGTGGTTTCCGGCAATGCTACAGAAGTGGATGTGATCCGTAAGAATGGCGAACTGGGAATTGCCGAAATGCGGGCCGTTGGCACAATCTGGAATGATCATGACGCGCTTTTGGTTTCCCTTCGCGATGTTACCGAGAATGTTCGGCTCCGGGAACAACTCAGGCAAATATCCATGGAAGATGATTTAACCGGGCTCAACAACCGGCGTGGATTTCTCTTGCATGCAGAGCAAGAACTGCGTAGTGCGGAACGTCTCAATGCCCATCTCATTCTTTTCTTCATGGATCTGGATGGCATGAAACGTATTAATGACAAGCTTGGTCACAAGTTTGGCGACCAAGCGCTGATCGAGACAGCCTCGATCATGCGGCAGGTGTTCCGTAAGTCGGATATCCTGTGTCGCCTGGGAGGGGATGAATTTCTGGCCCTCTCCCTTCAGATGGGAAAGGAGGATCGCACCTCCTATATTCTGAGCCGGTTTGAAGCGGAGTTGTCCCGAAGAAACATGCAACCGGGTCGCGTCTTTCAGCTTTCCATCAGCGTGGGTTCGGTATTGGTTTCGGATGCACGTAATTGCTCTGTCGAGGACGTGATTCGCGACGCCGACGCGGCCATGTACCAAAAGAAGATGGCCAGGAAATGTTTGACTGAAAACGGACATGCTATGGAAATGGTATAAGGAATTCTTAAATGCCCCTCGCTCCAATCCATGACATTCTCCTGATCGAGGACGTTTCTGCGCAGGCTGAATTGATTTGTGAACAACTGGAAACAGGTGAAGCGGGACCATTTCGGGTCACGCTGGTTGGAACATTGAGCGCCGGGGTCGAAGAATTGGAGAGGCATGAGTTCGATGCCATCCTGCTGGATCTCAATCTGCCCGACAGTGTTGGTCTGGAGACGCTGGACACATTGAAGCGCAGATATCCGAGAATACCCATCGTCATTCTGACCAACCTGGATGACAAGACGACCGCGATACAAGGGCTCCGGCAGGGTGCCCAGGACTACCTGGTCAAGAATGCGCTGGAAATGGATCCTGCGGAAGTCCTTTCCAGGGCGATCCATTACGCCATCGAAAGAAACCGGCTGCAACTGCAATTGGAAGCCAGCCAGGTCAGTTTTCGCAATCTTGTCGAAAAAAATGTGGATGGCATCCTGGTTGTCGACCAACTTGGGAGCGTTCAATTTGCCAATCCCGCTGTCAAAACTATCTTTGGAAGACATTCCTTGGATGTCGGAGATGAATTCGGCTTCCCTGTGGCCCACGGAGAAACCACGGAGTTGGATATCGTCGCATCTGAACAGGAGGAGCGGCGCATCGTTGAAATGCGGGTTTCCGATACCCTTTGGAATGGCAAGAAGGCGTATCTTGCCGCATTGCGGGATATCACCGAGCGCAAGCGCGAGGAAGAAGAGTTGCATCGCGCCAAGATTGCAGCGGAGAACGCCAATTTTGCTAAAAGTCAGTTTCTCGCCATGATGAGTCATGAGATTCGAACGCCGATGAACGCCATCATCGGCATGGCAGACCTGATCGACCACAAGACCCCTCCCGAAGAGCATGAACAAGCGTTGACGATCATCAAGGAGTCGGGTCAGGCCCTGCTCACACTCATCAACGACATTCTGGATCTGGCCAAGATTGAAGCCGGGGAGGTCAATCTTCAGAAGGATGCTTTTTTACTGGGCGATCTGATGGAAAGCGTTTATAGCATCATGAAAACCCCCGCCGAACGTCAAAAGGGGTTGAAGCTTCATGTTGCAATCAGTGAAAACGTTCCGAAAATCGTCACCTCTGATTTTCGCAGGATTCGTCAGATCCTGATCAACCTTGTGGGCAATGCGGTCAAATTTACCGACCGTGGCGAAATTCGGATGCGGGTGGACGTTGATGCCTCCCGGGGTGGGGACTATCTGCTGTTTTCGGTCATTGACACAGGTGTCGGCATTCCCCCCGACAAGTTGGATACGATCTTTGGCAATTTTGTCCAGGCAGATTCCACCATTTACAATAAATATGGCGGAACCGGTCTTGGACTTTCCATCAGCAAACGCTTGGTGGAAGCCCTGAACGGTTGGATCTGGGTGGAAAGCGTTCCCGGAGAGGGGAGTTCATTTTATTTTTCCATACCGGCACCGGCGACATCCTTTGCAAAATCCGTGGTTCTGGGAGGAGATGCTGCCTGTGAACCGATCCGAAATGTCGGATCCATTGCCGATATTTCGGTTTCCGACGCCTTGCTATCGAGTTTCATGAGTAACGTACATGTGTTGGTGGCGGAGGACGACCCAATCAACCAGTTGGTTATTCTGAAAATGTTCAAACAGCTTGGTGTCCAGCCGGACTTGGCCCAGAATGGCTTGGAGGCCTTGCAGATGTCGGGTGAGAAAATGTATGACCTGATCCTGATGGATGTTCAGATGCCCAAGATGGATGGATTTTCCGCTGTTCAGGCACTGCGTGAACGCGAAAAAGCCTTGGGGCATGAACATCATGCCACGGTCATTGCCATGACGGCCTTTGCCATGGAAGAGGACAAGGGGCGGTGCTTTGCCTCGGGAATGGATGATTATTTGTGTAAACCCATGCGTGGGAGGGATCTGCGTAACATGCTTTTCCGTTGGGTGGGTGAGGGTTTGCGAAATGTTTCCGAAGTTGAAACGGGTGCCTCAGCCTCCACGTTTTCGGACCGTGTGGATATGACGTCCCTGTGGGATCTCCGCGAAGACATTGAGGAGAAAGATGAGTTTGAGATGGTGGTTGATGTGTGTTTGTTGGCTATCTCCGAAGGCGTTGCCAATATCAAGACGGCTGTTCGACTTGGCGATTCCAAGGAGTTGGGGCGCCATGCACACAAGTTGCGGACATCAAGCCGGCAGTTGGGAGCCTTGGCAGTAGGAAAGCTGTCGGACAGCCTGGAGATTATGTGCCGTAGGGGCGAAATTGCGCCAGCGCGGGATCTGGTCGCCACTCTGGAACAGGAAGCCTTGCTGGCTATGGACATTATCAGGAAGGCCGTTGCGACCATTTTTGGCTGAATGAAGTCAGTGATGTCCGGTTAGGAAATTGCATCAAGGATATGCAAATTTCTTTTTAAAAATAAAATCTTATCCTTATTTTTTTCCTTGACTTTCAAAAAGCAGCCGCCAGAAAAATTTTCGTAACTTTTACTTGTAAAACAAGGAGTTATGAAAATGGCGCAACCTTTTAAACCTTTTGATAATCTTTGCCAGAAATTCAACACCGATTCTCTTGAGGATTTACTTGAACCAATCCAAGACATCCTTAAAAACATTACCCCACTGAATTCAAGAGGGGACCGCCCACTACA
>JADFZF010000042.1 GCA_015232645.1 Magnetococcales bacterium | reverse complement strand
GTCCGGGAATGGATTTTTTTCCGTTGGGAGTTCATTATCAGGAGAAGAGCTGGTCGGCGGGGCGTATTCCAGGGGGGTTCATCAAGAGGGAGACCCGACCCTCCGAGAAGGAGATATTGACCTCCAGGTTGATTGATCGTCCACTCAGGCCGTTGTTTCCGAAGGGGTATTACCTGGACACACAGGTGGTAGCCACGGTGATATCCTACGACGGCGAGAATCAGTCTGATATTGTGGCCATGATTGGGGCATCGGCGGCCTTGGCGATTTCGGGGCTGCCGTTTGATGGGCCCATTGCCGGGGCGCGCGTCGGGCTGATCGATGGCCAGCTGGTCATCAATCCCACCCCCGCACAGATGAAAGAGAGCCGATTGGATCTGGTGGTGGCTGGGACGGCAGAGGCCGTAACCATGGTGGAGTCCGAGGTCGATTTTCTTTCCGAGAACGAGATGTTGGATGCCATCATTGCCGGCTTTGAGGCCTATCAACCGGTGGTGGCGGCGATCCGTGAGTTGGCGGCGGAGTGTGGAAAGCCTCGCATGCAGGTGGAGGAACCGGTGGTGGATGAGGCGCTCCAGAAAGGAGTGCGCGAGCGTTTTCTGGAAGAGGTGCGCCGGGCCTACGGACTGACTGACAAGATGCAGCGTCAAAACGAGCTGTCGGGTTTGAAGAAGACGGCGGTGGATGTTTTGGGCGGGCCTGATAAAGTGCATGGCAATGATGTTCGTAACATCATGAAGAAGCTGGAGTCGGATGTGATTCGGACGCGAATTCTGGAGGAAGGCAAACGCATTGATGGCCGGTCGTTGACCCAGGTGCGGGAGATTGTCTGCGAAGTGGGGATTCTGCCGCGGGTGCATGGGACGGCGTTGTTTACCCGGGGGGAAACTCAGGCTCTGGCGGCAGTGACTTTGGGATCGGGGCGGGATGAGCAGATTGTCGAGACTCTGGATGGGGAATTTCGGGATGGATTTTATCTCAATTATACCTTTCCCCCCTACAGTGTTGGGGAGACGGGAAGAATTGGGGCCCCGGGCCGTCGGGAGATCGGTCACGGCAAGCTGGCTACCCGTGCCTTGACGGCGATTTTGCCGGAGAAGGAGGATTTTCCTTACACCATTCGAGTCACTTCCGAAATTACCGAGTCCAATGGCTCTTCGTCCATGGCAACGGTGTGCGGGTCGGTGCTGGCGATGATGGATGCGGGGGTGCCGTTGAAGGCCTCGGTGGCGGGAATCGCCATGGGGTTGGTGAAGGAGGGGGATCGGTTTGCGGTGCTGTCCGATATTATCGGTGATGAGGACCACTTTGGCGATATGGATTTCAAGGTAGCGGGCAATGCCGATGGCATAACGGCATTGCAGATGGATATAAAAATCACCGGCATCAATCGGGAAATCATGGATGTGGCTTTGAGGCAGGCGCGCGATGGGTTACAGCATATTTTGGCGGAAATGAGAAAGGGTATCACTGAGAGTCGCAAGGAACTGTCTCAGTATGCGCCGCGAATTTTCACCATCAAGATCAATCCAGACAAGATCCGTGATGTCATCGGTACCGGTGGCAAGGTGATCCGCAGCATTACCGAAGAGACGGGTTGTCAGATTGATATCGAAGATGACGGCAGTATTGCCATTTCGGCGGTGAATGGAGAAAGTGCCGCCATGGCTGAGGCTATCATTAAACGAATTGTCTCTGATGTCGAAGTCGGACAGGTTTATGAGGGCAAGGTGGTGCGGGTGACCGATTTTGGCGCCTTTGTCAACATACTCCCCAACAAGGATGGGTTGGTTCATATTTCGCAGCTATCCAACAAGCGTGTTGCCAAGGTGACCGATGTGGTCAAGGAAGGTGACATGGTCAAGGTGAAGGTGTTGGATATTGATCGGCAGGGGCGTATCAAGCTGACCATGAAGGAGTTGGCAGAGTCCTGATGAAATAGAGCGACGAGGTCCGGGGGACAGCGTCCCCCGGAGTTGTTGATGGCTTGGCGTTTGTTATCTGCAGACGCCTTTTTTTTGTAGCTGTTCACTCCCGGGACCAATGCATGGGAGGGGGCTGGGAAGGGAGGTTTCTTCCCAACGTGGTTGGATCCTAACTAAGTTGTCCTGATCATTTTTTTGCGAGGGACACAAAACGGCGGCGAGGGATGGTTGGGTCATGGTCATGAAGCGTCTGGCTTGGAGTGTTCTGGTCTGCCTGCTTTGGAGTCGGGTACTTTGGGCGCAGCATGCGATCAGCTTGGATGGACCGGTCAAATATCCTGAGGATTTCGTGGGGTTTGATTATACGTCGGCGCAAGCGGTCGTTGGCGGGGAACTGACTCTGCACAGCGTTGGCAGTTTTGACAAGATGAACCCCTTTACGCTCAAGGGGATGGCTCCCGATCATCTTGGTTCGTTGGTATTTGAATCGCTCATGGTGCAGTCCAAGGATGAGCCGTTTTCCGAATATGGTTTGTTGGTGAAGGACATTCGGGTAGCGAATGACGGTTTATCGGTATTGGTGACGCTCCGTCCCGAGGCTCGTTTTTCCAATGGCACGCGGGTGACGGCCGAGGATGTGAGGTTTTCATTGGATATTTTGAAATCCGACAAGGCGCATCCGCTCTATGCCAGTTATTTCAAGGACATATCCAAGGTGGAGGTGTTGGCGCCGATGGAAGCCCGGTTTTATTTTGCGCGTACCAACCGGGAACTGCCGTTGATTTTGGGGGAGCTGCCTGTTTTGAGCAAGGATTATTTTCAAACGCATGCCTTTGATGGCCATTCGATGGAAGTTCCCGTAGGATCGGGGCCTTATCTGGTGGAAAGCTTTGATGCGGGGAAAACCATAACCTATCGTAGAAATCCCGATTATTGGGGCTGGAAGATTCCTGTGAATCGGGGGATGCACAATTTTGACAAGATAACGGTCAAATATTTCAAGGATCCGGTGGTTGCCCTGGAAGGGTTCAAGGCGGGCGAGTTCGACTTCATGTTTGAAAACAATTCCAAGCAGTGGGCCCGTGATTATCAGGGAGAAAAATTCGACCGTGGCGACATCATCAAGGAAACCCTGCCGCACCGCAATGGTGCCGGCATGCAGGGGTTTGTTTTCAATCTGCGGCGGCCCATTTTTCAGGATCAACGAGTGCGGCAGGCCATGGGGTTGGCGTTTGATTTTGAATGGAGCAATCAAAATTTGTTCTATGGGCAATATGTTCGTTCCAAAAGTTTTTTTTCCAATTCGGAAATGGCGGCGACCGGCAAGCCATCGGTGGAAGAACTGGCGCTGTTGGAGCCGCTACGGGACAAACTCGATCCGGCGGTGTTTGGCGAGGTGGTCCACCCCCCGACCACCGATGGTCCGCAAGGATTTCGGGGCAACCTGCGCCAGGCGATGGAACTGTTGCAGGCGGCGGGGTGGAAATTGGGTAAAGATCGTATCCTGGTGAATGGGGAGGGGAAGCGATTTGAGGTGGAGATGTTGTTGGTCTCGTCCGCTTTTGAACGGGTCATGGCGCCCTATGCCGCCAATCTGGTAAAATTGGGCATCCGTTTGAACTATCGCACGGTGGATCCGACCCTTTTTCAACGGCGTTCCGATAGTTTCGACTTCGACATGGTGGTGGGTGTATTCGGGCAATCCCAATCCCCGGGCAACGAACAGCGCGATATGTGGTCTTCCCAAAGTGCCGATGTTCAGGGTAGCCGGAACATCATCGGCCTGAAGAATCCGGCGGTGGATGCCCTGGTGGACAAAATCATCTATGCCACCGACCGGAAGGGGTTGGTCACGGCGTGTCGGGCCCTGGACCGGGTCCTTTTGGCCGGGCATTATCTGGTCCCCAACTGGTATCTGAACGTCCACCGTATTGCCTATTGGAACCGGTTTGAACGACCGCAGACCGTTCCGCTCTATTACAGCCCCGAAGGTTGGTTGATGACTTGGTGGCACAAGGCTGGGTCGCGGTGAGTGTCCGGCGATGGCTGCCTACCTGATCCGACGGTTGTTGTTGATGATTCCGACGCTGTTTGGGGTGATGGCGGTGACCTTCTTTGTGATCCAATTTGTCCCTGGAGGGCCGGTGGAACGGATGGTATCGCTTTTGGAGAAGGGGCATAATCCGGCGGGTGGAGGGGAAGTCGCCTCCGCTTCCGTGACCGGTGTTTACCGGGGGGCCAAGGGTTTGGATCCGGCCCAGATCGACCAGTTGCGTCGCCTCTACGGCTTTGACAAGCCCCCTTTGGAGCGTTTTTTGACGATGATGTGGAATTATTTGCGTTTTGATTTTGGTGATTCCTATTATTATCATCGTTCCGTGGTTGATCTGGTGCTGGAAAAATTGCCGGTATCCATTTCTCTGGGGGTATGGAATTTTCTTTTGACTTATCTGATCAGTATCCCCCTGGGGATAAAAAAGGCGATCAAACATCAAACCCGGTTTGATTCATGGACCTCGACCATCATTTTGACGGGATATTCCATTCCCGGATTTGTCCTAGGTATTTTTTTGATCGTTTTGTTTGGGGGCGGCAGTTTCTGGGACGTTTTTCCTTTGCGCGGACTGCATTCCGATCATTGGCAGGAGCTTTCGTGGCTGGGAAAGGTGGGCGATTACCTATGGCATATGGTTTTGCCGGTGACCGCTTCGGCCGTGGGTTCATTTGCGGTCATGACCATGTTGACCAAAAACAGTTTTCTTGAGGAAATTTCCAAGCAGTACGTCCTGACCGCACGGGCCAAGGGGCTGGAGGAGAATGCGGTCCTGTATCGTCATGTGTTTCGCAACGCCATGATCCCCCTGGTGACGGGATTTCCGGGTTCCTTCATAGCCGCTTTTTTCAGTGGCAGTCTGTTGATAGAGACGATCTTTTCACTCGATGGTTTGGGATTGTTGGGTTACGAATCGGTGATCAATCGGGATTATCCGGTGGTGATGGCGACTCTTTATTTTTTTACTTTGTTGGGACTTTTAACCAAGTTGTTGACCGATATCACCTACGTATGGGTTGATCCGCGCATCACCTTTGAGAGGGCCAAATAAATCGATCCTGGGAAACAGGGACCCGACGTTCAATACTTTTACTTTGTGCTGGTCTGCCCGTTGATCCATCGATTGTTGATTGAAATGAATAAGAAAAAAGGGGGTCGGGGGGGATTGCCCCCAGGATTTTGATTATGTTTTTGACGCGTACCAACAAGGCTGAAACATGGCTCCGGGAAAATGGGCGCATGAAAAATAGATTCAAAATCAAAATCTTTTTGGCAATCCCCAAGACCCCATTTTTCTTAATATTTCCGAACCGGGGGGATCCGAATGATTACTCGTCGTTTGTTTCTGGCTGGTCTCGGACTGTTTGGGGGAGGAATGACGGGATGCGGCTTCCCGCGAATTTGGAACCCATGCCTGTCGGAACTGCCACAGTCGTTGGCGAATCACCCCTTGGTGGTATCTGCCTGGGAGGGGCTGGATCCGAAGACGGTCTGGGATGGTCATGTTCATATTGCCGGCGTCGGCGATTCGGACAGCGGCATCACCCTGGCCCCGGAAATGAACAGCCTGTGGCATCCGTCCCAGTATGTGCAAAGGATGTTTTATCTCAACGCGGGATGCGTGCAAAATCAGTCGGGGTTTATTGATAAAAGCTATATTTGGCGAATCGAGAAGTTATTGGAGGGGATGCCCCCTGGAGTCAAGGTGATGCTGCTGGCCTTTGACCAGGCCTATGACGAATTGGGACAGCCTCTGCCGAAACGTAGCGCCTTTTTCGTACCCAACGATTACGCCCGGTCCTTGGCCCGGTTGCACCCGGACCGGTTTGAATGGGTGGCCTCGATCCATCCCTATCGTCGGGATGCCATCGCCACGCTGGAGCGAGTCCGGGTGGAAGGGGCGCGGGCCATCAAATGGTTGCCCCCGGCCATGGGGATCGATCCGGCGGCACATCGCTGCCAGCCGTTTTATCGGGCCATGGCGCGTTTGGATATGCCGCTGTTAACCCATGGCGGCGAGGAAAAGGCGGTCCGTGGCGTTGGCCGGCCTGAATGGGGCAATCCCCTCAGACTGCGCCCGGCCTTGGAGGCTGGAGTACGAGTCATCGTTGCCCATTGCGCTTCGTTGGGCGAGGATGACGACAGCGATCATGGCGGGCGACCGGTATCCAGCTTCGCCCTTTTTACCCGGATGATGGAACATTCCGATCATGCCGGCCTTTTGTTTGGCGATATTTCCGCCCTGACCTTGCGCAATCGCGATCCAGAGGTGGTGCGAACCATCATCGAACGCAAGGATTGGCATCACCGCTTGTTGAATGGCAGCGATTATCCTTTGCCCGGGGTCATTCCTCTGATTGCACTAGAAAAATTTGTCCACGCCGGCCTGCTTTCCCGGGATGCGGCGTCATTATTGGAGCCATTGCAACGGTATAATCCGTTGTTGTTCGATTTTGTCCTCAAACGGCACTTAGTGGCCGGTGGGCAACGATTATCCCCCAGTGTGTTTGCGACCAGGAAATTTTTTGTCAAGGATGAGGCTTGATTGGGGGAAGCTGGATAAACTTTAAATTTCCAGTTTGAACCATTCATTTTTATAGGGCAGATATTTTTCATAAACAGGTAATGCGAGAATCCAATCCTCTTCTACAAATAGCAAGCCGCCCCGTATCAAGGGATCAAGGTGATCCATCGGTTGTTCCAGAAATTCTTCCCTGGAAAATGAGACGATTTTTGTTTCGATCGTTCTGGAATTTGCGCAGGTTGAAGAAATTGGCACATCGGGATTGGCTGTTTCCATTGATGATTTCGGCTTTTCTCCATGAGTCGTCATGGAGGTTTCCAGAAACGGTGACAAGGGACGGTGATCGTCGGGAAAGAGGCTGCCGGATGCGATTTTCTCGCGCAGGGCGGGCAATCGGAGGGGGGCATCCAAATGGTGGAACACCTGGATGGCGCCGTTCATGAGGAAAAAATCGGTCGGTGGGAAGGTGTCCCTTCGATCCCGAATGACGAGCCGGCCTTCTTGATATCCCCATGTGAGGAGGCATGTTTCCTCGCGATAGACACGTCGCCAATCGAAAAATAACTGCACCATCGGGGCAAGGTAGGTAAAATCGCTTTCCAGAATTCCATCGCGCTCGAAAAGATAGGCGATTTTCGAAATGATCTCTTCGGGAAATGGATAGAGAACCTGGTAGCGACGAAGAGGCCTGAGCTTGATTCCAAAGTGGTCTGGATGGGAATGGTAGGGGCTGAAACGGTGGAATTCCACCCCGATGGTGCCGTTTGGCGGACGCAAATGGCGAAGTTTGGGAATTTCACGAGCCAGTTGAATGTAGGCATCCTCCTGTTCTCCAGGAAGCGCCACCAGAAGGTTGTAACTGGCGAGAATTCCGTATTCTCTTGCGTATTTCAGGAAAGCCACATTGTCGATTCCTTTGACCCCTTTGTTCATGAGGGTCAGGATGCTGGAACTGAAGCTTTCGATTCCCGGTTGCACAAAGCTGACTCCGGAACGTGCCAGGAAGGCCATTCTTTTTCGGTTTACATTGGATTTGATTTCAAAAAACAACTCAACCTTGGTTCCATCGCTGGAAGTCTCGTTCCGCAGTTCCCGATAATGACTCATGGGCATCATGTTGTCGGTGAAGAAGAGAAATGACGGCCGATACTTCTGGACGGTTTCCTGGATCTCCCGCCGCATGCGTGGCCAGCTTTTCTGACGGTATTGCATGCCATTGGCGTTAAGGCCGCAAAAGGTACAATGATGTCTGGCCCCCCACCAGCATCCCCGTGATGCCTCCAAGGCCAGACACAGACCGACATCGAAGAATCGTCCCGAACTCTCCCTGGCGCGGACGAAATCATCGAAATCAGGGGTTGGCATGTCATCCATGGAGCGTAGAGGGGCTGCGGCAGGATTGGTAATGACTTGTCCGTGATCGTCCCGGCGGGAAAGACCGGGGATATCCTCCAAGGGGCGTTGTTGGGAGAGCTTTTGAATAAAATCGGGAAAAGTTTGATCCGCTTCACCGGAGAAAACGAAGTCGATGATGGTGAACTGTTGCAACAGGGTTGGCCCCATGACGTCCTCGCAATTGGCTCCGCCAAGGACGATTTTTTTCTCTGGCCAGCGTTTTTTGATCGCTTGCGCCAATGCCAGAGCGGGGATGTTTTGAAAGTAGGAAGTCGAAATGCCGATGAGATCATAAAAGGCCAGTTTTTCCACCATCGAGGCGAGAATGATATCGGCTTGTTCCCGCAAGAAGGGAATGAGCCGACTCGGGGTGAAATCGCTATTGGAAAAAGCGCCATCAAGTTCTCCCAGAATGAGGGTCGCCATCCTGTCGCTTCGTAGTTGATGTTCCACGGGAAAAAGCCCTCTTGAAAACACCCATTCGTTGACCGGGAACAATGGACGACCAGAAAGATTACGATAGCTGGTCCATTTATGTTCTTCGGAGCGACCGGGAATCTGCTTGATGAAGTCCAGATTCCAATAGAACGTGTCGCAGGCAAAGCCCATCTTTTTGATACCTGCCGATAGCAGACCCAAACCAAGACTCGGCAGACCGGATGGACCATAGGGGGGATAGACGAGGGCGATATTCACCTGTAAGTCTCCTGCACTTGAGGTTGAGAACCTCTATTTCTTAACCATATGTTTTTGCTTCAATTAAATGTTGTTGTTTTAGAATCAGGCTGAAACGCATCAAGACGTCATCCACGCGGGTATGATAATAATTTTTGATGGCCGCCATGACCAAAGGGTCGTGATAAATGGCCAGGCAGGCATGGCACCGGTGGACATACCGGCCTTGCCAGTCGATGCGTGCATCGATTCCTCCCGCCCAAGCCAAAATACGTTCCGGTCCCTCGACGAACAGCCAGATTTTGATGAAATCCTTTCCCCCCTCGGCCAGTCTGTCACGTAAAGTTCCAGGGTCCCATGAAGTATTCAATTCGTCGATCATCTCCCGGGTCAGACCGCAGCAATAACCAATTTTTCGATCCGGGGTCAGAGCGATGGTCGAAAGAATGCTGTCGCATCCTTTAAATCGATGGACATTGTCTCTGTTGAGACGTTTTTCCATGGGTTCTGGACTGGGTTGGCGATGATCCATCGGCATCCAGGGTGATTCGATGATATCAAAGAAGGTATTTCCCTGACGGAGGGCGGCAATTCTTGGGTTGGAAACGAGACTCCGGGCAATCTCCTGACTACCACTTTCCTGTTCAATGGTGATCAGGGTGTGCTTGAAACCGATGTCAACGCTCAATTCCGCCGCGTTGATGATGGTGTGTTCAGGGACGAATTCCTGATGAGCGTCTCCGGTCCCGATATTGATTTCGTTTAATCCAGCGTTTCTTAACTGTTGTAGCCGATGTCGTCCTTTCTCCAGGGAATGGGCCCAGTAGCCATTGGTGACACAACGGGTGACATATCCCTTTCGGGCTGCGCGTTCGACAAGACGGATTAGGTTATCACCCAATAGAAAACATTCGCCCCCGGAAAAAACGACCAGACGTACCGAATCAAACCGAGAACCCTCGTCGATGAAATTTTCCATAATGGCCATGTCCAACATCTTTTCCATCTCGGGATGGCTGCCGAAGCAACAGCTGCGGCATCGGGAAGTGCATCGATAGGTTGGAAGGAGGGTGAGGACCTGAGGATGCACGAACAGGTCCGATGTTCTGGATGTAACGGTTTGGGGGGAAAGGCAAGATGCGGTATCCATGTTTTTGTCCACACATGTTGAAAAACCGGAAGATATGAATTGATGAGTATTTTTGCTATCGGACTGAAATCGAATAACTTATTGTTATGAGAGGCAGGCGCCGCCTGCAGCGCCGTGTGGCGCCTGCCGTGTGGGTCAGCGTTCCATGCGATTGATGAACAGCATGAGTTCGCCGGTCAGTTCCAACAGACGTCCCATGGTCCAAAGGGCTTGAGCGCTTCCATCATCACCCTCGATGGATTGTTCGATGAGTTCTTCAAGTGCCTGACCGTTCGGAATATAGGTTCCCAGGCCAAGGGGAGTGACCCCAACCGCCGCTTGAGCGACGACGCCGACGAGGCAAACGGCTATACAGACTGGGCCGACGACGCATCCCATGACGCCAGAGTCGATATCCTGTGAGCTTTTTCCGCCGTTCTTCATCGTCTCGGCAGCGGATTCCATCATCAGGTTGATTCTTTTTTCGACCTCCTCGGAGGTCAATTGTTCAAAAAGAAGCCCCTTTTGGTTCAGATCGGTCAGAGCGAGGGTCAAAAATTGGCGAAAGTCTTCCTGATTCTTGGTGAAGAAGGCGAAGGCCTCCATGTCGGCATTCGGAGGAGAGACCAGGCGACCCTGTTTGAGACCGTCCAGGACTGCCTTGTTGCCTTCCGAATTACTTCGAGTCGAACTGAACACCTGGTATTTCTGCAATACCAGTCGAACCAGTTTTTTGTTGGTCAATAGTGCGTAAAAGATCCGATTCAATTTCCATTCATCTTTTTTGCTTCCAAAGCGCGGAGGCAGTCCCAGCTTGGTAAGAACTGTTTCCGGTTGCAGGAAGAAATCGTTCCATAAGGAACGGTTGTGCAGCAATTTTGTGATTGCCTGGTCGACCCGGTTCATGTCTTCGCTGATATCGATGATCGTCTTGTTATTCGCCATGGTGTACCCCTTTCAGCAGGAAATGGAAGCAATATCACCTACGGACATATATTGAATACATCACCAATATATGTTTTCTTTTATAATATATTATACGCATAAACTACATCAGGTCGAATTATATCATCAAAACATGTTTTGTCAAGCATTAATTTATCAAAGCTATTTATATAACTTGTATATAATAATTTATTATAATTTCGTCGCTATCTATAATCTTGCAGTTGCCAGCATGTGAAAATATTGGTTATTCGTATCATTGCCAATTAGCATTTTTATCTTCATGTATTTGAGGTTTGATGGGAGTATTTTCCTGAATGCGGGGATAAATTCCAATATTATTTAATAATAATGATGCATTATAAGATTTTAAATATAATATAGGATGATAAAAATTACATATATAAAAAGATTTATAGACTGAGATAAAATGAATTTAGTGTATTTATGGCAGACAGTGGTATCCATCTGCGACTTTCGATCAGAAGCAGATTTTCCATAAGGTTGTTCGATAAATACCCAAATAAGCCATGGGATATTGACCCCTACAACCGACGTGGCGTTGGCCATCCTGCCCAAGATCGCGAAGAATGGCCAGGCAGGATTCCCGCAAAAGGCACTCGGGGCAGACAACCTGACCACCAAGATGGAGCTGGAAACGATCCGCGCCGAATTGAAACGGGATATTGAGACTGCGCGGCCTGACCTGAAACGATCATCCCCCCTCCCTTTACACCGATCCGGGAATTCGTGTTATAAGGATGGAACCGGGGACGGAGTGAAGATGATTGCGATCTCCCGGAGTGGGGCGGGTGGCCGCTGGCCTGGAAGTCGAGAGGCTGGAGGAAAGTCCGGGCTCCACAGGGCAGGATGCCGGATAACGTCCGGCGGGGGCGACCCCAGGGAAAGTGCCACAGAGAGCAGACCGCCGGTCGGGACTTGATCCACCGGCAAGGGTGAAAGGGTGCGGTAAGAGCGCACCGCGCCTCCCGGTAACGGGAGCGGCATGGTAAACCCCATCCGGAGCAAGACCAAATAGGGGGACGTTATCGGGTGGCCCGTCCAGTCCCCGGGTAGGTTGCTAGAGGTGGCCGGTAACGGTCATCCCAGAGGAATGGTCACCACCCACCCATCCTGGGAAGGTGGGCGGGAACAGAACCCGGCTTACAGCCCCACTCCGGCCCCGTACTGTGAGTCTCAGGGATCAATCTCGTCGTCCGCGAGGCGGCGGGCCTCGTCGATGAGCATGACGGGAATCCCGTTTTTGATGGGGTAGGCCAGATGGTCCACCCGGCAAACCAGCTCTTCCTTGCTGGAAACCAGGATCAGCTCCCCCTTGCACTGGGGACATACCAAAATAGCCAATAGGTCCTTGTCGATCATCGTTGTTTCCTGTTGAAAAAAGGTTTCGAAAGGTTTGAGCGTTGCGCATGATCAGGAGATGGCCATCATCGCCCGAAAGGGATTGTCGGTCAACAGGGGGCCACCGGTCAGACGTCCCAGGCAGTTGACGACGATCCGATAGAACAAATTGGCGTTTTCGTTGGAAAGGTTGCGGGGATCGGGGGGCCAGGGGAGGTGCTGCATGATCTGTGACAC
The DNA here is from genome assembly GCA_015232645.1 of Magnetococcales bacterium. Lineage (GTDB taxonomy): Bacteria > Pseudomonadota > Magnetococcia > Magnetococcales > UBA8363 > UBA8363. The sequence continues at coordinate 6,805 of JADFZF010000042.1, read as the reverse complement.
ATCCGCGGTCAAGGGGAACAGACGTTGAGCATGGGGAGTGCCGCAGACGGTGCAGACGGGCTGTTGGTATTTGATCGAAAAGAAGGCCAGGTCATCGTTGCGACCGCAACCGGCACATTGATCCAGGCGCCAGCCGTATCCTGAAAGGTGCATGATTCTGCCCAGGCAGACCGACAACCCGATCAATGCCGGTGCCCCACTGTCCAAGAGGTCGAAGAAGGCGGAGGTGGCATCGAACAATTCCTCGCACGGGTCGGCATCGGCTGCCAGACGCAGGAGAGTTTCCTGAAGCATCTGGGCGGCGAGGATGGCTTGCGGGTTTTGGGTCAGGTGGTGTCTGGCCCGAACCATTTCCACCCGGGTCATAAGCAGCATGGCGTTGGGGGACCGGGAGCTGCCTTCGATTTCTATGGTATGAAAGCCGGATAGGGCGGCCCGGCGACCGTTGCGGTTATCCTGGCGTATGCCGCGGGCCATAAAGGCTTGTTGGCCATGGGCCCGGGTCAATAATCGCACCACCAGGGAAGATTCCCTGAAGGCAGTACGTTGAAGGACCAACCCCAGGTCCCGTAAGCGTGTTCCCATCTCAGTCGCCTGTTTCCAGATGATCGGGATACCCCATGGAGCGCAGCAAGCCGATATTTTCTCGCCATTGGTTTTTGACCCGGACCCACAGGTTTAAATGCATCCGAATTCCCAGCAGGCTTTCCAATTCCAGACGAGATTGGGTTCCAACCCGTTTGAGCAGATTCCCCCCCTTGCCGATGACGATGCCCTTGTGGGAATCGCGTTCGACCATGATGACAGCGCCGATGTCCCACAACCCCGGAGAATCGGTTCGTTCGGTCAAGGTTTCCACTTTGACGCCGAGGGCATAAGGCAGTTCCTGATGTAGTGCCAGGAACAGTTTTTCGCGGATGATTTCGGCAATAATGAAGGTTTCGGGTTGATCGCTGATTTGACCCTCGGGGAAAAAGGCTGGTCCATGGGGCAACAGCTCGATGATCTTTGTCAATAACGGCTCCAGATGATTGCCGTGGAGCGCGGAAATGGGAAAGACTTGGGAAAATAGCATGGGGAATTGGCCGACTTTGGCCAAAATCGGTAACAGATCGTGATGTTCGACGCGGTCCATTTTATTGAGGATGAGGAAGGTGGGACCGGTTTGGGGGGGAAGGGAACGGATGATTTCCAGGTCAGCGGTGGTCAATCCGTGGGGGAGGTCGGCGAAGAACAGTAACAGATCTACGTCGCGGCAGGCATCACGGGCAGTACGAACCATGGCACGGTTCAGGCGGGACGCCCCTGGGGGATGGATCCCCGGGGTATCCAGGAAGACGATCTGTCCCCCAGGTCGGTGAGAGATGCCCAGGATGCGGGAGCGGGTGGTTTGTGGTTTGTGGGTGACTATGGCGACCTTGCGGCCAAGGACCTGGTTGAGGAAAGTGGATTTACCGGTATTCGGGCGACCGACAATGGTGACGAAGCCCGATTTATAGAGTGGTGGCGAGGAGGGAGGTGGCGTAGTGGTCATGAAGGCTCTGTTTCCATGGCGGAGGGACGGGATGGATCCGAGGAATGGATCGTGGGCCGCTGCCAGGGAACGTATTCAGTTTCGATATTCGTCATCCAGTGAGGTCAGGACCTCGAAACCGTTTTCGGTGACCAGGATGGTGTGTTCAAATTGGGCCGACAAGGAATGATCGCGGGTGACGACGGTCCAGCCATCGGGGAGGTGGCGGATTTCCGCTTTTCCCAGATTGATCATGGGTTCGATGGTGAAGATCATGCCAGGCTGCAGCGGAGTCCCGGTATGGGGCCTGCCATAATGTAATACAGCGGGTTCCTCGTGGAAATCACGACCGATGCCGTGGCCACAATATTCACGGACCACGGAGCAGTGGTTGGCCAGGGCGACCTGTTCGATGGCGTTGCCGATATCGCCGAGACGTGCCCCGGGAGTGACTGCCCGTATACCGGCGTCGAGGCAGGCTTTGGCCACCTGGCAGATTTTTATCCCTTTGGGGGAGGGTTTGCCGACATGGAATGTTTTACTGGTATCACCATGGAAGCCGTTGAGACAGGTGGTGATGTCGATGTTGACGATATCCCCGGTTTTGAGGATGCGTTTGCCCGGGATACCATGGCAGACTTGTTGGTTGACCGAGGTGCAGATGGATTTGGGGAAGCCGCGATAGTTGAGGGGGGAAGGGATGGCTCCTTGGCTGACGATGAAGTCATGACAGATGTCGTTGAGTTCCTGAGTGGTGATGCCATGAGCCACATGGGAGGCGATCATCAGAAGGGTTTCGGCGGCCAGACGGCAGGTTTGGCGCATGGCGGTGATTTCTTCCGCCGTTTTGATATGAATCATGAACCAGGAAACTCCATGGGTAATACGTCCGAGACGGTGATTTCTTCGGGGGTGACGCGGCAAGAGACGGACAGGGCCTGGACGCCGTGGGCGATGGCCCGACGGAGGGCGTCGGCGTAGAGTGGATCGATGTCGGCAGCGGGACTGAAGTGGGTACAATCGTCCCGTTGCACCAGGTAGAGGATCATGGCCTCGAATCCTTGATCAACGGCAATGGAGAGGGCGTGCAAATGACGCACCCCCCGTTGGGTGATGGCGTCGGGAAACCGTGCGCTGCGCCCGGTACGCAGGGTGACGCTTTTGACTTCGAGGAAGCAGTTTTTCTTATCGGATCCGGTCAGGAGGAAATCCAGTCGGTTTTTGTCGAGGAAGGGGACCTCGCGGCGCCAGGTGGGCCAGGGATGGAGAGGTTCAATGGTTCGTAGGGTCAGAGCTTCAGCCACCACCTGGTTGGCCAGGGAGGTATTGACCCCGACCCAGGAGGAATGATCGTCCACCAGCTCCAGGGAGAAGGGGAATTGTCGTGATTTCTGGTCGTGGAAGGACAGCAACACCGGCATCCCCGGCAGGTTCAGGCCAGTCATGGCGCCGGTATTGGCACAATGGCAGGTGACCTCGTTTCCATCGGCCAGGATGCAGTCCACCAGGAATCTTTTGTAGCGTCGTTGCAGAGTCGCCGCCAACAGAGGTTGAGGAAAGCGCAAGGATTATAGCCGCGGGAAAATTGAGTTAATGGTTAACCGATGGGTTGGCTGCCGGTGGGGCATTGGCAGAGGTGTCATGGGAGGAGCGCGACACGGGGGAGGCGGTGGTCGGAGGCGCCTCCAGTTTGGCCTGAACGGTTTGGGACTGTCCAGCGCGGTTGATGTTGATTTCGATGACTTCGCCTGGTTTGAAGGTGGCCAGCAAACGGACCAGTGCCTGTGGTGTGGAGAGGGCTTGGTTGTTGATGGAGACGATCAGATCCCCCGGTTTGAGGCCCGCTTTTTCACCCGGTCCGCCGGAGGCGACGGCCATGACACCGACGCCACCCTGGGCCATCACCGGGGCGATACCCAGCCATGTGGGAGGGGGAGAGAATTCGGGAAAGGGATCGCGGGGAAAACGGGGAAAACCGGGAAAACCGGAGTTCCATTCGGCTGCCGAGGGTGCCTGAGGGGAGAAGTCGTTTTTCGGCCCGGTCAAAACGGGATCGACAGGATCGGGGCGTAGGCGACCGAAGGGGGTTTGGGCCACCGACTGATGCTCCCAACCATCTTCGAGGACCGCCTTGATTTCCAAATCCTTGCCATTACGTTGGACAGTCATGACCATGGAAGTCCCTGGGGTGCGGCTATGGACGAGGTAGACGAACTGTTCCATGGACAGGACATCCTGTCCATCCACCTTGCGGATGACATCACCGCGTTGCAATCCGGCTTGATCGGCAGGTCCCTGCTTGATGATTTCACCGACTTGGACCCCGCGAGGGGGTTCGATGGTCATTCCTATCCAACCGATGGCTTCCACATTCCCGATCCGGCTCAGGGTGATGAGACTTGCCAGTAGAAGAAGGAAAAACATCCGGTGTGGGTGCATGAGTGGCTCCTGTTGTTCGTTGACTCCAGGGATTGAGTGGCCGCAAACCTGGAATGGACGGTTGTTTGCCGGTCCTTAGTCGGGTTCAGAACCGTTCACCCGGGGGGATCCCTGAAGGGACGGACTTTCGGCGACGATGGGCATTTCCAATCCAAACTCGATCATGGCGCGTTCCACGGTGTCGCACAGTTGCTGACGTTTGAGGGGTTTGGTGAGGAGGTGGACCCCTGGAACCGCAAAAGGTTTATCCATGGTCTCTTCCCTGGCGGAAGTATACAGAAGAATGGGAAGGGTATTCCAGTCCGATGTTTCGCGGATGCTGCGGATTTCGTCCATGGCTTTGGAGGGGGCATGGGAGCAATCCAGACAGATGAGGATGAATTGTTGTCGTCCGGTACCTGGTGTACTGTCGGAAACCAGGGAAAAATGATCTGCCTCTCGGGTTTTGAACCCCAGGGAGGTAAACAGTTTGATGAAGATGCGGCGATTCATGATATTTTTTCCCGAGATCAACACCCAAGGTTCATGGTGGGCCCCAGCGGGTGCTGATTGGTCGGGATCGGGGAGGTTGCAGGGGAGGGTGATGAAAAAGACGCTGCCTTGGTGCAGCTGACTGCGGACACTGATTTCACCTCCCATGATATCGATGATTTGTTTGGCGATGGCGAGGCCCAACCCCGTCCCTTCGTAGCGGCGCGATGGTGTCGGATCCACCTGGGTAAACGGATCGAATATGGCACCCTGAAGGGTATCCGGGATGCCGATTCCGGTATCGGTGATGGTAAACAGGACTTTCTCCGATTTCGGCTCCAGGTGGGTCAAGGTCACGCCGAGACTGACCGAGCCGCGTCGGGTGAATTTGACGGCGTTGCGTACCACATGCAACAACGTTTGTCGCAGGCGATCGGGGTCGCCGACCAGGCGTTTGGGGACATCCGGGGCGATATGGGTGGACAAGAACAAATTTTTGTCCTGGGCCTCGGGCAGCATGACCTGCTCCACGCCGGCAATGAGACGGTGGATGCTGTAGACCCTGTTTTCCAGGATGAATTGGTCGGTAGTGATACGGGACAACTCCAGGAGGTTGTCGATGAGCACCGCTAGGCGGTCGGATCCTTTGCGCAGATCCTGGAGATATTTTTTTTGATTGTCGTTGATGGGGCCGAAGGTGGAGCCGAGGAGGATATCGGTACAGCCGGTGATGGTATTGAGCGGAGTTTTCAATTCATGGCTGATGTTGGTCAGGAAGTTATCCTTGAGGCGGTTGGCGGTTTCGGCCGCTTCCCGGGCCTGTTGCAGGGTGCGTTCCATTTCGATGCGCAGCGAGATATCTTCTTTGATGGCCAGGTAATGGGTCGTATCTTCCCCGGGGATCTGGATGGCGGAAATGATATTGAGTTCCCAATAGGTTGAACCATCCTTGCGACGGTTGTGAAACTCACCGCGCCAGACCTTGCCGGCGTTGAGGGTTTTCCACAGATCATCGAACGTCTCCAGGGGGGTATCGACCGATTGGAGGATGGATGAGTTTTTGCCCAATATTTCATCGGACTGGTAGCCGGTCAGTCGGGAAAAGCTGGGGTTGACGTAGATGATATGGGCCGAAGAATCGGTGATCATGACGGGGGCCGGACTTTGTTCTACCGCCTGGGAGAGTTTGAGGATTTCGATTTCCGCCCGTTTTTTTTCTTCGAGCTTGGCCTTCAGGGCGTCGCGGGTGGCGGCGACTTCCCGGGCCAGGGAATGGAAACGGGTCCGCAAGGCGACGATTTCGTCACCGGTTTCCCGAGTGTCGGAGCTGGTACCGACGATGGTTTCGGAAAAGCGGTTGATCTCACGGGTGACCTGACTGATCTTTCCGGCCATCCACAGGACGATGAGGAGTCCGGAAAAGATGAGGGACAAGGCGGTCATCAGGCGTTGCGAACGTTCCGCCACCAGGATGGAGGCTCCGAGAGATTCGAACTCTTCGGTGGAAACCAGAGTGACGAGTTGCAGTAGCAGATCGGAGGAACCGTAATCGAAATAGGATTCCCCGGCGATGAAATAGTTGTTGCGAAGGTCTTCCAGGAGGGTCCCGGCGGCGACCGATTGGGGATGATTGCTGACGATGATACGGGGTTTTTTCCCCTCAAGGATGGCGACGATGCCATTGAAATCGGCCAATTGAATGGAAATATCCTCGAGAAAGTGTTCATCCAACGGGGTGGCCAGCATCAAGGTTCCCATGGGGTTTTTGGAAACGTCCCTGACCTCTGCGGAGGATAAAAGAAACGGACGGTTGTCCAGCATGGTGAGATATTCTTGATTCAGGCTGAGTTGCATGAGGATGGGGGAGGGGGAGGAGAGGGCTTTGGGGAGGATTTCATCATCGCCGCTGTAGATTTCACGAAGGGTATTGTCGGACCCGATGATGAGGATGTGACGTACGGGAACAAAGCTGCGCAAGATACTGGTACCGGGAAGCCATGGGGGCGGGTCCGAGTGGATCAGGGGCGGATGGCCGGTTTCGGGCAGATGGGTAAAATGTTCCATCAGGCTTGTTTGGGCCGCCAGGAGCCGGACCATTCGTGAATGGGCTTTGATGTGGTGATCGAAACGGATGCGGTTGTGGACGGCCCGTTCAGCCACCATCTCTTTGAGACGGGCATGAAACAGGGAGCGGATGTGGCGAGTTTGCCATTCGTCCAGGGAAAACCAGACCAAGGCCCCGACCAGAACGGTGGCCAACAGCGCCTTGAACGTCAGGGGTAGGCGAGCCAGCAACGAATTCATGGCTAAGTGGATCCGGCGGCGGGGGGATCAATCGACATCGAGGACCACTTTAGGATTGGGTACATTGTCTTTACCGGA
>JADFZF010000426.1 GCA_015232645.1 Magnetococcales bacterium | reverse complement strand
GAGAATTCTCCGGCAAGAACAGCACAATCGCCCGGCAGACGAACACGATGACTGCCAACGCCGCATGGATGATATAAGAAATCCATATCAGCGTCTCTCCCGCTTTTCGATCAGGAGGAGAAGAATCGCCGATCCTGTAAAGGAGCCGACGAACAGATTGCGCGGCAGGTGTTCCATGATGAACTCTCCCAGGCTGGAATGGTTTCATGGAACGGATGCTACACAATAAATAGTCAATACAGGTTAAAAAGAAGGGCCGAATGAATCAATATTTCGTCAATGACGACAGGAGGCAACGACCATCGGCACCCCATTGGTCAATCACCGGGCATTCGCAAGAGCTTTTCCCTGGATCGGCAAATGACACGTAACTTTCTGATATAAGAGTATAAGTTAAATATTTTCCCGGCAAAGCGCGTCAGCGCGTCGCGGATATCCCAATATCAAATCGATTGGCCTGAGTATTGCTTTTCATGGGTCAGGATTCTTCATTTTATTGGCCAGAGGTCCCCATGCCTCACCCTCCCCATGTCTTTTTGAAACGCTCGACCCTGATCGGGGGATGTATCTCCCTGGTTATTCTGCTGATTTATCAGACCGTGAAGGCGGATGTCCGTTCGTTCTGGACGGCGGTGGACAATGCCCAGGCGAGCAATCCCCAGATTCACAAAGCCGAGGCACAGCTCCGGAGTTCTCTGGAAGAAAATCCCAAAACCCTGGCCAAACTCCTGCCTCTGGCCAACTTGCGTGCCGGAAAAACCATTTTTGATGAAACGCATTACGTCAACCGGGACGTGACCAGCAAAAATTTATCCACCGTGGTGGAATTGACGTTACGCCAGCCCCTTTACAATCGGCGCGACGCCCTGGGTCACGACCAGAGTGCTGCGGTGGTCGCCGCAGCGTTGGCTGATATGGAAGATGCCCGTCAGCAGGTGGCTTTGAATGTGGCCACGGTTGCCGCCAACTGGCTGGAAGCAAAAGAGGTTCTTGAACTTGGGGAAAAATACCGAAAGGTGACGAAACGCCATCGGGAGGTCAACCGTCTGCGTCAGAAAGCTGGCGAATCGACAGCAACCGACGTAGAAACATCTTCATCCCGGGCCGAACAGGCCGAAGCCAGCTATGTCCAATCCCTCAATACCCTGGAAAAAGCCGCTATTGCTTTTCGGGAAGTGGTCGGGGCCAACCCATCGCCGGACATGACGTTGCCGGAACTCTCCTGGCGGGAACCCGTTGACTGGCTGGAACCGGAAAAAATGCAGGAACAACTCCAAAAATGGATCGAAAACCGGCCAGATATTCAGGCCACCAGATCCCGCCTGGAAGCCGCCCAGTATGCGATCAAGATCGAACGTGCCGGCCACTATCCGACGGTGGATTTAAGCTTCCGGAGCAGCCGTTCCTGGGATTCGGAGTTGGGAGGAAGTTCGGGTGCGTCCGTCAAGAACACGGTCGATGCCCAGAGTCTCCTGCTCAACCTCAACGTGCCCTTGTTCAGCGGTGGCGAAACCAACGCCCGTATCCGCGAGGCCAAAGGTCGCAAGGAAAACATGCTCGCCACGCTGCAAGCGGTTCGCGACCTGGCCATGCGGGACGCCAATCAGGCGCGCATGGATATCAAAAACCAGCAGGTTTCGATCATCTGGTTGACCAAGGCGTTGCAATCCAGTGAAAAAGCCCTGGCCGGCATGGAAGAGGAGTTTCAGGCCGGCACGCGCACCTTGCTGGATCTTCTCGATGCCCAATATGAGGTGTTTACCCTGGGTACCAATCTGGTGCGCAATCGGTATCAGGAGCAATTGGCACGGGTCCGACTCTGGCAAGCCCTGGGTGTACCCCTGCGCCCGGAGTCGCCCACGTCGTTTATCGCCCTCCTGGAAAAAGAAAAAAATGGTGCCGATCAAAACAACCAACCGGTCGTTCTGGCAGCCATGGATCTCCGGACCGATGCCGGGACAACACACCTGCAAGCCGTTCAACCCACCGCTCACGACGGC
>JADFZF010000425.1 GCA_015232645.1 Magnetococcales bacterium | reverse complement strand
CGGGGCAGGGCAAAACGTTTGCCCTTGGGTAACAGATCGGGGTTTTGTCGCATGTAGATGCGATGCCAGGCGGCATAATGTTGCGGATGAAAATGGCCCATCATGGCGTCGGAGTTCATGATGATCAATACCTTGAACGAATCCAACTGCCGTTTGTAGGCCCGGCTTTCTTCGAGGGCGGAAACCATGTCCACCAACGATGACGCCATGATGATATCCAGGTCGTTTTGATCCAACTCCGAGACAATCCGAGGGATATCTTCGTCAAGGGCCTCTTTGAGAAAACTGGCAAATAGTGTTAACCCCCCATAACCCTTACCCTTGACGCTGGCATACCACTCATGGTGCAAAAGGGCTGTCAACATGGCCAGATCGGGTTGTTCTCCGCTGCGATACAACATCCGCCCTCCGAGCAGGGTATGGGACTGCATCTCCTTCCATTGGTCGCTGTTGAGTTTTCCCGGCCAGTCGAGGGTTTCCAACTTGATTTTGGTCTTACCGACGTCGTGATTGAAGACCGCCATGGCCCCCTTGACGATCTTTTCGTCACTCCAACCCAATTCCCGACCGATGGCCATGAGATGGAAACTGGCCACGATACTGTGTCGTGCCGTACCACTGTGATGCTGGGTCAGGGCCGTCAATTTTTCCGTGGGGTCACAGGCGAACAAATTTTCGATATCGGCCAGGTTATCCCGCATCAATTGTTCCAGGGTGTGCAACTGTTGCTGATTTTGCACCGTCAGGGCAATATCTTCCATCCCGACCATGGCCTTGGCGACGATGGTTTCGATCACGGTAAACATTTTTTCCATCTGCGCGACAGTCGTCACCACCGATATTTCCTTGATGGTTTCGGCAAATACAGTTGGAATGCCGCGTCTTTCGAGCCTTTGGATCAGTTGAGTGGTAATGGGAGTGTAGCGGGGGGCGAAAATGGTGGGCAGACCAGGAACCAGGACTTCCCGGGCGGTACGCATGTTGTTCAAAAGGGCTGGATCGGAAATAAGATATTCCCCTTTTTCCAACTTTGTCTTGGATGGTTCAGTCACAAATCATCATCCCGTCGGTCTTGACCTCCACCCGGCCGTTCCAAGCTGTACCGGCTGATCATCTTACCACAAATGACCTTGGGCGGCAGAGAGTGTTTTCACGATTTGCAAGGTCGCGTGCGGATCGATTGATGGGCACGCTGGGAAACAAGAGCAGCACCTGGAGGCCTGGCCCTCAATCCGCCGGCAAGGGATCGCTCCCTTTCCCGACCCATCTCGGGGACTGTTCAGGCTGATTTCACCCATTGGTTGTACCATGCGGAACCTTCCAAACCGTCCATGTTTACGCTATTGGCCAAGCCAATACGATCGCTCCGAGAGCTGGCGGGGATCTATTGCCGGTCCCGCGTATGTTCACGAATCTGCAAAATGGTTGCCATTCTGAAAATTTCGAATGGCCTCTGTCACACGGCCAATGACCTGCTCCCAATTGCCGGGTTGTATTTGCCGAAACTGCCGCATGCCGGGATACCATGGTGAGACCTCGGCATCCATTCCCCAGCGCCAGTCGGGCACCATGGGCAGGAGGACCCAGGCAGGATGGCCCAATGCCCCGGCCAGATGAATGACGGCGCTATCCACCGCGATCACCAGATCGGTACAGGCAATCGCCGCGGCGGTCGCCGCAAAATCCACCAGCCACGGACTCCAATCGACAAACCTATGGCACTCTTTGAATGTTTCCAGATCATCGGCGTGCGTTTGTTTTTGCAAACCGATGATATGACAACCAGGCCATTGACACAATCGGGCCAGTACCGGAGTCGGGATGGATCGGTTCCGATCATTTTTATGCTGTGGATTGCCTCGCCAGGCCAGACCGATTTTAAGTCCGGTGAGGTTGGCGGCGCGTTGACGAAACTGGGACAACAGGGCGGGATGGACCGATAAATAGGGGATGGACCGGGGAATGGATTCCAGGGTGGTATGCAACAGATGGGGCAAGCTGAGG
>JADFZF010000424.1 GCA_015232645.1 Magnetococcales bacterium | reverse complement strand
TGCCACAAATACAAAATCACGTGAAAAATCAAAGTTAAAAACTTTTTGAGGAGACCCTATTTAACTTATATTGTCATTTTCGTTTGTTTGCCACCTGGGTGATCTTGTCGGCCATTTTCGACAACGGCACGATAAATTCTGCTCCGCCCCGTTCGATGGCCACTTTCGGCATGCCATACACCACGCATGATGATTCATGTTCAGCGAAAGTGATGGCTCCCGCCTGCCGCATTTCCAGCAAACCCTGGGCACCATCATCACCCATGCCGGTCATGATGACACCGATGGCGTTGCTGCCGGCACTGCGCGCCGCCGAACGAAACAGCACATCCACCGAAGGTCGATGCCGGGATACCAGGGGGCCACTCTTGACCTCGACATGATAACGATCTCCCCGCCGGGCCAGGAGCATGTGTTGATTGCCGGGGGCCAGCAATGCCCGCCCCGGGAGGACCGCATCGCCGTTTTCAGCCTCCTTGACGGAAATGCTGCATGAATCGTTGAGTCGTCTGGCAAATGTGGTTGTAAAACCCTCCGGCATATGCTGCACGATCAGGATTCCCGGACAACGTGGTGACATTTTTTCCAACACCACCAGCAGCGAATCTGTTCCACCTGTGGAAGCTCCCATGCAAATGACTTTCTCGGTCTGTTGGACATGTGCCCCATGAGTGGGCGGAGGCAACAGTTCGTCAGCCGTCAGTTTGGGCTGAATGGTCAACGTTGGTACAGAGCGTTTTCCACCCCTGAACCGACTAACTACTGATTTGATTTTATTCAGGATGGTACGAGTCGAAGCCAGCAGATATTCTCGGACTTCCGTTTCTGGCAGGACGATGGCTTCCATGGCCCCGGCATCCAAGGCTGCCGTCAAGGCGGCGGAACCTGTCTTGTCCCGGGTTGCCAGGACCACAACCGGCAAGGGGCATTGTTCCATCAATTTTTGGAGAAAGGTGACAGCATCCATGCGCGGTGTTGCCAGATCCAGGATCACGACGTCCGGAATTTCTTTGGCAATGCGTATTGCCGCCATGAGGGGGTCTGCCACGGCTCCCGACACACTCAACAGCGGATCCGCGCCCACAATGTCCACCAGGGTACGCCGAATCCCGGGAATACCAACGATGATGAGTAACCGCAAACCATCCATGATATGACCTGAATTTTTAATTCAAACCTGGGCAGGGAGTGGATGCAGGCTGGCCATGTCACCCGAGCCGAACAAATGCTGCATATCAAAAATGACCACGAAGTTGCCATGCAAGCGGCCGATGGCTTGAATATACTCCGACTTCCATGGTACACCAATATCCGGGGCCGTTTCCAGACTTTCAGTTGCAAAATCGGCAACTTCGATCACCCGGTCCACCTGCATGCCAATGACCAGGTTGCGGTTTCCCATGGGCAGATCAACCACCAGAATCCGTGTATCGTCGGTGGCTGGCACCGCTGCCAGACCGAGCTTGATGCGCAGATCGACCACCGGCACCGTGCATCCACGCACATCGATGACGCCGCACAAAAAGGGAGGGGCATTCGGCAGGCGGGCGATGGGACGACTGTCGAGAATTTCCCGTACAATTCCCACCTCGACGGCAAACCGTTCCTCTCCAATGCCCATCGTGACATAGCTCACGGCAGCCTCCGGACGCTTGACAACAACATCTCAAACTGCAAACCGATCCTTCTCAATGCCCATCGCGACATGACCCACGGCAGCTTTCGGACGCTTGACTACAGCGTTTCAGGGGTTCACCGGGCTGTTAACAACGGTATTGTCCGTTTTTTTCGATTCTGGATGGTACCTGCCTGCATCTTCAATAGCGCGTAAAATTGTCATCGTCGGAATCATTGGATTCTCCCAGGTCCAGATTGAATCCTTGCGTGTTCTTGGCCGGACGGGGCGCATTGTCACTGCCAGGTTGGCCCCGGGTCGAGCGCGTCAGACTGGCAGGCATTTCACGGTCTGTTTTCATTGACGCGGTACGACGGTTTTTTTGTGTTCCTCTTTG
>JADFZF010000423.1 GCA_015232645.1 Magnetococcales bacterium | reverse complement strand
GACTTTGGAGGGTCCTTTCGGATTCTCTTTCGGTGAACTGGCATAATAATCGCTTCCGTACCAATCCGCCACCCACTCCCACACATTCCCGCTCATGTCATACGCTCCCAAACCATTCGCAACCTTTCGTCCGACAGGATACGTCTTGTTTCCAGAGTTGCTACCATACCACGCAACTTGGTCAACATCATTTCCCCCGCAATACTTCTCCTGCTTGCCACCACTCCGACACGCATACTCCCACTCTGCCTCCGTTGGCAAGCGGTATGTACACCCTTTTTCCTGTTGATTCAACTTGGCAATAAAATCCTGAGTATCATTCCAAGTCACCATCTCGACAGGGCAATCATCTCCACAAGAACTGAAAGAGGACGGATTCGACCCCATAACAGCCTTCCACTGCTTCTGCGTCACCTCATACTTCCCAATCTCGAAACTTCCCACCGTTACAGAATGCACAGGCTTCTCATTATCAAAACAACCCGACTGCCACGATCCGCACCCCATCTCGAAAGTGCCTCCGGATACAATTACGAAGTCACCAGTACGTGCGTTGGTCGGTCCAATCGAGGCCGGTCTCAGGGCTGTCATCAATTTATCGGTATTGATGGCACTGGACATGATGTTGGCTGCGAGCGTCCTGGCTTCGCTCCTGACCTGGGTGAGCAGGTTGGTGGTTGTGCCCGAATCGGGGATTTGCAAGGCCGCCGCCACGGCGGACTCTTTCATGCCGGTGGCAATCTTGTTGGTCGTATAGGCTTGTTGGAGTTCGAGAAACCGTGGATTGGCACTATCCATCAACAAAACGTTTTCAACAGCCGCAAGACCCTCGGTGCGCAGATTCGCGGAGACCGGCACGTCGGCCATGCGTGTCTGCATTTCGGCGGCGGTGGTTTGTGTTCCCTCGTTCCTGTTGACCATGGCCGCCATGTTTGTGGCAAGAGTGGTCTTGACGGTACTGGCCGGTATCTCCTCGCCGTTTTTCCTGGTCACGGCAAGCTGGTTGGTGGCAGTTTCGAGTACCACCGTCGCTTCATGCGTTTTCACGACACCAGTCAGCTTGGCCAGTTTGTTCTGAGGTGTTTCCGCATCGGTCATGTCGCTCACCACCCCACCCACACTCTTGCGGGCGTCGATCTTGCCATCAGATAGATCGGTACCCAGATGCCGCACGAGGCTGGTCTGAAAATCCTCGATGTTACTGGTGCCATTCATGCTGAGGGCTGTGCGCCGGATCAGTTCACCCTCGGCCTCCGAGGCCTTGGTGAACGACGCAGCAATCTTGGCTGTGATGCGCGATGTAATGATATCAAGGTTGCTGTCTTCGCCATCCACGTTCAAGCCAAAGTTTTGTGTCATGCTCTTGGCCAGTGTGGCCAGATTGCCTGCATTGACAGAAGAGAGCTTACCCTGGGCATTCTGTGCCGCCGTTGTCAACAGGGTGGACATGACGGAAATATTGGCCGTGGTCTGCGTGGCGGAGGTGACCAGAGTGGTCAGAGGATAAGGAATATTTTCGCCTGTCGTTGTATCGACGCCATCCGTACCTACCTGGATGATCCAGGGCAGAGGCTGGTTGGTTGGTATCGTGACCGAGTAGGTGCCGTCGTCAAGCGTTTTGCTGGTGGCACTGGCAATGGTGCTGCCTTCACCGTTTTTTACCGTGATACTGCCCCCCTTGATCGGACCCTCGACGGCGGAACCACTGACCGTGGTTGTTGCACTGCTTTCCGAGGTAGCATTACCTCCCCCCCCGCATGCCCCGAGCATCCAGGCACCCATGACAACCAGCGGATAGATTTTCTTCATGTCGCAATCCTTTCACCAAATATCGGAACATACGGAGCAGACCATTAAAGCAGATCTGAAAAAGATGGCAGAAATTGCAAATGAAAGCAAATAACAACATTTCAAGCTTGGCAAACAGTATTTGCGCTTCAACCCGGGCATGCAGGTCGGGAGCAGACCAGAATCATGGTTGCAGCCACTGGGTGACGGGGTATAACCTGTCTG
>JADFZF010000422.1 GCA_015232645.1 Magnetococcales bacterium | reverse complement strand
GATCCAGGAGTTGTTGCTCCATGGCATCGCGCAACCGGGTCATGTTTTGGACCATTGGCAGGCGCTGGCCATCGATCCATCGGGCCACGGCGCCGAAACCGACGATTCCCGGCAGATTCGGGGTACCTGAGCGCCGGCCCCGCTCCTGACCGCCTCCCACAAGCATGGGATCCAAGGCCACGGAACGATTCATGATCAGGGCGCCGACTCCCATGGGGCCCCCCAGCTTGTGGGACGACAGGGAAACCAGATCCGCCGGCATCGCCTCCCTGTCCCAGGGGAGGCGACCGATACTCTGCACCGCATCGGTATGGAACCATACCCCATGGTCACGACAGACCGCCCCCAACCCTTCGATGGGTTGAATCACCCCGGTTTCATTGTTGGCGTGCATGATGGAAACCAGGAAGGTATCGGTGCTCATGTGCCGTTGTAATGATTCGGGGCTGATGCGACCGCTACCATCGCAATCGAGCCAGGTCACCCGATGCCCGAGGCGTTCGAGCCGACGGAAGGCCTCCAAAACCGATGGATGCTCGATGCGGCTGGTCATGACGTGTCCGGGGGCATCACGCCTCCCGGAAACCCCGAAAATGGCCAGATTATTGGCTTCGGTAGCGCCACTGGTGAAACAGACCAGGCTTTCATGGACCCCGAAAAGGTTGGCTACCCCACGCCTGGCCTGATCCAAATGTTGTCGTGCCCGACGACCTGGACCGTGGACCGATGCCGGATTGCCTGTCGGCTCCTGCATCAGGGCATGCATAGCCTCGGCCGCCTCGACATGCAGGCTGCTGGTAGCATTATGGTCCAGATAAATCACGGAATGTCCTTGGTCACTTCGGTCAGCGCCCCTTCCAGGCCCTGATGGCAGGCTTCCTGAACCAACAATTCCAGGCTGACCGATTCCAGATAACCGGTCAGATGATCGCCCAGACGCTGCCAAAAGTGGTGGGTGATGCAACGACTGCTGCGCCGGCATCCTTCCGGACTGCTGCACGAAGTCGCCTGAATGGGTTCGTCAACGGCACGAATGATATCGGCGATACTGATGGTGGTTGGCGGTGCCGCCAGCAGATACCCCCCTCCTGGACCGCGGACACTGCGTACCAACCCTTTGCGGCGGAGCTTGGAAAAAAGCTGCTCCAGATACGACAGGGATATCTCCTGACGGCTGGAGATATCCGACAAGTTGGTCGGCCCGGTTTGGCCATGGACGGATATGTCGAGCATCGCCGTGACCGCGTAACGACCGCGTGTAGTCAATCTCATGACTTGTTCTCCCGGGACGGGGGGGGATCTACGGTTTGGTGCTGTTCCAGGGATTTCAGACGATGTTCCAGGTGATGAACCTGCTCCAACATGCAGACGACCGCCTTGGCGACCGGGTCGGGCATGGATTCGATCTGACCGTAGGCGGGAAACAGGGGCGAATCAGGGCGTACCGGCTGATTCATTCCCATGATGACCCGTCCGGGAATGCCGACAACGGTGGTGTTTTCGGGGACATTTTCCACAACGACGGCATTGGAGCCGATGCGGGCATTGGCTCCGACCATCAACGGCCCCAGGACTTTGGCACCCGCTCCGATGATGACACCATCCCCCAGGGTGGGGTGGCGCTTGCCCTTGTTCCAACTGGTCCCCCCCAGGGTGACGCCGTGATAGATGGTGACGTCATCCCCAATTTCCGTCGTTTCGCCGATGACCACCCCCATGCCGTGATCGATGAAAAAACCCTTGCCGATCCGAGCGGCGGGATGGATTTCGATGCCGGTAAAGAAACGGGCCACATGGGAGACCAGGCGCGCCAGCAAAAACCAGTCTCGCCGCCACAGCCCGTGCGCCAGACGATAGCCGATAACGGCATGCAACCCGGGATAACACAACAATACGTCCCAAAAACCACGGGCTGCCGGATCCCGCTTGTGGATCACCTGGATATCGTCTTTAATCCGGTTGAACATGAACACCTCGAACGGCCTAGGGTGACTACTGTGCCCTTGATTGAAAC
>JADFZF010000421.1 GCA_015232645.1 Magnetococcales bacterium | reverse complement strand
TGGTCAATCCGCGCATCCGGCGTGGTTGATCAAATGTTATTGTTTTCATTTGGTCAATCCGCGCATCCGGCGTGGTTGATCAAATGTTATTGTTTTCATTGAAAAGCCAATTTCGTTTACAAGTCCCCTGAAATAGGGATAGGGATCCTGAAGGGCACGCATGTGTTCGACAACAATTCGATCATAAAGCCCAAAGCCGGTGAAATTATTGATCAGAGGAATTTCCGAGATGGCGTTGAGAAAGCGATAAAATAATTTTCGCAGATTGAAAACAATAAAATTTTCCTGCGCCGTTGGCTTGACGGCCACGACTTTCAAGAACCCCTCTTCCCAGGCTTCCAGAAATGTTGGAATCAATTCGGGAGGATCCTGCAAATCCGACACCATGGTGATCACCGCATCACCCGTGGCGGCCAGGAACGCATGCATGGGGGAGCGGATGTGGCCAAAATTTCTGGCATTCAGGATGACTTTGACCCGTTTGTCTTTTTGGGCCAAACCCCGCAGCTTGGCGGCGGTTGCATCCGTGGAAGCATTGTCGATGAGAACCATTTCCAGTTCGTATCTGGCCAGATTTTCGAAAACAAGGACCACCCGTCGATAAAGCTCTTCGACGTTCTCTTCCTCATTGAAACACGAAGCAACAACACTGATTTTTTTCATGGGACCCTGACTGAGAGGCTGTCTTTTAACCCTCGGATAAAAAAATTGGAAAGAAAGATTTTATTGGGGCTCCGCCCCAAACCCCGCCAGGAGGAAGGGCGGCAGCCCTTCCTCCTGGACCTCCATCCCCGGTTTTCATTCGTTTTTCAATTTAAAACCCTCTCTGATAAATCAATTGTTTCAGTTCCGGTCTTTCCGCATAGGGACTATCGATGTCATCGATCATGAAGGGCGCATCCCTGATAACGGGACGCAACAGGCGTTCACCGTTCATCAGTTCACGGCAGGAAATCTGGCCTTTTTGCAGCGGAATGGCCAAATAGCAATCGTCATCGGTCAATACTTCTCCAACAGCCATATCCCGACGCGCATAGACGCCACGTACCAGGTGATCCAGGTAGACAATCTCCTTTTTTTGGGGAATCCGTTTTTGCAGACCCGAACCGCCACACATGGCGACGGCTTTCTTCCAGGATTTGAACCATTCATCGATCTGGTGCGGCAGGGAACAATAGGGAGAAACCGGAATGCCATCCGCGTCGATGTCAATATGGCGTTCGAAAGTCCTGGCACCCTTGGCATAGGCCATCAGAATCGACGCTGTCCAGTCGTGATATTCGTGACTGGAGAGCCCGATGACATGCTCCGGGTAGCGCGAACGCAAAAAATCGATCTGGTTCAGTTCCAACTCGTCATCTTCACTCGGATAGATCGATACACAGTGGTTGATGGCCAGGGGAATGTTGCGATTGGAAAAAAATTTCACCAGATCATCGATATCCTTGAGCGACGATCCCCCGGTCGAAACGATGACGGGTTTGCGGGTTTTGGCAATTTTTTCGACCAGAATCCAGTCATTCAAATCGGAACTGGCGATTTTGATGATATCGATACCCATTTTTTCACACAGTTCGACGGAGATTTCATCGAATGGGGTGGCCATGGGAATACACCCCGCACTCCGAATGGCTTGCACGAGCGTTTCGTAATCGCTACGCGACAAACGGGTATCGAGGGTTTTTTTGATGTAACGAATATCCTGACAATCCCGGAAATTTTTGTGGATGAATGAATCGATGTCGCGCATTTGCAGTTTGATGGCTGCCTTGACATTATTGAAGCGGACGATACGCGAAAAATCGGTGATGATTTTCAAACCCCGGTCCAGACGGCCCCAATGATTGTTCGCCATTTCCAGAACAAAGAGACCCTCGAACAAATGTTTGCCATGGTTCAACATGATGCCTCCGCAGCGAAAAGATTGGACGCCAGTTCATCGGGATCCAGAAAGGGATACATGTCTTCGAGTCGCGGCGAAACGATGGTGCCATCAGGAAGTTGCCGGGAACTCATG
>JADFZF010000420.1 GCA_015232645.1 Magnetococcales bacterium | reverse complement strand
CGGGAAAAATCGGCAGTGGTGATGGCGATGTGGCAGTCGGCGTGTTGAACGATGGTTTGCAGGCGGGTCAGGGCCGCTTGATGATCGGGAGGCGGGCAGGGAACGGCCACGGCACCGGCATACCAGACAGCCCAGATGGCCCGGACAAAAGCCAATCCGGGCGGTAGAACCACTAAAATCTTCTGCCCGGCGATGGAGGGACCGGGAACGGATTGTCGCAATCGTTGCGCCAGGGATTGAGCGCTGGCCCACAAGGTCCCGAAGCTGTCGGTTTGGGAAACGTTCAGGTCGGTTCCCAGAAAGGCGAAAGCGGGTTGATCCCCCATCAGCGAGCCCCGTCGTTGCAGGAGGTCCCCCAGTGTGGCGACCGAATGAAATTGCAGCGGCGCCGATGTCGAATGATTGTTCATGAGGCTTGTTTCCCAAGGAGAAAGAGCGGCGGCAGGTGGGTGGAGCGCCAATAGTTGTACATGAAATTGTTTTGCTCGCAGACAACGAAGTGCGGCCATCCAAACGGGACATACAGCAGGTCACCCGGTTCGATATCGACGGTGATGACCGTTTCGGGGCGATAACTTGGATAGGTCTGGGTCGAGGCGTTGCGTGGGTCGATGGGGCTGGTTAGAAAACTGGTATTGTTCAGGGGTTGCATGTACAAATGGGCAATTTCGTCGGGCGGGAAGAGATAGAAACGTTTTTTTCCAATGACGCATAGAACGAAATTGTCGTACGGATCGGTATGCAGTTTGGAAAAATGTCCGCGGCGACCGAACCAGATGCAGGGAAAATTGATTTCGTCCCGGTTCAGGAAGGGGGGTTGAATGAGCCCCAGGGCTTGGCGGAAGCTTTCACCGATACGAAGATTGCGATAGCGGACGTACCAGACTTCATCGACCGGAGCGGGATTCAGCACCACCCGATCCAGATAGTCGGACAGGGTCATGGGTTCATCCTCTTCGAGCCAGCTGCCGTAGCTGCGTGCCATCAACATCGGTTTCTGGTTGGGGTCGAGGACATGGTGTCCGGCGCGGGTGCGCAAGTCTTCAAAGTTGACCCCATCCAGGTCGGTCCCCTGGAGATAACCTTTGACGATCATGGGGCAGGAGGCCTGCTGGAAGACCTGGAACCAGGCATCGCTCTTGCGGCTGCCAGCGTTTTCGATCCGTGGATACGGATGACGGGGAGCCTGGTTGAAGCAGCGGATCAGGTCCTGGATCCGCTTGGGGAGTTGGCTGATGGTTTTGGTCGGCCGCGGGAGGGTGGAGAGCGGTGTTTGATAATGGATCACGGTCGTTACCCGTTGGCAGGGGTGGACAAAAAAATGGAAAACATGTTGAGGTCCGCATGCACGAGTGCCATCATTTACGAACTCGCTGCCTGGACGTAATAGACAAAGTTGCGTACCGACAACAAGGCGTTGGCGGGGCTGGACGAGGCAAACAGTTGTGCAAGCTCTTGGCTCTGGGTTCCATCCGGTTCGTTGATGCTGGAGATGTTGAACCATAGGCAGGCCTGATGAAGCAGCGAAAAGACCAGGGAGGTGGCGGCATCGTCGCTGTCCATGGCCTGCATTGACCAAAACTGGTCCCAGAGGGCGACATCGACCTCGGTATCGGCGGAGGTTGTCGAGGAATCGGGGGCATTGAAGATGAGAACGACCTCAAAAAAGGCCAGGTATGAGGTCAAATCATCGGTCAGGTCGTAAACGAAAGTGTCACTTTGCAAGCCGGTCAAGGTTTGGCTGAGAATGGTACTGACCTGAGTCTGGGTGCTGCTGGAACTGCTTCCGAACCATAGGTTGAGGAGGGTGCCACTGGTGGAAATCTTGCCGATGGCGGTTTGCAGATGGCTGATGGCGGTGGCGTGGGCGGTAAGGATGCTGGTTTGTTGCGCCGTGGTTCCGCCGGTGATGGTCACATTGCTGGTATCGTTGCTCATAGGCTTGTTTTTCCTTGGGGTGGCGGGAGTCGGACCCTGGTGGGTAAAAAGTTGATGGGATGGGTCTGGGAAGGGGGAATCC
>JADFZF010000041.1 GCA_015232645.1 Magnetococcales bacterium | reverse complement strand
CGCGTGAAAATCAAAGTCAAAAACAAAAACAAAGTCAAAACCCTGGGGGCAATCCCCCAGACCCCTTTTTTCTTTCAATATTTATTTAATATATCAGTACACTGTTAATGGTTTTCTCAAGTTGATGAAAGTAACGAAGTAGAACTACTTTCCTGAACCATCAATTCCAACAGGAGCCAGATGAATGGATTGATGGAAAAATAAGATGGTTTTCAAGGTAACTCATGTTGCCAATTCCAGGGAAAATGGTGCAAAATTCAGTATCGTTTTCACGCAACAAATCTGATTTTATGTGATTTTTTCTGTCTAATATTCATGGACAGACTGAATGTAATCGGCCGGGGACGCCAAATACAGCCCAAATAATGCGGAACAATCAGGTACAGACGTTGACCATGACCATCTATTCTTCATTATCATCTTTTATCCGCCGATCGGTCAGTCGCAAAATACTTGCGGTCACCGGAGTCCTGGGGGCGGTACTGCTGATGGCGTTGGGTCTGATATTGATTCACTTTTTGGAACGAGGCCTGGCGGAGCAAAACCGCGATGCCATTGCTCGCATCGCTAAAACCGCCAGCCAAGGGTTGCAAGCCATCATGCTGGCGGGTCAGGCACCTATCGCTCACGACTTTATCGACAAACTGAAAGAGGTCGAGGGGCTTGAAACCATGGGCATCTACCGTATCGATGGCTCTGAGGCCTTCTTTCCCAAGGCGGACGGTCGAAACATGGATGCCTCGATGAAAGACAAGTTCCAGGAAGCCATCCAGGAACGCCAGGAGGTTGTACTGACCAGTGTCGGCACGGATGGCATGGGACGCATGACCATTTTGTCACCGCTGCTCAACCGTGAACCCTGTCATGCCTGTCATGGTTCGGAACACCCGGTACGGGGTGTTTTCCAACTCACCCTGTCCCAGGCCAAAAGCGAAAGACATCTCAGGTCGGCACGCATGGTCTCAATGACGGTGGTCGCGGTTGCCATTCCAGCATTGATCCTGTTGATCCATCTGGTGCTGGTGCGCATTGTGCAACGACCCATGGCCCACCTGAGCGAAGCCATCGACCGCATCTCTCGCGGCGATCTGACCCACAGGATACCTCTCCCTCCCGAACCATGGGATGGAATGGGGCAAATTGCCAGAGATGTCAATCTCATGACTTCCCGGTTTGGAACCACCATTCGTCAGGTATTCTTGCAAACCCACTCCATGGCCGCCTGTGTGAACGAATTGGCGGATGTACGACAAATGTTGGCGGAAGATTCGGTACGCAGCCTCCGTCTATCGGAAGAGACGGCCCTGGATCACGATCTGGTGGAGCGACAGGTGACCACCATCCGGGAAGTGATCCTCCATACCACCGAGCAGGTGGGAGCAATCTCCTCCGCCACGGAACAGCTTTCCGACAACATTGCCTCCATTGCCGCCGGCGCGGAGGAAACCAGCAACAACATCCATACCATGGCCTTGTCATCGGAGGAGATCACTACCAGCATCACCGGTGTCAATGAGAGTCTCGGCAAGGTGGACGACTCGGTCACCGCCGTGGCCGCTTCGGTCAGCGAAATGACCTTGTCACTGGAACAGGTTCGCTTTCGCTGTCAGCAAGCAAGTCGAGAATCGCAACAGGCCAATGTGCAGGCCCAGGGAACCCATGAAGTGATGGCCAGACTGGACCATTCCACCGCGGAGATCGGCAAGGTCCTGGATCTGATCATCGGCATTGCGGACCAAACCAACATGTTGGCACTGAACGCCTCCATCGAGGCCGCCGGGGCCGGGGAATCGGGCAAGGGATTTGCCGTCGTGGCCAACGAGGTCAAGGAACTGGCCCGTCAGACTACCGAGGCGACGCATTTGATCTCGTCCAGAATCCAGGAAATTCAGGATAACACCCGTCAAGTGGCTGAAGCGAATCGGTCGATCGTCGACAGCATCGGACGCATCGACAAATCCAACGAAGAGATCTCCAGTGCCGTTGACGAACAAACCGACAGCATCAGCGGCATAGCCCGATCCATGAACGAGGTGGCCCATGCCGCTGGCGAGGTGACGCGCAGCTCTCAGGAATTGAGCCTAGTGGCACAAGATATAGCGCGTTCCGCCATGGAGGCCGCCCACAGCGCCACCGATGTCGCCCGCCTGGCGGCTGAGGCGGCCTCCGCAGCGGATACCTTGGCGCGACAGACGGAAAAAATTCATGCGTCCGCCCAACGGGTTTCCACCTCCGCCCAGGAGGCGGCCGCAGCCACAACCCGGGCCAATGTCAAGGTTCAGGACATCCAGCATACCTTCGCCCTGGTCCATGGTGCCATTCATCATACGTCGCTGTTGATCAACTCGGTGGCTGTTCCAGGCCGCCAGTTGGAACGTTCGGTTCACGATCTGACCATGACCGCGGAACCTTTCCCGGTGGAAAAAATCAAGGGAGCCCATTTGAAGTGGTTGGGCAAGCTGGAAAACGTCCTCCGCGGCCGCAGCGATCTCAGACCCGAGCAGGTGGCCAGCGGACGAGAGTGCGACTTTGGCAAATGGTACTACAGCGACGGTAGCGCCCGCTTCGGTGGCATGGACAGTTTTCAACGGGTCGGGGAGGTCCATCTTCAGGTTCATGAGGTGGCGCGCGCCACGGTGAAGTTGGCGAGTGAGGGGGATACCACCGGGGCGGAACGAAAAATGGATGAGTTCAGCGATATCAAGGATCAGCTGTTTGCTCTATTGGACGAATTCTACCTGGAGGCGGCCAAAGAGGAGCGGTAAACCGGTCGGATGATCGCAATTCATCCCCGATGTTGTATCCCCTCGACCTGAATGGACAATCCCATTCAACGATCAGGCTCATGGTCATGTTTCCAGGATAAAGTCTTGCGGACAAATCCAGCCAGGCCGATGGCCCCGCGAAGCAACACCTTGAAATCGTCCAACGATTGGATTCTTCGCAGCCGGGAAAGAATGAAACGGGGTCGGAGGTAGAAGGAACGATAGGCGAGTCGGTACATGGAGATGATTTCATCGGCGGAGATGGTCGGCAACATCAGGATCGGAGTGCCCAGATCGTAGCTATCCCAGTCTTCACAGCGGAGGTAACCTTGCTCCTTGGCCCAGCGGAACATATGTGTTCCCGGGAAGGGCATGGTGATATTGAATACGGCGATGTCGGGATTCAATTCTTGCGCCAGACGAATGGTGGCGCGGATGGTGGCGACGGTTTCGCCAGGATTGCCGAGCATGAAGGT
Source organism: Magnetococcales bacterium (assembly GCA_015232645.1). Lineage (GTDB taxonomy): Bacteria > Pseudomonadota > Magnetococcia > Magnetococcales > UBA8363 > UBA8363. Next base: position 16,021 of record JADFZF010000041.1, on the reverse strand, counting down.
ACAGCGGGAGTCGATTCCGGCGGCCCGGGTCATGGCGATGGCCTGGATACTTTTTTCCCGGGAGCAATTCTTTTGAATGTTGGCGAGGATCTTTTCGTCGGCCGACTCGATGCCATACATGATCTGGTGGCATCCTGCCTGTTTCATGATATGCAACAGTTCCGGATTGACGTAGTCGGCACGGGCGAAACAGGACCAGGTGACATCCAGGCCCTGGTCGATGATCATGCGGCACAATTTTTTGATATTGGAGGGAAAGACGGTAAAAGTATCGTCGTAGAATTGAATTTCCCGGACGTGGAATGTATGGACCAGCATGGCCATTTCGGCAAATATCTTTTCCGCGGAACGGCGGCGCAGACGGATATTGGCGGAATTGCAGAAGGTGCATCGGGCGGGGCACCCACGAGTGGTGGTCATGTTGATGGCAGGCAGCCTCTTATAGGCCCCTGCGGCGGGTTGATAGCGGGTCAAATCCAACTTATGGAAGGCGGGGGGGGGAATGGTGTCCAGATTTTCCACCAATCCGTCGGGTTGATTGTGGACGATTCGATCTCCATGGCGATAGCTGAGCCCGAGGATGGTAGCCGCTGGGGCTCCGGTGACCAGGTTCAGCAGTGCCATTTCGCCCTCGCCCCGTACCACCCAATCGACCCCATCCCGTGCCAGGGCCTCTTCGGGCAGAGCGGTGACGTGAACCCCGCCCAGAATGACCCCAGCCTGGGGATGATGCTTTTTGATGATGGCGGCGATACGGTAGGCATTGTTGATGGCCGGGGTGGTGCCGGTGATACCATAGAAGTCGTAACGAGAGCAGGCCAGGGTGGTTTCCAGGGCCTGCCAGCTATCAAATTCCGCCTGAAAATCGATGACATCGACCGCGATGCCGGCCTGTTCCAGGACCCCTGCCAGATACAGCAATCCCAAAGGTGGCATGGTGCTTCTGATTTGGTTCCAAATATTGCCCTCCTTGATAAAATGGGGAGGATTGATCAGACAGCAACGCCCGAGACCCCGGTCGGGTGCAGGGGGAGGATTGATGCGAAGATCGAAGGATTGGGACATGAAAACGGCTGGGTCCAGTTGAATGTGGTACGGTCCATGAGCCAACAAGGGGCCTGAACAATGAATGGTAGGGGACGGCAGCAACCCTTTCAAGTCGAATCATGAAGGAGGACTTTCCGTCTCCTGGCAGAAACCCAAGGGTCGCACCCCGTATTTTTCCAGATTATAGAGATAGTAGGCGTGATGGGGGTGAGTTAAAAAATTGCGATAGACCATATCGGTGACGCGACTTTTGTGCAAGCCCCCGAAAACGACCCACCCCTGGGCCAGGATGGTTGCACTGACGAGGGTGATGCGCAAAAGGTTTCCGGATGGGGTCAGAGTGATGGATCGAGCCATGCCGCGGGCGATAACCAACAGAAAAGCGACAAAAATGGGCTGAAACAAACGGGCGACCCATTCGCCCCGCATCTGCCAACCGGGGTATGGGGGGGCGATATTGAGAAAAACCAGCAGTCCCAAAGCAGCGACCAACAGGGCTTCTTCGACGGGCCTGAGACCATGGGCACGGGTACGACGGTTGAGGAGGATAAAAAACAAAAATGTGAGTGGCAGGAAGAAAAAATTACCAAAAAAAAGCATTTTTGCACCCAGGAGCGGCAATTCCCGCATGTGTCCCATCAGGATGTCCCACGACCAGGGACCATGGAGGTAACTTTCGAGAATGAAGTAGTAGGTCACGCTGTTGGAATTGACGAGATCCGCTTGGAGAATATGAGTCATGAACCAGGTATTGCCGACCGAAGGCCAGAACAGACCGACGAAGACCAGGGGAAGATGAGGCCATGTTTTATTTCTGACGGTCATCCAGGCCACCGCAGGGAAGAGAATGAGCAACAAGCCGTCGTAGGCGAGAAAGAGGATGCCGATGCCGGAGGCCCGGAGGAAAAATGAAATGGGGCGACCTTGTTGTTCGATCATTGGGTGCATGAGAACGGCGGCCAGAAGCATGGAAGGGACAGCGCTGGCATAGCTGTAGGGGAGGCCGACCCAGTAGGCGATGCCGGGATAGGTCGCCAGGAGCCAGGCGGTAACGATGGTGGCGCGTGGACCGTGGCGGAGGTGGATGAAACGTAAAAAGACGGCGGAGGCGATGCCGGTCATGAGGACATTGGCGATGAATCCCCCCAGGAGGAATCCGAAGGAGGCGACCAGAGGCCACGACAGCATCGGGTGGAGGATACGACGCAATTTGATGGCCTGTTGCCAATAGTGGGAAGGGACGTCCTGGAACAGCAGGTAAGGCTGCCAAAAATGCCAATGATCGGGATTGCCAAGATAGTTGCAGGGGAGCACTTGGGGGAGATAATGGGTTGCGGCGTAAGGGGCGAGGGTTCCGGATGAAGCCCAACAACCCAAGACAAGGACGACCAGGGCCATGGTCAAATGCATTCCCAGAAAGTGCCGCCGACCATGGAAGGCGATGGGCGCAACCATCACTGGGGCCGATGATTTTTCCTCAGGTACGGGGTTGGGGGCGGGTTCCATGACACGACCTGGAAGGTTGAGTGTGGGATGGGCCAATGGAATCAGACTCCGAGGAGCAGTCGAAACCTCGGCAGGAGAAGCCTGAGCCAGTTCCATCCATGGGATACTGGGATGGAGCCGCCCCGATTCCAAACGGCTTCGAACAAGGCCAGGGTGGATTGGGTCAAAACCATCAAACCGAAAACAAGCATGGGCAAGAATAACATGACGCCGCATGACCGCAACCCAGGAACATAAAAAACGCCAACCGTTCCCCCCTGCCGTTGGACTCGTTGCGTAGGTCGCCCCCCTCGACAATTGTCTTCATGGAGGTAACAAATGGTTGCCTTTGCAAACGTCTCCGATCTCTACCATGTAAAATCACAGGGAAAATCCATCTGCCTGACAACAAACCGTGGAACCATGGGGGGAACGGGCATTGGATCCCCGACCGCTGGATGATATATTCCCGTGGCAGGGCTCGGCCATGGCCACGGGACCATCAAACCGCGGAGGGATACTCAGAACCTATCAACTCAAATAAATTATTGAGAAAAAACAACTAATTCACCAGTCACCTTGGTGGCTCTCGGTCATCCCGGCGCTCCCGCGCCGCTTTTCCAACGATCCGCGCCCATGACTCAAAACCCGCCGGCCTCCGAACCTGCTGACGCCCCTAAGGAGGACGAATCGCGCCAACTGACGGCCCTGTTCGACAACCTGGCGCCGTCGCGGCGCTCCTGGATTGCCATCAACCGTTACTTTTATCAACAAGATCTGCATGTCATGCGTTTTTTTATCCCTCCCGGACGGCGCATCCTCGATCTAGGCTGCGGCACCGGCGATCTGCTGGCCTCGCTGAACCCGTCCCTTGGAGTCGGTATCGACCTGAGCCCGATGATGATTCAGGAAGCAGAAAAAACGTTTCCTCACCTACATTTCCTTACCGGAAACATCGAATCTCCCACCACCCTGCACCCCCTCGGGCCTCTAGGTCCCTTTGACCATATCATCCTGTCCGATACCGTGGGCTATCTGAAGGATTGCCAACGCACCCTGAGCCTGCTGCATCCCCTGACTCACCCCGATACACGCATCGTCATCGCCTATTATGCCTGGTTTTGGGAGCCGGTCTTGGTGATAGGACAAAAAACGGGTCTCATGATGCCCGCGGTGGCCATGAATTGGATGTCCACCGAAGATATCATGAATTTTCTGCAACTGGAACGTTTTGAACCCATTCGCCAGGAATGGCGGATGCTGCTCCCCAGACGCATGTTCGGTATCGCCGAACTGATCAATCGAACGTTGGGGACGTTGCCGGTGGTCCGCCGGCTGAGTCTGCGCCACTATGTCGTCGCCCGCCCCCTACCCATGGTCCCGGCTTCGACATTGTCTGGCATCGCCCCCCCTTCCGTCACCGTACTGATCCCCTGCCGCAATGAAAAGGGCAACATCGCCGCCGCCATCCGACGCATTCCACAATTTTGTCCGACAATGGAAATCCTGTTTGTCGAAGGAGGCAGTTCCGATGGCACCTGGGAAGAGTGCCTGCGTGTTGTTTCCGACGATCCCAAACGAACTGTTCGCTCCATCCAACAACAGGGAGTTTCCGGCAAAGGGGCTGCGGTCCGGGAAGGATTCGCCGCCGCTGCCGGTGATATCGTCATGATCCTGGATGCCGATCTGACCGTGGAACCGGAAGAACTACCCAAGTTCTACCAAGCACTGGTCTCAGGACAGGGGGAATTCATCTATGGTTCGCGCCTCATCTACCCGTTGGAAAAAGGGGCCATGCGCTTTTTGAACTATTGGGCCAACCGCACTTTTTCTCTTTTGTTCACCTGGCTCCTGAACCAACGGATGACCGATACCCTATGTGGAACCAAGGCCTTGTTCCAGCGTCATTATCGACAAATCGCCGCCAATCGGAATTATTTTGGCGATTTCGATCCCTTTGGTGATTTCGATCTCATTTTCGGAGCGGCCAAGTTGAACCTGAAAATGGTGGAAATCCCCATACGCTATCGTGCTCGCACCTATGGCGAGACCCAAATTTCTCGATTTCGTCACGGTTGGCTGCTCCTGCGCATGGTTTGGTTTGCTTTTCGCAAGTTGAAGGCTTTTTGAGCCCAAATCCCCATGATGACATCGCGCAGGGTATCGGTGATCCGGTAGATCACCGCCGCCGTCAAGGCGGTATCCAGGCCGATGAGAGGCTGAAGGTAAAACACCAGGACCCCCTCGCGCACCCCGACGCCTCCGGGAAGAAAAAGGAATAACATGCCCGAAAACAAGCTGGCCGGTACCGCGGCGACAATCGCCATGAGCAACGGCCAAGAGAGATCGATGGCGAGGCTACCGACAATGGCGGCCAAAACGGCGCTGTAAAACAACCATTGCCACAGCGACAACCAACACAACCGCCAAAACCCCCGGGAGCAAAGCTGTCCCCGGCCCTCTTCCATCATGGCCAACAAGGCTTGCAGACGTTTTGGCAGCCGGGGGGACAGAAGCGGCAACAGCCGTACCCCCACGGGACAGGCCAACCACGACAAGAACAACAAAACCATCATGAACCAGGACCAGTGGGATCGATACCAGCCCGCCGCCATGGCGGTCCAGCCCGATGCGAGGAAGGCCACCTGTTCGAGGAGAGTCGCCACCGATATTTCCCTGACGGACAGATTCATGCCACGCAGTGCCACCCCCCGACCGATCAAGCCCCAAACCTTGCCGGGGAGATATTTGGCGACCAAGAGAATGCCCGTATGAGCCATGGCCTGATGATCATCGAGAAATTGACCCGTCACCTGGTAGAGCGCCCGTTGCCAAGTGATGGCAGCGGCCACCACGCAACCCGCCTGGAACAGCAAGGCCAACAGCAGCCACATCGGGTGGGGGATTTCGATGACGAACCCGCCCCAGGTCTGGATCATTTTCAGAACCGCCAGGGCCATCCCCATGGCCACCAGTCCGCGGAGGGCCAAACCCCAACCCGTTTTGGACCAAAACGATCCATCCGCGATATCTACATTCCAACTGGGGCGAAACACATTAATTCTTGTTTAACCTGAAATTGACGGAGCCTGCGTTACCAAAAACGGAAGATTCCCTGTTTTTGTTGCGATGCAGTATGGAGAAGTTCCGAATCCGCCTCGGTGGCGAGTTTCAGTTGTATAGCCATGTAAATGAACAATATTCTCTCGTCTTGCAAAATGCCTTGGAAGATAAGGTTCCCTTTAGGTATCGACTGGTTACCCAATGATTTTGGAAAACTTTTCTCGGAAAACGGTGTCACACCTTGTCCGAAAAGACTTCATCCAGCGACTGGGCATCGAAAATGCGAAGGCTCCAATCTGCCAATGAAGGTGGTTCGGCCCTGGCAATTTTTTCTTTGGTCCAGTTGGAGTATGGAGCCCAAGCGATGTTGCAACTGGAGCATCAACATTGATGCGGCCTCTTCTTGCCGAACCATCCAAGCCCATTTTGGATTCGTGTTCTCAATAACGCCTTGCGCAAATTGTGACATCATTTTCTCTTCATCCTCCAGACGCACCCACCGAACAATCTCCCGGGCATCCTTTTCATCATAACACCTGTACGTTTCCATCACACTTGGCAGCCAACGACCATGCCCTCAGATATGGCTGTTTGGAAAGCTGGTGATCCTCAACATGGCCCAAATCGAACAAAGAATACTAAAAGTCCAGCAGGTACGGTCGCCATCCTGTTGGTGCATCCACCAGTGCCAGAAAATTATTCGGAATACGCCATTTGTCCGCCCCATGGTACAGGACAAATGGAACAATGGCTGGCAGCCGTTTCCATTTTGGATTTTCTCGTTCCCATGGCTTGAGTGCCCTGACCATATACCTCGACGATTGCCACGCTACAAACCGATCCGGATAGCTTTTAGGGTCAATCAAGGAATACAAAGCTGTTCATAGTTACAACAGTGTTTTTCAAGGTGGTCCACGTCTTGGTTCTTATCGACCACAAACGTAGAAAAATCGTTCGTTTTAACGTCACGAACAATCCCACTGCTGCCTGGGCTTCCCCACCAATCTGAGAAGCTTTCCCGTGGAATACCGCGCCACGTTTTCTCCTCCACGATCATGATCCTGTTTTCGAAGGGGAGTGCAAAAAGACCATTCGTGCTCTGGGTGTGGAAGAAGTGATTACTGCTCCGGCAAGTCCGTGACAAAATCCCGACGTTGAAAGAATGATCGGGTCAGTCGGACGCGATGCACTGGACCATGTCATTATATTGAACGAGGCCCACCTGAAGTGCGTCATGGAAGGATATTTGGCGTATTACCATAATTCACGCACCCACTTGGGCCTGCAAAAGATTGCCCTGATCATCGACCGGTCCAGGCGAAAGATTCAGGAAAGATTGTCACCATCTCGCACCTGGGCGGCTTGCATCACCAATACCTGCGAAAAGCAGCCTGAATCCGTACCAATTTTGGTTTTCAAAAAACCCTCCGAGAGAAGGTGGTTCCGACGGCCCATGTCCAAAATCTGAAATTCTGGCGTAGGCCCATGCGGAAACAGTCTCTCCACGCCTCGATTGTCCTGGATTTTACCATCTACGTCCACTGGAATTTCTCAAATTTGGCTCCAATTGCGTCCAGATTTTGGCCGGATGGACCCATCGGAAGGGACAAGTCGGGCTACCAAGGTCCAAGGCATGAACAATAAAATCCATTAAAAAAAAGAAGAAGCCAAAAAACTATAGCTGTGCCTGAAAGTCGGCAATGACCCGCAACACCCGTTCACCATAATTTTTCAATTTGCGCATCCCGACCCCATGAATCTTGCCCAATTCCTCCAAGGTCGTCGGCATGAAAGCGACGATTTCCTTCAACGTCGCCTCATGAAAAATGAAATAGGGAGGGATATCTTGTTCTTTCGCCACCTCCACACACATAGCTCGAAGAGTTTCCAAGAGGCGCCCTTTTCCACTCCCAGAGAATGAAGGGGGCACCCCTTCCCTGGGTTTGTTACCCTTGGCCTGTTTTTTAGGTGATACGGTATCCTTCCGAAATACGATGCTTTTTTCCCCACGCAATAAAGGTCGGCTCGCCTCGCACAAACGCAACCCCCCATGCCCCTCGGTATCCACCTCCAGATAATTGCCCGCCACCAACTGACGAAAAACCGAACGCCACTGTGAGGCACTCAATTCCTTACCGATACCAAAAGTACTAACTTTGTGATGACCAAAAGAAAGCACTTTTTCGGTTTTCTTGCCGGTCAACACATCGATCAAATGAACCACACCAAACCGTTGATCGGTCCGATACACGCACGACAACGCCTTTTGTGCCGCTTCCAACCCGTCCCAGGTTTCCACATGAGACAAACAATTATCGCAATTGTTGCAGGTTTCGGGAGGATGGTCGCCAAAATATCTCAACAAAAGACGCCGTCGACAGGAACCGGTTTCACACAACCCGATCAAGGATTCCAACTTGCGATGTTCGATGCGTTTGATCTGAGCTTCGGCCGAGGACTTTTCTATGAATTGCCGTAACAAGACCACATCTTCCAAACCATAGGTCAGAAAGGCGTTGGCGGGCAGTCCATCGCGACCCGCTCGACCGGTTTCCTGATAATAGGCTTCCATGCTTTTGGGCAAATCCAAATGGGCAACAAAACGAACATCCGGTTTGTCGATACCCATGCCGAAAGCGATGGTGGCCACCATGATGATGCCATTTTCATACAGGAATCGATTCTGATTGTGCCTGCGCAGGTCGTTGTGCAACCCCGCATGATAGGGTAATGCATTCCAACCCTCCCCGGCCAGCCACTCGGCCGTTTCCTCAACCTTGGCCCTGGATAGACAATAGACGATCCCCGCATCGCCACGATGTTCGCGTTGCAAAAAACTCAATAATTGGCGGCGAGGATTATTTTTTATGGTAATATGATAACGTATGTTGGGTCGATCAAAACCGGCAATGAAGGAACGCGCCCGATCCAGGCGCAAACGCTTGACAATCTCGGTACGAGTCAGAGGATCTGCCGTTGCCGTCAAGGCCACTCGCGGGACGTCGGGGAACCGTTCGGCCAATACTGTCAGGCCGAGATAATCTGGCCGAAAATCATGTCCCCATTGGGAAACACAATGGGCTTCGTCAATGGCAAACAACGCCAGCGGCATCCGAGACAACCAATCCAATGCCCCAAGGGTCAATATCCGTTCCGGGGCCATATAAAGCAAATCGAGCTGTCCCCGCTTGGCCCCCTCGGCCACGGACATCGATTCCTGCCAGGTCATGCTCGAATTGATAAAAGCAGCGCGAATCCCATTCTGCCGCAACGCTCCCACCTGATTCTGCATCAAGGCAATGAGAGGAGAAACCACGATCCCCACCCCGTGGCGAAGTATGGCGGGAATCTGGAAACACAACGATTTTCCACCACCGGTCGGCATCAAGACCACCGCGTCGCCGCCCTGCAAAACATGGTCGATGATTTCACGCTGAAAACCACGAAACCCGTCAAACCCAAAATAACGCCGCAATACCGCCATGGCGGGATCGGAATCGGTCAAGAAATCCATAGGCCCATTCACGACGATTGTCTGCACCATCCAATCATAGAAAGTCTCTCCGCCTCCAAAGTTCACAGAATAAGCCAATGTCATGGCTTGGGCCATACCTTTCGATGGAATTCAATCATTGAGACCCATGGCCATCCAGTGTAATTTCAATCAAGGACCGGATGGTAAAGATCACGATCCCCCCCTTCCGCTACCCACCCCCTGACGGAAACATGACTTTCATCGATTCGCCCAACAAAACCGGCACCGGAACACTGAAACTCGACGATACCTTCATGTCCGCGACTTCATCCGGCCCGAAAAAAGAGACCATCACCCGCTCATGGTTACGGGAAGAATACCAAACCCGCGTGTTATTGACCTTCACCCAATGCCATCCTCCCATCGAAGGGGTGACGGTCGATGTCAGTCTGGTGGGCATGGCGATCCGCAGCGAACAAACCATCCCCGACCATCTTGTCGGTGAAGAGGTCTCTCTAACGCTGATCCCCGACCCCTACGGCATGCATTTTCCCTGCATCATCGTTCGGGTTGACGGCCCTGTCATCGCCTTGCGCCTCCATGATCACCATGCCGCTTTCGGCATGTACCTTTACCAGTTCATGATGGTGGATCTCCTCGCCTCCACCAGCAGCGCTCTGGCCAAATCACCCGATCTCGATAGTGCCACCCAGACCAGCGTCGTCAACATCCGTAAATATCTCCAGTCGGAAGCGGCGTCCCTCTGGCTCGCCGTACCCGAACAACAGGAATTGATTTGCCGCGCCTGTGCCAGCGATCGCGATATTACCGGAATGCGCTTGCCCTGGAACGAAGGTATCGTGGGCGCCACTTTCACTCAAGGCAAAGGGATCATCGTCGATGATGCCTACTCGGTCGATTTCTTCAGCACCAGAATCGATCGACAGACCGGTTTCATCACCAAATCAGTCATCAGCGCCCCCCTGAAAATTTACGACGAAATCATCGGCGTCATGATGGTCATCAACAAAAAAGGCGATGGCATGTTCGCCGGACAGGAATTGTTGGTCCTCTCCGCATTGGCCACCCAGACCGCCATGGCCATCTACAACATCATCGAAACCGAAAAACGAATCAAGGCGGATGCCGCCAACGAAGCCAAATCCGACTTCCTTGCCCGCATGAGCCACGAACTGCGCACCCCCATGAACGCCATCATCGGATTGTCGAATCTGGCCCTACGCCGACCCGCCATCCAGGCCCATGGCTACCTGAAAAAAATCGCCAGGGCTTCGGGTTCACTCCTGCATATCATCAATAATATCCTTGACCTGTCCAAGATCGAGGCGGGAAAGATGGGGCTCGAATGCACAAGCTTCAAACTCGCCAACATCCTCGACACCATCCTCGACCTGTTCAGCGAGCAGGTCGCCTCCAAAAATATCGAACTCGTTCTCAGGGTCGGCCATGAGTATTATCTCTCCCTCAACGGCGATGCCATCCGTCTGGAACAGGTTCTGATCAACCTGACCGGCAATGCCGTCAAATTCACCAACGTCGGTGGTGTCATCCTGCGTGTCGATACCCTGAACGAGGGCGATTCCTGGGTTGAGTTGCAATTCATCGTTCAAGATACCGGGATCGGCATGACTCCCGAGCAGACAGGCAAAGTATTTACCCCATTCACCCAGGCCGATGCCAGCATCACACGCAGATTTGGCGGCTCGGGCCTGGGATTGAGCATCAGTAAAAACCTGGTGGAAATGATGCAGGGACGGTTGCAGCTCCACAGCGCTGTCGGTCTCGGAACAACAATGACCTTCAATGTCCGCTTTGAAAAAAATCAACAGGATTCCCTACCACCACCGTTATTCCAGAATGGCTCACCTCCCGCCAACATAGGAATTTTCTGCCATCACGATCCTTTGAGAGATGCCCTTGAATATTTCCTGACCGTCAGAGGTTTCGGCGTACAAATTGTCACCAACGAATCGGGTGCCCATCACCTGCTTTGTGGTCAACATCCCATGGGACCTTGTCATCTCCTGGTGATCGATGAATCCATGCTGGCCCCAAACGACGCCTCACTATCATCCTGGATTCCGGCAGAAACCGATGCTGCCGCCGTTCCCTGGTTGTTGTTGGGCCAATTCTCCGAAAATCATGAACAGGTTGTCACCCGCCTCCGCCACCACCGACCCCATTTGTCCTGCCAAATCATCCCTAAACCCGTCCACCCGGGTGATCTGCTCCTGGCCATCGGCCAGTCCCTGGGAGAACCGTTCGGTAACCCGACCATGGTACTCCCGCCCGGGGTCGAAACCAATCTGGTCTCCTCATTTGCCGGCATCCATGTGCTGTTGGTGGATGACAATACCATCAACCAGGAAGTGGGTCGGGAAATGATGGAGGCAGCCGGCATTTCAGTCACACTCGCCAACGACGGCCTGCAATTGCTGGAAATCGCCAAGAATATGGCCTCGCCTCTGCCTTACGACCTGATTCTGATGGACATCGAAATGCCCGGGATGGATGGCTATACCACCTGTCGCCAACTGCGGCAATTACCCCTCTTCGAATCCGTTCCCATCGTCGCCATGACCGCCCATTCCGGCGATCTCATCCTGAAAAAATGCCAGGAAGCGGGGATGAACGGCCATATCACCAAACCCATTGATGGGGCCAACCTGTATCGCCTCCTCCAACAATGGGTCACCCCCTCCGGCGACGATGACCGAATCCTCGCTGCCACTCCACCTCTTTCCCGCTCCACTAATGACAGCCCGGAATTGCCCGACTCTCTCGCCGGAATCGACAAACTTACGGCCCTCCATCGCATCGGCGGCAATCAACACCTGTTGCGCTCGCTGTTGAGCGAATTCCATCGTCGTCACGCCCACCTCGGTGCCACCATACGCTCCCTGATGAACGATGGCGGTCCCGAGGCTGTAGAACAGGCCCGAACCATGGTCCATGCCCTGCGCGGTTCCTCCGGAAACATCGCCGCCTTGCGCATCTCAACCGCCGCAGCCGCCATGGAACAGGAATTAACGACCACCGGGCGCCTCCAAACCTCCAATCTCGACGAATTGATTCAAGCCCTGGCCGAGGTGTTGCAAACCATCGAAAAACTGAACCTGCCTGAAAAAAAACGACTGCTTCCCGCTTCCAATCCGGTCAAACCCGATCCAGAAAAAATCATGGCGGTCATGATGAACATGGCCAGAAAACTCAGTGGCCGTAAGTTAACCGCTTTGGACGGGGTCGTTGAACTTTATCGACTTCTTGAATCCATCCCTGCCACTCACGATCTGCTCTCGCTCCTGGAACGGCAGGTGGACAGCCTGGATTTTTCCAAGGCCCTGATTACCCTGACCCGCATTGCTGGTACCTTGGGCCTTACCATGGATCCACAATCCATGACTGATGCCTGATCGATCATTGGAAAAAGGACGAACGCAAAACCTCTCATCTCAGAGTTGTCCACCCCCTCCATTTTTGCCTGACTGGGTCTCCTTGAATAACTCCACGCATTGCCAATACAATTGATTGACTGACTGTTGAAATTCTTCACGTTGAATGTTATGCTTGTTATTATCTAGAATATTTATATGAAAGGGGTTTTCACTAATGAAAGAAAAAACCTCTCAGATGGAACGTCGTCATCGTCATGTCATGACGCCATGGGGACACCGATTCTGACATCCTGTTGTCGGAAGTCCGACCCAGACGGATCGGTTCCACCTCTCTTCATAACCTTGTGTTGAAGGAGGAATTCAATGAGTGACTGTAAAACCGGTGGTGGCGGACAGTGCCAGGATTATGATGAACGTGACCGATATAGCGGCAAAGGTAACGACTCGGACTTTCCCACACCGACGCAAAAACCCGCGGATCCAGAGCGAGAGCGCTACGATAAGGCAATCAAACAATTATGTAATAACAGAGTCGGTTCCCCCAGTTCAGAACTGCGTAATATCAGCAAGGCGGAAAGGGATCAATTTGCGGCTACCCTCGACAGAGTTTTCCCGGGAATCAAAAAAGGTGAGAAAAATACCTACCTGAGAATGTTTGATCATGAAGGAGGAATGAAGGAAAATATTGGACGTGATAAGGATGGAAAAAAAATAGTGCGCGCTATGAGTGGTGGGATCAAGTCTGGTACACTGAAGGAACTGGTTAGAAATAAACTATTCAAGGAATCCAAAGAAACCATGGCGGGTGGGAAATTGACAATGGTTGGTGTGGCAAAAGCCTATCGGGGTTATTTTGACTACTCCCTGAAGTCAGTTGGTGGACACCAAGCCCTGGAAGCACTCTCTGAGAAAAGTGGGAATCAAGTTTTTACCGCTCTGGTAGCAGACACGCTCTATCAACAAGGTATTGCTGGCGGTGCAACAATTATCCGCGGCGCCCTGGAACCAAATTCTCCTGTCAAGAGGGGAGTAATGGATGCTCAAACATGGAGCCGACTACTTGACGTTGCTGGAAACAAGAGTCGGCAACCAGAACTAAACAACATGATAATAAGAAGAAAATTTGAAACCGTAGGAGATAAAATCTCTACAGGAGATGTAGGCAGATTCAAATCGTTTTGCCACCAAGGGATCTAACCAACAACCCAGGCGCCGATGGCGGGGGCGGTGCCTATTTTTCAGGAAAGTGAAATATGATCAAGAACATGCTTACAAGAATTTTATGTTTTATTATTGCAAGTATAACCTGTGCTTATGAAGTCCGATCCGATCCCATTGTCACCACTGAACGATTTCTTGAATTCGAAATGTTGCTAAGGGACCTACCGTCCAGACCCAGCCTTATCGAATGGCCGAAAAATTTCGTTTCCACCAATATCGAGTCCATCATGGCGAAATGCCAGAGAAAGTCTGGACATGGCGATGGTTTGCACCCATTCCCAGACACCGCCAAACAGGCCAAGGAGATTGGCGAATGCTTGAAACAATCTCTGCTGGCCTTGGCAGAATATTCATTGGAACAAAAGAAACTTCAAAAGTTTGCAGAAAGGCTTGATTATCGTGTGGAAATGCTTGCAACACCATTGGAAGCCCTTTACAAGGAATACCCAGAATGTCCATGTGGAGAAGTTGCCGCCAGAAAATATCACGAAACAATCAATAAAGTTCTATTATCAATAATTAAAGTTAGTCTCGAATGTATCGAAGAGAGTGAAATCACAATAAATTATCCATCAGAACGATATAGACGGTGGACTTTGTTACATGAAAAAAAATTTCCAGATGAGCCCGAGGATGAGCTGACTTGGCAATATGATTGGAACGATCAGTAAAAGATACATCCAGTTCAGATCAAACGTACAAAATCTTCTATATTCATATTTAAAAATACCGTTCGTTAACATCATGGAGCAATCGTTAATGTTCAATCTTCTCACACCTCTGAATCTATTTTCTGCGTCATCCATGGCACTGTTCCTTATTTGCCAACCTGTATGTACTTTCGCTGATAATGAAACGCAACAGTCCAAGGTCGCTCAAGATACTGCCATGATCCAATACCATAAACCATGGACTGTGAAATCCTTGAATGCTCGGTGTAATGCGTTTGTAGAGAGTAAGGCAGAAGAGCTAAGTAGTTATGGCTGGAGAACGACAAGGCAAGAATGTTTGGAGGAAAACATGTCTCGGATCGCCTGGCAAATGATGACACCCGAGGCTACAAAAAAATTTTGCAATGGATTACGCGACATGCACGACAGTGCTTCAGCTTTGGTAGAAAATATTAGGTCCGGGCACTGGTTTTACCGAGATAATGGTCCAATGCATGATCTCTTTGCGTTAAGTGAAGTTATTAGTATTACTAATGTATACGTTGAAGCCTTTGCCGAACAGATGGAGGAACTGGACGCCAAGAACAGACGTTAGGTGGTCAAGTAGACCGGGTTCTCCGTAGTGCTGCAGGTCGAGGTTTGTTTTCTCTGTTTCCTGCCTGGTTTCCCGGCAGTGCCACCCTATTTCGACCATCCACCCGTTGTCCCCGGCCCCTCCCAGAACCGTGCTGGCGCTATTTACGCACACGGCTCCTCATTGGTGCCTTTTCACGTTGATTCAGAACATATTGACCCGAATTCGCGGTATCGGGAGCAAAAACAGCTTGAGAATATGATTGAACTTATCCCAATTAATGCTACCCCGCTTACCCCTTCGGTTCAGCCATTTGAACAACAGCTTGCGCACCTCATAGGCAAACCTGTCGATGCTCTTACTGTTGTCCGTTACGCCATAATAAGCGTAATGGTCTCGTAGCTTCATTGCCACAATTGGCATCAGCTCCCGAACTGGACGATGCCGGTTCGCTTTCAGCCATTCCTTGAACAGATGGAGCTTGGCTGTAAAACGTTTGGCTATCGTTTTCCTCTTCATCCGAAAACCTTTACCATCCCGACTCCTCCCGCAATAATGAGTAAAGCCCAGAAAGTCAAAGGTTCCTGCCTTTTCTCCTCGAGCCCTTGCTCTCCGCACTGCATACGGCCCAAACTCAACCACTTTGGTCTTTTCTTCGGCCAACGACAATCCAAATTGGGATAGCCGTTCCTCCAGTGCCTGGCGGAACAATCTGGCATCCCCTTCTTGTTGGAAGGTCACCACAAAGTCATCCGCATAGCGAATGAGCCGCGCCCTTCCATTGCATTGGTGTCGAAACACCTGATCAAACCATCTGTCCAGTCCGTAATGAAGGTAGATATTCGATAATATTGGTGAAATAACTCCGCCCTGCGGAGTACCCTTTTCACTCACATATCTCCTTCCATCCTCCATGATCCCGGCAATCAGAAATCTCTTGATGTAGCGCAACATGACTAATCGTTCAGATCCCCCGGTCCGGGAATGAATATTGAAAGAAAAAAGGGGTCTGGGGGATTGCCCCCAGGGTTTTGATTTTTTTCTTGTTTTTGACTTTGCTTTTCACGCG
>JADFZF010000419.1 GCA_015232645.1 Magnetococcales bacterium | reverse complement strand
CCAGTTTCATCCCGAAAAAAGCCAGAATTTCGGTTTGAGGATGATGGAAAACTTTCTCGCCTGGAGGCCCTAGCTCATGATCGTCATCCCCGCCATTGACCTCAAGGATGGTCGGTGTGTTCGCCTGTTCCAGGGCGATATGCATCAGGATACCGTCTACTCCGAGGATCCGGCAGCCATGGCCCGACGGTGGCAGAGCGAGGGGGCGGAACGCTTGCATGTGGTGGATCTGAACGGCGCTTTTGCCGGAGCACGCGTCAATGCCCAAGCGGTCGAGGCGATACTGGAAGCGATCTCCATCCCGGTGCAGTTGGGCGGCGGCATCCGCGACCTGGCCACCATCGAAACGGCGTTGCATTCCGGCATCTTCCGCGTCATTCTCGGCACGGTGAGCGCCCGCAATCCACTGCTGGTGCACGAGGCCTGTCGCCAGTTTCCCAATCGCATCTCGGTGGGTATCGATGCCCGCGATGGCAAGGTGGCCATTCAAGGATGGTCGGAGGTGACCAGCATGGATGCCATCACCCTGGCACGTATGTTCGAGGATGCCGGTGTGGCTGAAATCATCTTTACCGATATCTCCCGGGATGGCGCCTTGACCGGGGCCAATCTCGATGCCACGGTCACCCTGGCCCGGTCGGTGGCCATCCCGGTCATTTTGTCGGGTGGTGTGGCCGGAATTCACGATATACACCATGTCATGTCCAACCATGGTCCGTTTGCCAATGGCGGCATGATTTCCGGTGTCATCACCGGCAAGGCGATCTATGATGGCCGGCTCGATTTCAGCGAGGCGGTGCGCGTGACACGGAGTCGGATCGTATAACACGCATCGATTTTTCGATGTGTCTCCACCATCCCGATGGTCGCCTCGGGCCTCTTGAGGGTCGTTCAAGGGTGACGAACAAGTCAATGATGTTGGCATGAACAGGGTCGGGAGTGGGGCTATGAAGGATTGGAAGCTCGGTATCAGGCTGGGGATGGGCTTTGGATTGGTGTTGTTGCTTCTGGTATTGGTGACCGCGATCGCTTGGAGGACGATAGAAACTTACAAGGTGAATGGTCCCGTCTATCAACACATCATCCAAGGCAAGGATCTGCTGGCCGATGTGTTGCCGCCCCCACTGTTCATTCTGGAGTCATGGAAAACCGTCCAGGAAATGCATGACGCGGCCACCTCGGAAGACCTGGCCAAGGCGACGCAACGGCTGTTTAAATTAAAGAAGGACTATGACGATCGCCGTGGCTATTGGCACAAGGAAACCCTGGAGCCGGAGCTGGTATCGTTGATGGATGCGGCGTTCCTACCAGCGGACCAATTGTTTACCATCGCCTTTGGCGATTATCCCAAGGTGTTGCAAACCAAGGATCGTGACAAGACCACCGGGCTCATGAAGGAGATGGAAAAGCACTATGATTTGCATCGCAAGGCGATCGACGATGTGGTGCGCTACACCAACCAGAGGAGCGAACGGGCGGAAAAAAGCGCCAAGGAGAAGACGGCTTCCTCGGAGTTGACCCTGATCGTCAGCACTCTGGGGGCAGTACTGGCGGGGATGTTGGCCGCTTACATGCTCACAGGAATGATCACGGGGGCATTGTCCCAAGGGATCGCCTTTGCCCAAGACATTGCCCGCGGCAATCTGACGGCGACCATTCATCTGGATCAGAAGGATGAGATCGGTCAGTTGGCGGCGGTGTTGAAGGGGATGGTGGAGAAATTGCGTGAAGTCGTCGGCAAGGTGTCGGAGGCGGCGGTTCAGGTGTCTGGTGGCAGCGGTGAAATTTCCGCGACGGCGCACAGCCTTTCCCAGGGGGCGACGCAACAGGCGGCGTCCATCGAAGAGACGTCATCGGCCATGGAAGAGATGGCTTCCAACATCTCCCAGAATACCGAGAATGCCACTACCACGCAGACCATTGCCAGAAGGGCGGCTGAGGATGCGGCGCAGGGTGGGATAGCGGTCGGCGAGGCGGTCAATGCCATGAAACAGATCGCCTCGAAGATCGGCATCATCGAAGAAATCG
>JADFZF010000418.1 GCA_015232645.1 Magnetococcales bacterium | reverse complement strand
TTTTGACTACCAAGGTATTGAGCGCACTCTGCAAGGTGGCCCTGGCCTGGTCGATTTCACCCTTGTCGATCATGGGAACAACAGCCTTGATCGCAAGCGGGTAGGTCGCCAGGGGAATACTGCGCGTCTGATAGACGATTTCGCTGGCCAGGTTGCGCACAATTGGGCGGGCTTTCTGGATCTCTCCATCCATCAGGTAGTTCATCGCGTCGTGAATCATCGCCTTGACCGTGTCCACGTTCGCCAGAAGGTCATAAGTCACAACGTTGGTTTCCACAGGGGCCAAGGCCAGCCCAGGATCACGCGCAAGAATCAATTCCAGCTTCCCAGTGACTTTTTCCAAGGCAGCGATGGCTTCATCCTGCTTTTTTTCTCCGAGTGCCTTCAACGCTTTTTCGGTTTCCTTTAACGCAACGGTGGCCTCATCAAGTACTTTCTTCCTCCTTTCAAGGGCTTCATCAGAAGATTCTCCATCGACACCTGCTTTTACCGATTCACTGGCAGCCGACTGTTTTTGTGGTTCTGCGGGCAACGAGGTTTTTTCGGCGTTGGCAACGCCCGGCACCATCATTGCGACGACGAGCAGAGCCACATGAAATGGTTTTATTATTTTTTTACACATGGTTGTCCTCCTTTCATCACATCGTAATGTTGGCGATATGGACCTTTTTCGACTTTAATCAAGACCTGTCCTGGTGAAAGGTGGTCTACTCTTTGTTTCACGGCGCTTTCTTGCGTCCTCTTTTCGGTAATAGCTGTCCCGATCTCCGTAATCCGCGAAACCCTCGTAGCGGGGATGGGGATGTTTTGGCGACTTCCTATGCTTGATAGGACACCAGCGTTCTTCAGTGCGGCTGGCTATCTCCCGGGCATAGGCTAAAACACCGTTGCCGTATCCGCAATATACGCAATTAAGTTTTTCAAGCCAACTGAGGTAGGCCAATTTGTGCCGGTCGATGACGACGAATTCTGACCGGCATACAGTTGGAATGCCGTACACAGGAAAACATATGGCTTGATACAGGGTTACCATCAAGTCCAGAAGCACCAGGGGAATGGCCACCGACCAGATGATGGGAGCTGTCACAAGAAGCGCGATGCGTGATCCCCGCAGGTAATCCGCAACGGAAGATTGCCTCTCCCCGCCCTGTCGAACCCAGGGAATATCCTTATCGAACAGTACTCCAAATCCTTCTGAAAATACGCGCTCGGCCTGGAGGGGGAACCGAACCTGGAAATGCTCGAAAAGATACTGTCCCAGTTCAGACCAGAGTGGGGTTTTCAGAAATTTGTCAATACGTTTCCTTGCCATGTCTCGATCCTCCATCAACGACGACTCCGGTCATGAAAACGGAGAGTCATCAACAAAGGGCCAAGAGTTGATTTCAAAGGGATGACACATCATCGACGCCAACCCGTTGACTGCCTTGCCCGAATTGTTTTGGTTGCTTTGGGCCGGTCCAGCGCTTTCACTGGACCGGTCCGGTTGTCTTGAATGTTGCTTGCGCACTGAAGCAAGCTCTCTTTTCTTTGCACTCCAGGAAGTTCGCACTCAATTGACCTGCACCTGAATGGAGCGAGGTTTGGCTTCCTCCAGCTTGGGCAGGGTCACCTCCAGCACGCCATTCTTGTAGCTGGCGCTGATTTTGCTGGTGTCGGTAGTGTTGGGCAGCGAGAACGAACGGTTGAACCGTCCGTAGGCCCGCTCCATCCGGTGATAGCTCTCTTTGTTGGCTTCATCCTCAAACTTGCGCTCGCCGGAGATGGTCAGTTGGCCGTTGTCAACGTTGACGTTGATGTCCTTCTGTTCCATGCCCGGAACATCTGCCTTGATGACGATCTTGTTTTCATCTTCGAGGATGTCCACCCGCATGGGCCAGGCGGCCATCTGACCGTGGAATGAATCCATGTCCCGTTCGAAGATGCGGTTGATCTCGCTTTGAAGGGAGCGAAACTGACGAAACGGATCGTATGAAACAAGCGTGGACATTTTGGACCTCCATAACGTAACTGAAAGTTTGTTGTCGTGTTGGTGGCC
>JADFZF010000417.1 GCA_015232645.1 Magnetococcales bacterium | reverse complement strand
CATAACCTGAGCAACTATCTAGAAAAATGGTTGGAAGAGTTTGAATTGCACTCAGGAAAAGAGAGTTTTTCCCGCCTGTTGGCACATCCGGGAACCCTGACACCGGTGCTGCTGGTGGATGGCTGGGATGAATTGGGTGACCTGGGAAACGATTTTCGCGCCAAGCTGTTGGGATTCCTCAAAGGACATCCACAGATGCGGGTGGTGGTGACCAGTCGCCCCTATGGTGAGGGCCGTCCGAGCCATGCCGATGGTTATCAAGTCTTGGATGTGCAACCATTTCATGATGGGGAGATCCAGCAACTGGCGGACAAATTTTTTCATCATGTCCATGGTGAAGACCTACGGGAAAAAGTGAAATCCAGTAAAGATTTCATGGAACGGTTGCTGGCGACCCCTGAAGCCCATGCCCTGTCCCGGACGGCACTTCTCCTTACCATGATGCTATTGATCAGCCGTCACAGCCCCCTGCCAGACCGACGCCACAAACTTTATCATACCACCCTGGACAATCTGCTCACCGCTTTGCCAGATCGCCAGAAAAAGGAAGGAGTACGGGGGGAAAGTCACCGCTGGCGGCCTGACTCCGGTGAGGAGCGGTTTCGCGTTACGGCAGCACTGGCGGCCGGTATGCAGGAGAAAGGCTACGAAAATGAAGGTCGCGGCAGCTTGGTGCAATCCTGGGATGAACTGGCCAGATTCCTACCGGATAACTGGTCGCCGACACAGAAGGATGGTTTTCTCTCCTGGCTCTCCGGTCCTGCTGGGGTTCTGGTGGATCGCAGCGATGGCAAACTCTCCTTCGTCCATTTGAGCTTTCAGGAATTTTTCACCGCATGGCATTGGCAGGCTACCATTGAGGGTGAAAAAGAACGCCTTGAGCTATGCCGGGAAAGAATGGACAAACCGCATTGGTGGGAAACTGTACGTCTGTGGGCGGCTTTGGTGGCAGGACAAAACCCCGCCAAACTGCGCCCTGTCTTTGAACAATTACTACTGGAGCGGGAAAGTGGTCTTTGGCTGGCGGGAACCTTTATGGCCGATGACTTGTTGGAGCAAGCTGACTTTGAAAAATGGTGCGAAGAAAGTGGTAAGGCTCTCCAGATCGACTGGCCATCCAGGATTGATGAATGCCTGGACTCCGGTTGGCGTCCCTGTCGTCTTGATGGGCGTCGAGAACAACTGGCGGACCATTGGCGCCGCCATGCAGTGGAAACCGCCAATTGGGTGGCTTGGCAACGCTTTTCTCTTGCCTTGGGCCGGGTAAAGTCTTCTGAGGAACCGATCACGCCCAACCATCCCGGGCTTCGCTTCCTTGCCGATGTCTTGCAACGTGAGCCGAAATCGGTAGCTGAAGTAACCGTTGGACGCATCCTGGTTGGAGGATCTCCCCATTGGCCGGGTTGGGGAGAAAGTTTGCTACTACAAGTTTGGCTAGGCCGACGCCGTCATGCCGGTTTTATCAGTCAAAACCTTCTATTAATCTTGGGGCATACTGTCGCGACAAAAAATGCCGCCTCATTACGCAATATATTGTCTTACCAAGAGAACGACCTGTCGTATAGCAGGGCGCGAAACAGGGGGCAAGACTGGGCGCAAGACATGGAGCGAGACATGGAGCGATACATGGCGCTAGACATGGCGCGATACATGGAGCGCGACATGGCACGATACATGGTGCAATACATGGCGCGAGATTGGGCACGAGACTGGGCGCGATACATGGCACTAGATTGGGCGCGAGACTGGGCGCGAGACTGGGCACGATACATGGCGCTAAACATGGCGCTAGACTGGGCACTAGACATAGCACAAGATTGGGCAACCCATATGAAAATGGACAGCCAACAACCCGGTGTTAAAGATTTTCTTTCGAATGAACTAACCGCCCTGGGTCGAATGGGAACTCGGGTGCTGCTCGCGCACCATCAACAATTGATCAATAGTTACCGAGATGATCCCCTTTGGTCAGAGTTCACTACCGGACACTTTTTTAGGAAAAAAATTGGAAGTGGCTAAATTTGATTGATTTTTCTTAAATTATTAATGAA
>JADFZF010000416.1 GCA_015232645.1 Magnetococcales bacterium | reverse complement strand
AAATCCCGGCAGGGCGTGGGCCTTTCTTCGCAAAAACCGCGAAGAAAGGCCCACCAAAGCGCGCTCCTGCACGATTTTTTTCGCAAAAGGCGAGCGCAAGAAAAGCGCTTCGGTAAAAGGGTGCGTGATAATCAAAACCAAAACCTTGGGGGCAATCCCCCAGGGCCCTTTTTTTTTCAATCATTTTATCCGGAGCCTGAACGGTCACGGACAAACGGGGAATGCTCCCCCAGCTGATCCTCGACGCGGCGCACATGGACGTTCAGGTCATACTTGTCTGCATACCCTCGGGGGGTGACCATCCAACCATCACGCATGAAGGTGGAACGGTTACCGATGAGGACCGTGGTCTGCATGCCGATGTCGTGTTGCATCATTCCCTCCAGATCGGTAAGCACCACCCTCTCCTGGTCACGATAGCAGGCGGTCACCAGAGCCACCGGGGTCCGGGCCGGACGACAGGAGAGAAAAATCGCACGCGCCCGTTCGATCTGGGTGGTACGGCGACCACTGCGCGGATTATACAAGGCGGTGACGAAGTCACCTTTGGCCGCCGCATCCAATCGGGAGGCGATGACCTCCCACGGCGTCAGCAGGTCGGACAGTGAGATGGCGGCGAAATCATGGGTCAAGGGGGCTCCAAGGCGCGCCGCAGCCGATATGAGAGCGGTAATTCCGGGGACGATTTCGACCCGAACCCGGTCCTGCAACCCCGAAGCGAACAACATTTCCAAAGCGGGGCCGGCCATGCCATACACCCCGACATCTCCCGACGATACCATGGCCACCCGTTGTCCCATTGCCGCTCTGCGGCAGGCCTCCATACACCGGTCCAACTCCTGACGCATGGCGCTGCCGACGATCTCTTTGCCCTGAGTCAGTCGGCCCAGCAGCCTGATATAGGTCTTATAACCGACGATACAGTCGCAATCCTTGAGTACTGCCAGCGCCTGTTGCGTCATTTGTCCATGATCGCCGGGGCCGATTCCCACCAGAAACAATACCCCGCGGGGGGCCTCACCGCCATAACGTTGCGCCACTGCGGTCGTCAACCGGGCCACCGCCACGGTGCAATGTTTGCCATCCTCGCCGCGAAATCCCTGCTTGGTCACCACCAGGTCCTCCTGAGATCCTCCCGCCACCCGGATGGCCGCCGCTTCCGCCACCGTAGGCGTCCCCACATGGCGCGCAACCGTCGCCGAGGGATTGGGAACCTCGATGGCTGCCAGGTCTGCGGCGGAATAAAACACCAATTTTCGATGGAGCGTTCTGGCCAGGGCCAACAGTCCCTCCTCATGGCGTTTGCAATCGATGGTGGCCAGGACGGCGATATCTTCAACATTCAGAAAAGAATTCTGCAAGACCTGATGCAAGGCGGCCCGCACCGTCGCCGCACTGGTCCCCGCATCACAGCCCAAACCAACGGCCAACGGCTCCCCCTGTCCCCGGGGGGGGCGATAGACCAGCAACCGTCCCTCCCACAGGGTCTGCATGCGTTCAGGCACCGGCGCCCGGGAAATCCACAGCAAACCCCGATGCCGTTCCGGGTCCGCCTGCTCCCAGTGCGGCACGGTTTCCACATGTTCGGGGAAGGGGACGAATTCCCGCCGCCAGGCCCGGCTACCGCTGTCTTGAACCAGGGCCAGGGGCAGACGGGCCACCATGTCACCAGCGAGGCGCGTCAGGGTAGCGGCGTCCCCTTGGACCCGGAACCCCCAAGCGCGCCCCAAAATATCCACCGGCAAGCCGCCGGAGACATCGGAAGCGGTGGTAATGACCGCCGTGGCCGATAACAATTCGGCCAATTCCTTAGCCCACTGATTGCTTCCGCCGTAATGACCGGAAACGACGGGTAAGACGTAACGATGTCCTTCATCCACCGCCAGCACCGCCGGATCGTCGCGTTTGGAACGCAAGAATGGCGCGATCAAACGAACCGTCGCCCCGAGAGCGGCAAAAAACACGACCGGATCATGGGCCGCCAGGATTGTTTCCACATGGTCCGCCACCGGCGACTCCATCCAGGTGATGGCAGGATCGTGCCGTTCGCACTC
>JADFZF010000415.1 GCA_015232645.1 Magnetococcales bacterium | reverse complement strand
CAACTGCTGCATCGATACAACATGGCCCTGGCCCAGGGGCTGTTGTTGCGGGCATCCCATCTGGAATTGGAAGTCTTCGCCCCTGAGGCGGGCAGGTTGCGGCAGTTTTTTCGGCAGCTTAAGTTTTTCCGACTGTTGGCCACCATCCAACCGCTTTCTCAGGGTCATTACCACCTGACACTTGATGGACCTTTGAGTTTGTTCGACCAGGTACGAAGATATGGAGTGCAATTTGCCGCCGTTCTTCCGGCAGTGTGCCATCTGGAACAATGGCAGCTCACGGCGGAGATCCGACCCCCGGGAGGAGATATCGGCCAGCTGGTGCTGAATCAGGAGAGCGGCTTGGTTTCGCATTATGCCATTTCCAGCGCCTATATCCCGCCGGAGTTTGAACGCTTTGCGGTTCAATTCAACGAGGAGGCCAGCGAATGGACCATCGTTCCTGAAATCCATCCGTACCATCTGGAAGCCAACGATTTGATCGTGGCCGACTTCACCTTTCGTCATGTCACCGAGGCGATGGTCCATCTGGAGATGTTTCATCGCTGGCACAAGATCCCCATTCTCCGACGTTTGCAACAGTTGCAACATCAAGAAAACAGGGATCATTCTCTCCATCTCGCCATCGCCGTGGATCGTCCGCTGTCCAAGGATGCCGAAATTGCCGCCAGACTGGAACAATCGGAGATCTTTCGGAAACACGGTTTTCACTTCAACGAATTTCCATCGGTCAAACGAACATTGACTTGTTTGGAAAGTTTCCTTTCTTGATATCCGGGGTGATGGCGATTTTTATTTTGATCATCTCGGCCAATACCCCCTGTTAATTCTACCTTGTCATATTCATTAATTGGAATGGATGGCTGATTATTGATTGATCTATGAAAATATCACTGTCAATGGTTTTCTTGAATTAATGAAAGTAACAAAATAGAATTAAGAAGGGGCCTGAATGGTTGCCAGGGAATGGAGCTCTCCGTTTTCAAGGCGGGACCGGTCATGCCAACCCATCCGGGAGCGACTTCGGGTCTGGTCAATCGATTAGTTCTGTGACAAAATCTGTCAGTGATGCCTTGAAGTGCTGGTATGGTCATTTTTCCGATCCCCTGGTTCGGAAATATTAGAAAAAGAGATCTGGAGACCTTCCTGCAGCCCCCTTCTTTATCAATATTCCCGAGCCGGGGGATCGGAATAGTGACCTGGATTGTATTGATACTCGCGGCTGGATCCCTATCATTGAGGAATGAGTGCATCGTTGGGGTTGCAGATGTCCATGGAAAACATTCATCGGGACAAGAAAAAAGTTTTCATATCATTGCTTCAGGCCCAGCAGGAATCAGCCCTGTTGGAAATCGCATTGGCGGGTGAGACCAGTCCGGAACGTTATGGTTCCCGCCTGCTGCCGTTTCCTGGTTACGAGGGGGGAAACATCTTTGAAGACGATATTCTGGCCGAGTACGCCCGCAAACTTCGGGATGCCGTCAACGATGAAGAGGGCAGCGAACCAGAAACGCGCTCGAATGGCCAAGGCATTCCCGAATCGTTCACCATCGTGCCACTGGAGCCGACCACGGGGAATCTGAAGATTCGAAAAGTGCCTCAAGTTGTGATCCGTTTTTTCCTCGGATTGGAACTTTACGAGCTTGCCACGATGTTTCAAAAGGTGGTGCTGGTTTCCGGCGCGCAGGCGATTCAACTGGCCATGCCCGGAATGGTTCGCATCCGTCCGCGCCGACAGCAACAACGCATCTCGGTCCCGCCTCGGGCCAATATGACCGTGACGGTGCAAAAACGAGGCAGCAATAGCTTCAATGCCACTTTGTCGGATCTGTCTCCGGGGGGGTTATCCTTCAGTTGCTCGGAAAAGCATGACCCATTGATGCTTGGCGACAAGGTTGGCGTTACCATTCATGGCCCGATTCTGCAGGGCACGCCACTGTCCACGTTCGGATCGATCTGCCGCATGACCCGTGCCCGTGAGGAGGTGAACGTTCAGGAGGCCAGTCAGCACTATGGCGTTCAGTTCAAACTGGTGTCGGTGGCCGATGCCATGACCATCGATCGCCTGGTCAAG
>JADFZF010000414.1 GCA_015232645.1 Magnetococcales bacterium | reverse complement strand
TGCAGGCGGCCGGGGATGGCATATTCGGCCTGAACGGAGTCGGGCAAATCACCTTCATCAACCAATCCGCGGCCCGCATCCTGGGGACAACCCCCATCCATCTCATGGAGGCTCATGTCGGCGATATCCTGGGGATGAAGTTTGGCGCTGCACTCAAATCGGAAATCAGTGCCATGGAAAAAACCCTGGCCGACGGCCAGGCTCATTTATTGGTGCATGAACATTTTTACCGTCAGGATGGCAGCAAGGTCCCGGTGGAATACAGCGTGACCCCCCTGGATCCCGAAAATCATCGCCTGGGAGCCGTCGTCACGTTTCGCGACGTCACACAACGTTTGCAGACCGAGGCGGAATTGAACCGTTTGGCGGCCGCGGTCAACCAAACCACCGAAATGATCATCATTACCGATCCTGCGGGTCACATTCAGTACGTCAATCCAGCATTTCAATCTATCACCGGCTATCAACGCAACGAGACGTTGGGGATCCAGGTGACTCATCTGCCGGAGACCGATCGCCACCGATCATGGCGTGACAAAATGCATCGAGCCATGACCCATGGTCAGGCATTCAGACATCATTTTTTGGCACAAAGAAAAGATGGATCACAGTTCAAGGCCGATATGACCTGGTCGCCGGTACGCGATCCCGATGGACGAATTTCCAGTCATGTCATCATCGGTCGCGACGTCACCGGAGAACAGGAATTGGCGCATCACCTCATGAAATCGCGACGCCTGGAGGCCATCGGCACGTTGGCGGGGGGAATTGCCCACGATTTCAATAATATATTGACCGCCATCCTCTCCTACACCGAATTGACCATGGATGACCTGGAACCTTCAAGCCTGGAACATCAAAACTTGAAGGAAGTCATGGATGCCGCCAACCGTGCCAAAGACCTGGTCAAACAATTATTGACCTTCAGCCGCAGGAGTACCCAACCACGAACTCCATTGCACCTGTCGGTCGAGATCAAAAAGACGATTTCCTTGCTCAAAAGCGCCCTTCCAGACAAAATCAGGGTCGAAACCCATTTCCCGGATGCGGAAAATCGAGTCCTGGCCGACCCCACGCAAATCCATCAGGTGGTCATGAACCTCTGTGCCAACGCCGCTGAGGCCATGGCATCCAACGGGGGCGTCATTACCATCCGTCTGGAGTCGGTTCAAATCGGCGAGGAGAGCATTGTTTCCTGCCCCGCTTTATCCAGGTTACAACCGGGCCTGCATATGGTATTGACTGTGGAGGATCAGGGCATGGGAATCGATGCCTCCACCCTGGATCGGTTGTTCGAACCATTTTTCACTACCAAGCATGTCGGCAAAGGATCAGGATTGGGACTGGCAGTCATTCACGGCATTATTCAAACCCATGATGGAGCGATCAAGGCGGAAAGCCATCCCGGAAAAGGATCCCGGATGCAGGTCTTCTTCCCTTCGGTCACGGGACAGGCCGACACATCCGTGCCTATGGAACCGGAGAATGTATCGTGACTCGAATTCTTGTCATTGAGGATGAACGTCAGATTCGCGAAGTTCTCCGGCAGATTCTTGAACGGGCAGGCTACGAGGTCGACCTGGCCGAAGATGGACACCGAGGCATCGAACTTTTTCGTCAACACCCGGCCGATCTGGTGATCACCGATATCCTCATGCCCAACAAAGATGGCCTGGAAACGATAGAAGAGTTGGTCGGGCAGCATCCCACCTTACCGGTCATTGCCATTTCCGGGGGCGGACCTGGGCAAAAGGCACAATTCGCCCTGGATGTGGCCAAAATGTGCGGCGCGGTCCGAATCCTAGCCAAACCATTTTCCAGAAAAGAAATATTGGAAATGGTGACCGATCTGTTCCCTCCTGAGGAATGACCAAGACCTCTCCTTGTCCCGAGGATCGTCTCCTTAGTTCTACTTTAGTTACATTCATCAACTTGAGCCAACCATCGACAGTGTACTGATATATAATGAATATTGAAAGAAAAAAGGTGTCCGGGGGATTGCCCCCAGACCCTTTTCTTCTTTCAATATTTTTATATATCAATAAATAATCAGCCATCCATTCCAATTAATAAATGTG
>JADFZF010000413.1 GCA_015232645.1 Magnetococcales bacterium | reverse complement strand
CCCCTCCCTGGGGCGACGCCATCGGGAGTTGCTGCTGCATAGGCATCAGTTCGGGCTGCATGGAACCTGGCTGCTGTGGTCTGATGGCCATAGGCTCGGTCATCATGGCATTTTGTCTCGCCACGGGCAGCCATGTCGCTGGCGGCGGTTGCCCACCGACGTTGACCTTGGCGGTGTTCAGCTCCACCCGGGCGCCAGCGCGGTGAATCAACAGCCGGACCCCCTCGCCCCGTTGTAGTCGATCCATCACCCACTGCACCTGATCAGCGCTTTTCAACCAACGGCCATCCGCCTTCAGAATGACATCCTCGGCCTGTAACCCCATGGCCTGACCCGAAGAGCCCGGGTCCACCGAGCTGACGATCACCCCGTAAGGGACAGGCACCTTTAGTTTGGCACCATTGGCGGCGTCGATCGTCGTCCAGGTGATTCCCAGACCATTGCTGGCCGAAGTGTTACCGTTGGCAGTGGGATCGACGGTTCCGGCGACGGTGACCCCGATGGCGCCACCGGGACTGAAAGTGAACTGTTGCATGGCGTCAAAATTGCGTTCATCTGCCGCCCCAGGACCCATCCCCACTCCTTGTCCCCCCAACCCTGGACCTCGACCGGGCATGGGTCGGTGCAGTCCCGGTCCCGGACCGACTCCAAATGCCGCCGGCTGGGCGGGTGACAGGATCTGATGGCAATTGGAACAGGGGCCCCAGTCGGCATGAGGTAACCGGGCATCGGCCGGGATGGGGGGGCCTTTTTTCGTCCGGGTCGCGGCCACGTTGGCAAAGGCGACCGTTTGCGGTCCTGCAGGCAGGATTTCATGACAGTTGCCGCAGGGACCTCGATCTCCATGGGGGGCTTGGGCATTGGCCTGGATGGGCGGTGGGGCCGGGGCCGCCACGTTGGTATAGGCCACCGCCTGGGGGCCGGGTAGGATGTCATGGCAGTTGGCGCAGGGGCCGCGGTCACCATGGGGAGGTTGAGCCCCCGCCAGGATGGGTGGCGGTGGCCGCACCGCCACATGAGCCCCGGCTGCCTGTCCGGGCGCCGGTGACAGCGGGATATCGGGGCGAATCAAGGGGAGTGTGATCCAATCCTCGAGAAATTCGCGCGCCACGTTGCTGGGTACGGCGAAACCTACGCCGGCAAAAGCGCTGGTGGTGGTATAGATGGCCGTATTGATGCCGATGACCCATCCCTGGCCATCCACCAGAGGCCCTCCGGAGTTGCCACGATTGATGGCGGCATCGGTCTGTATCAATCCTTTGTGCAGAACGCCACCGATATTGACGACCTTGCGTTTGCCCGACACGATTCCCTTGCTCACCGAATGGTTCAGTCCGAAGGGCGAACCGATGGTGATCACCGAATCTCCGATTTGGGCTTTTTCGCTGTCGCCCAGGGCCGCGGGTTTCAGCGGGGCGGACGGTTCAATCGTCAGCAGCGCCAGATCACGGGTATTGTCCCGGGCGACCACATCGGCAAAATAACTTTTATCCCCGGTTGCATTGTAGACCATCACGACAATATTTTTGGAATTTTCCACGACATGGAAATTGGTCAGCACATGCCCCTCGGCGGTGACGATGATCCCCGAGCCAATACTTTCCTGGGAGATGCCACTGAAGGGATTGGCAAATTGAAGCCCGTCGGCCGTGGGGGCTTTGGCGGCCTGCGGCAGTTCTGGACCGACCTGGGGTCCTGCCACCTGGGCCTGAGGCGGGGCATCGTTGTGGGCACTGATGTTGACGACGCTGGGCATCAGTGATTTGACGACGGCGGCAAATCCCTGGGGACGGTTCAGAAGGCTGGGGTCGGTACCCAGGAGATCGGTAGGAGCCTGGGCATTGCCGGGAAAGGCAGCGGTCATCCCTTGGGGGCGAGGCGGGGAGAGGGGTGAATTTTGTGGCGCTGAGGCGAGCGGTTGGCCGTTGGCTGCCAGGGGTGATCCCAGGCGTTCGCCGGCGGCGGGCTTGGGACTGAACTGGTTGTACCAATAGCCGCCGATGAGGATTCCCACAGCGACCACGGCGATGAGGTAGAGATATTTGTGATACTCTTTACCGCAAAACTTGTCCGATCCGCTTG
>JADFZF010000412.1 GCA_015232645.1 Magnetococcales bacterium | reverse complement strand
CATTGCCCTTGAGCCTTGAATTTCTCCCTTCTTCACAAACCAGGGCGCGGAAGGGCTTGCCGCGCCCTGGACAGGGAAAACACCATGTTTTAAGCGCTGGGAACGCTTCAGACGATCAAGCTGCCGTGACAATGTTTGTATTTCTTGCCACTACCGCATGGACAGGGCTGATTACGTCCCACTTTCTCTCCATCGCGGCGGTAGGGTGGCGCCGGTTCCTTGGTGTCCCCGGACTCCCCCCCGGCAAAAGTCAGCGGGTCGGCGCTGGGATGGGTCATGGTCATGGAACGCTCCTGGGCCTCGGCGCGCTGCGACTCCATCCGCTGCACCTCGCCCGACTCGTGAACCTCTACCCGCGATAACACCTCCACCGCCTCCGACTTGATGCGCGACAGCAACCGGTCAAACAGGCCGAATGCCTCACGTTTGTACTCATTCAGTGGATCCTTCTGGGCGTAGCCGCGCAGATGAATGCCCTCCTTCAGATGATCCATGTTGAGCAAATGTTCTTTCCATAGATAGTCAAGGATTTGCAGGAGAATGGTCTTTTCGAGATAACGCATGAGTTCCGCCCCCATGCGCTCTTCACGCCCTCGGGTGTGCTCCTGAATGCGCTCCATGGTCCGCTCCAGCACCACCTCGCTGGTGACGCCCTCCTCCTCCTTCCAGGAATCCGCCTCCACCACCACCCCGAATTGACGCATGATATTTTCGGCAAACAATTTGGTCTGCCAATCGACCGCGTGTGCCTCCTCGGGGATATAATTGGCGATCAAATCCTCCAGCAAATCGCGACGGACATCATTGATGTAGGCGGAAATATCCTCGGTTTCCATCAGTTCGCGCCGCTGATCGTAGATCACCTTGCGCTGCTCGTTCATGACGTCGTCAAACTTGAGCAGGTTCTTGCGCAGATCGAAGTTGCGTCCTTCCACCTTTTTCTGGGCCGACTCGATGGCTTTGTTGATCCAGGGATGAACGATGGCCTCCCCTTCCTCCAAACCCAATTTGACCAGCATGCCATCCATCCGCTCCGAACCGAAGATGCGCATCAGGTCATCCTGAAGGGAGAGATAAAAACGACTCGACCCCGGATCCCCCTGCCGTCCGGAACGACCACGGAGTTGGTTATCGATGCGGCGGGCCTCATGGCGTTCGGTGGCAAGAATATGCAAACCTCCCAGCTGCAACACCTCCCCCTTTTCATCCTGACATTCCTGGCGGATCCTTTCGGCACGAGCCCGGAACTGATCCTCGGACAGATCCTGGGGCAATTCGGTTTTGATACGCATGTCGGGGTTGCCACCCAACTGAATGTCGGTCCCCCGTCCCGCCATGTTGGTGGCAATGGTGACTGCCTTCTTGCGCCCCGCCTGGGAGACGATCATCGCTTCGCTTTCGTGATATTTGGCATTCAAAACCGTATGAGGGATCCTCGCCTTTTTCAGACGTTGCGACAAATCTTCCGACTTTTCGATGGAAATCGTCCCCACCAGAACCGGTTGCCCCCGCTCATGACAATCGGCAATCTCTTCGATGATCGCCTTGACCTTTTCTTCATAGGTCCGAAACACCACATCATCGTGATCAACGCGAATCATATCCTGGTTGGTGGGGATGATCACCACCTCCAGTTTGTAGATGGATTCGAACTCAGAAGCCTCGGTATCGGCGGTTCCCGTCATCCCCGCCAGCTTGTCGTACATACGAAACAGGTTCTGAAAAGTGATGGAGGCCAGAGTTTGGGATTCGTTCTGGATGACCACCTGCTCCTTGGCTTCCAACGCCTGATGCAGGCCGTCGGAATACCGGCGCCCCGGCATCATCCGGCCGGTAAACTCGTCGATGATCACCACCTCGCCATCCTTGACGATATAGTCCTTGTCGCGTTCGAACAGCGCATGAGCGCGCAGGGCCTGGTTGACATGATGCACGATCTCGACATTGGCCATGTCATACAATCCCCCCTCCCCCAGCAGGTTGGTTTCGCGCAGCAGCCCTTCGATCAGCTCGTTGCCCTCCTCGGAAAAAACCACCGTACGGGCCTTTTCATCGACGTTGAAATGTTTTTCCCGTGTCAGTTTGGGAATCA
>JADFZF010000411.1 GCA_015232645.1 Magnetococcales bacterium | reverse complement strand
CACGATTGGAAGCGGGAGGTGGCAAGGCCAAACATTCTCCGTCAATTGCCACTCTGCGCCGATATGCAGACGCCGTTGGTTGCCGCTTGGAGATCAAGCTCGTGCCGAGGTGAAAGGCGACAGTGTTCTACTGACTCTATCTTTTTCGCTTCCGGGTTTGGAGAATATCGTCCCGCTCTGTGCTGCTTGATGCGCCCAGGTAAACCGAAACAAGAATTTCTGCGCCACGCTCGGCATGCCGTGGCAAGCAATTAATGACCACCCCAGCCTGTTATCCCGGAATCGGCACCCCGGCCAGACGCAAGGCACGAATGAGAACCTCGGTGGCTTGATCTATGGATGTGACTTTTCTGAACAGGTTCGCTTGCTTGGATGACATACCGGATTGTTGGCCAAAATTACGAGATTGATTTCCGTATCGTGCCATGATACTATTGAAACCATGATCAAGACTTTTGCCAATAAAGAAACGGCGGCCTTGTTTCAGGGACTCCGAGTGCGCACTGTGCCATTCGATGTACTCAAGCGGGCACGGGGTAAGTTGATCATGTTGGATGTGGTCATGGCGATTGATGAACTTCGAACCCCACCGGGAAATCGGCTTGAATTTCTTGGTGGTGATCGGATTGGCCAATGGAGCATCCGGGTCAACCGCCAATGGCGAATCTGTTTCCGTTTTGAAAGCGGTAATGCCTTCGATGTCGAGCTGGTTGACTACCATTGAAAGGAAAGAATCATGACGATTCGGCGCGAGGATTTGGACCGTATTGATTTTTCCGATGTGGTCGATACGCCGGCGGCAACAATTCCATTCACGCATCCCGGTGAAATTTTATTGGAAGATTTCATGAGACCATGGGCCATCACGCAGTACCGTCTTGCCAAGACCATGGGCGTGCCAGCCTTGCGCATCAGCCAGATTGTCCACGGCAAACGCGCCATCACTGCCGATACGGCCCTGCGACTGGCCAGGGTTTTGGGTACCACCCCCGAATTCTGGCTCGCTCTCCAAAACCGCTACGATCTTGCCGTTGCAAAAAATACGATTCCGGGTCTGGAGAATATCGTTCCGCTCTGTGCCGCTTGATGCGTCCAGGTAAACCGAAACAAGGATTTCTGCGCCGCGCTCGGCTTGCTGTGGCAAGCAATTAATGATCACCCCAGCCTGTTATCCCGGAATCGGCACCCCGGCCAGACGCAAGGCACGAATGAGAACCTCGGTGGCTTGTTCCATGGAGGTGACACTCTGCGCAAACTGGCCAGCCGCCGCCTCGGCTTCGGCCTGCTGCCGCAAGCGGGCGGACTCCGGAAGCAGGGACTCGACGCTTTTGGCCACTGCCGGGGGCTTGTTGGCCATGAGCAGGCGCGTCAACATCAGGTAGGAGTCGTTGCGGTCCACCTCATAGTGATACTCCTCTTCCTTGCTGGCAAAATGCAGGGAACGCACCAGGGTCTCGCCCTGCCGAAGATGTTCCACGGCATCCCGCATCTGGACATAAGCCTGGTCAAGCAGCATGCGGCCCCGGGCCGTTTCTCCCTGTTCGGCAAGCCTGGTTGCCGCAGCCATCTCCTTTTGCACCTGATCCTGGATGGCCTGTTCGGCGGCCTGCAAATTTTTTTCCTGGCTGATGCGTTGGTGCGCGGCGGCCAGGGCGCGCAAGGAAGCCATTTTTTTCTGGAAGTCTGCCTGGGCCTTGGGAGAATTTTCGTCTCCCCAGATGGCCTTTTCGACGGTCGGAGAGTCTCCCTTGCGCAGATGGATCAAGGACTGCTTGATTTCCAGGTAGGCACTGTCGAGGGTCAGCATGGCCTGATTGACGTGACCCGCTGAAGCGGAGGTGGCAGCCTGTTCCAGCACGGTTCGCACCCGCTTGGCCAGGGTTTCGGCATCCTCGTTCTGGCCCTTGGCGCGGGCAATTTCCGTATAAGTGGCCAGAAGAGCCTCCATGCTGCGTACCCGTTTGGCATAATCCTGCCGGTTTTTTTCGGTATCCTCAGCCGGCAGGGGCAAGGGCGCGTGTTTTTCGCCCGTTCCCGACCGCAAGGCATGGACCGCACTCCGGGTCAGGACATAAGCCTGATTCAGCACGTTCC
>JADFZF010000410.1 GCA_015232645.1 Magnetococcales bacterium | reverse complement strand
TTTCAAGTCCCCCCACCTTATCCAGTCGGTCGCCCTAGGCCCAATGGGGTTGGATGGCGGTCAGCATGAGTCGGTGAATGGCGGGTGGGGCGGCGATGACATTTCCTGAAAGCAAGAAACCCTGCCCTCCCGCGAAATCGGTGACCAATCCCCCCGCTTCCGTGACCAGCAGTATTCCCGCAGCGATATCCCAAGGCTGAAGCACCGGTTCCCAAAAGCCATCATACCGCCCGGTAGCCACGAAGGCCAAATCCAGGGCGGCACTTCCCAGGCGGCGAATGCCCCGGGATGCGACCAGCAGTTCTTCCACGGCACGCCAATGTTGCCGGACGCGATCGGGTTGATTGACCGGGAATCCGGTAGCCAAAAGACATTGATCAAGGCGGATGCTGCGGGTGACTCGCAGCCGTTGGCTGTTGAGAAAGGCCCCGCGACCACGCTCGGCGGTGAACAGTTCATCGGTGGCCGGATTGTAG
The DNA here is from genome assembly GCA_015232645.1 of Magnetococcales bacterium. Taxonomy (GTDB): domain Bacteria; phylum Pseudomonadota; class Magnetococcia; order Magnetococcales; family UBA8363; genus UBA8363. The sequence goes on along the minus strand of JADFZF010000410.1, from coordinate 1,618 downwards.
ACGACGGCGGCATGAAGTTCCTGATCGTTGGCCAGGGCGATGGCGATGGCGAAGTGGGGCAGTCCGTGGATGAAGTTGGTGGTGCCATCAATGGGATCGATGATCCAGCGCCACCCCGACAGCGAGGAATTGCGACCGGTTTCCTCAGCCATGATGCCATATTGGGGATAGGCCTTGTGCAATTGTCGGATGATTTCCTTTTCGACCGCGATATCGGCGGTGGTGACGAAATCGTTGATCCCTTTGGGATCGATGACCAGTTCGTGACGACGCTTGAAGAACATCATGGCCTCACGACCCGCGGCTCGGGCAGCACGGACGGCGACATTGAGGTGAGGCGAGAGGTTCATGGGGGGCCTGGATCGGGTTGACGGGGAGAATGTGACAGCATTCGGGAAAAAGGACGCTGGGACTGTATCACGTCGGCCCGGATTCGTCACCCGGGAGTGTCGCGGGAAGGGAACGGAAACATTTGCCGCCTGCCGAAGTCTACCTGGGGAAAATTGCCTTATTGCCAGAATGGAATCATCTGGCATTTAACTTGCTAATGGAAGAGTCATAAGAGATCGAATGGGTGAACATTTTTGGATAAATTATTATTTTTCAGTTATTTATGAAGACATGATCGGGTCTCTCGCAGGGCGTGGATGATGAAGGAATCCTTAAGAATAGATTGGCATGACCGGTGCATATCAGTGGGACAATGGCGCTGTGTTCGGTGCTTTTCTTCGACTGAGGAATAAGAAACATGTCTCTCAACAGCCTGCTGAACATCTCCAAACAGGGCATTCTGGTCTCTCAGGGATCGTTGCAGACCGTTTCCCACAACATCACCAATGTCAATACCGCCGGGTATTCACGGCAGGTGGTTCAGCAGGAAGGGGTTCCCGGGAATTCTCAAGATCCAGGGGGATCCGGGGTCAGGGTGAGCGAAATCTCCAGGCAGATCGATCAGCTGGTGGATCGGCGCCAACAGTTGGGGACCGGAGAGCTGGGGCGTCTGGAAACGCGTGATCAATATTTGTCCATGGTGCAGGAGGTTTTCAATGACCTGGATGGATCGGGATTGTCCTCCAAGCTGGAAAATTTCTACGCCGCCGCCGATGCCCTGACCAGCAACGCCACCAATCCGGTGGGACGAGAGGATCTTGTGACCCAGGCTCATTCCCTGGCCCAGTCGATCCAGAAAATGCAGCAGTCGTTGTCGGGCATCGCCATGCCGGTGGACAAGGAAATCAATGCCACCCTGGATGACATCAATACCCGGTTGAAGGCGATTCGGGACATCAACAAATTGATCGTGGCCAATGAAAATTCCACTCCGGCGATGGATCTGAAGGATCAACGCAACGAGATGGTTTTGGAGCTTGGCAAGCTGATCGACATCCAAACGCTGCCCATGGATCAGGACGGACTGAAGATCATGACTTCCCGGGGGCAGCAGACGATTGCCGATTCAGTCTATGCCGCCACTTTGACACGCAGTTCCAAGGTCAACAGCGACGGTTATCAGGGAATTCTGGTCAATGGTCGGGAATATGGCGATTCGGATCATATTCGCGGAGGAAAGCTGGGTGGCCTTCTGGAGATGCGGGATCAGGTCATCAATGGCAAGAAT
>JADFZF010000040.1 GCA_015232645.1 Magnetococcales bacterium | reverse complement strand
GCTTGAGTTCAAAATCCGCTCAGAATGCGAGGAAATGCTGGAATAGTAATATATGTAACCCCATATTTCCACACAGGTGGAACGGTAAGCCTCAACCGTCAGGCTGGACGCGAGGGAGGGCCGCGGTCACAGAGACCATCCAGTTTCCCTGACCCACAAGGCTGCGATTTGTTTCCATACCCGTCCCGCCAGGGTATCGGTATCCCCATGCACCACCACCGTCCCGGGAATCGTCTGAGCGACCGGGGGAAATTCTTTGGCATCCAGAGGGCGAAAGCGGATGATAAAGTAGGGTTGTATGGGACGCAGGGTATCGCGCTCCAATCGTTCCACCTCGATGGGACCACCGTAGACCGAGGCCAGTTTCAGGTCTTCCAGTTTGGCCACGGCAAAAGGATCGCTGTCGGTCCATTGGACCGACATGACCGGAAAAGAGGCATGGTCGGGATAAAACCCCCCCTGGGCACCGGGAACCATCAGGTGTCGGTCCTGTTGCGCCACATAGGCAATCACCCGTTCCGAACCCAATTGTCTGATTTCCAAAAGCTCATCCTCTTTTCCAACCCAAAGTCCAGAACTCAAGCCGTCTTTAAGTCCGGTCACCACCCCGGAGACGGGGGCCCGGAGCGCCAGCCGTCGCCTCTGATTCAGCAAGCCGACCACTTGCGAGTGGGCCGAAGCCAATTTTTGTTCAGCGACCAGTCGGTTGGCGATGAATTTAGGTCCGTACAGTGATAATTCTTCCCGGTAACGCCGCTGTTCCAGTTGGGCTTGGCCCACACGCCAATCAATTTCCGGCGACCCAACCCGTAGCAGCACCTCACCGGCGCGTATGTGTTGCCCCAAGGCGACCGTTACCGATTGTATCTCGCCGCCGACGGGGGCATACAGGCTGGAATGAACCGAACATCGCAACACCGCAGGCATAGTGATGGAACTGTGCCAAGGAAGAAAGAACACCCCCCCTGCCAACAACGTGGCCAACATCCATAAGCGAGCGTAGCCTGCACTCACTTCATGGCGGTTACGCAACCACCAAGTCCATTCGCGTATCACGGGTCCAAGGAGGAACCAATACAGCTCCACCCCCATGAGAAAAGCACCCAATAATTTGAAAAACATATGATAGACCAGAAGCGCTATCCCCAAATAGAGAAAGAATCGATACACCCAGACCGCCATGGCAAAGACAATCAAAAAAAATTGCATGCCAGGGGACCAGATTTCAGGCGGCGGATGGGATAGGCCCAGCAACAACCTGCGGATGAACCATTTGCCCATGGCAAAGGCGCGTTCATGCAGGTTAGGCAGATCCAGGGCATCCGACAGCATGAAATAGCCATCAAAACGCATGAAGGGATTGATGTTGATCAATAACGTACCGGTCCAGGTCACGGCGACCAAGGAAAACAATGCCCCGCGCCATGGCCCGTCATCGACCAATGCCCAGGCCAGCAAGGCCCATATCGCCAGAAAGGATTCGGCTGCCATACCCGCCATGGCAACGGAAAACCGGTCTTTCTTTCTGGTTAACCGCCAGGTTTCGTTGGTATCGGTGTACAGGAGTGGCCACATGACCAAAAAGGCCACCCCCATGGCGGGAACACGGCATCCCAATTGGGTCGCAACCAAGGCATGTCCCAATTCGTGGACCAATTTGGTCACCATCACGGTAGCCAGCAAGGTGATCATGCCCACAGGCGTGGTCAGACTGGTCCAGGAACCGATAAACCCATCCCATTGTCTCAGTGTCAGATAACCACCCAACAAGAACGCCGATGCGGTAACCAACAAGGTCAACCAATGGGTTGCCAGGTTGAATACTGGCAGGATGGCCCGTAACAGGGGCTCGGGGCGGAGTAAAGGAATGCGAAAAAAGAGATAGTGATGCAACAATTGCTGCCACAGACCGGGATGCTGGACGCGTTTGGAAAAGTCGCTGCCAGAGGGCTGGGTCAGTCCGTGAATGGACAAAAAATGGACCAACCCCATCAAATGTTCCTCGGTCATGGTCAGGGTGGTTTCACGGTTGACCCGGTCGACCACATCCTGAGGATCGGCCCCCTGGGACCAACGGGCGATCATTTCAAATTCGGGCCATCCCAAGCGAAAAAATTGGTTGCGTGGTTGATCCCACAAAACCCAGGAAGGGGCACCACCCGGCCCTGTACCTCCGGGCAGCAAGCGCAAATCCTGCCGGAGCGGAGGTAGACCTTCCCATCTGGTCACAGGATCACCAATCGACGTAAGCTGGCCAAAGGACGGTGAAACAGGGCATGAAACAGCGTGACCTCATCTCCGTAGACCTTGGCCGTACCTTTGAGTCCCAGACGTGGTGTTTTTGTTCCAGGGGCCAACTCCGCCTTGAGCAGATACACCAGTTTGCCATCCGCCGCGGGAACAGCATCGTAGGCGGCAAAATACAGATGCCCCACCAAAGGTTGCAATGGATCGACATCGAGGTAGAATAATACCTCGGCTCCCACGACAAACGGCATGGCCTCTGCCACCGGCAGATCGATCGCCACCTCCACCCGATCGGGAGCAGCGATTTCCAATACCCGTTCTCCCAATCGTACCGGTCGGCCCAACCAAGCATACGGGTCGCTGAAAACCGCCACCCCGGCGGTTGTGGCACGGACCCGCGACCGTTCCAGGAGTGCCGTCGCATATTCAACTTTGGCAGTGGCCTCGCGAACCAGACTTTTTTGCGAAGCGATTTCTGCCATCCGCTCCTTGTCGGAAAAAGCCAACTGTCCCACCTTGCGCAATTGGGTTTGGGCCAGGGCCAGTTCCTCCACCGCCAGTTGATGACGTGATTTCAACTCGGTATCGTCCAGGGAAAACAAAAGGTCACCCGTTGTTACCGTGGCATGCGGCGCGACATAAAATTGCGACACCATTCCATCCATGGGGGAGGTCACCATGGTGGGCTGGATCGCAGCGACCCGGGCCGGGGCCAAGGCCGATTGCCTGACCTGGATAAAAAAAGTAGCCATCAGCGCCATCAGCATCATCATGGCCCACCCCCCTCGGCGCAATCCTTTCAGCAGCGATAACCAGATACTCCCCCCCGCCGACCACAAGGCCATGGAAGCCGAATAACCCTGCAGCAAATGTTCCAGAAGAATCTTCTCCCCCTCGTCCCACTGTCGGTCACGAGTCAGCCACAATCCGCCCAGGTTCCTGCCGGTACGTGGGTGGTTCAGGGGTAACCATAAGCCATGGGCGTGAATCCATGTTTTTCCTTCGCGACTCAGCTCCTCAGGTAATTGGCTCAATGCCAGATCCTGAATGCGGTCGAATCCTTGAACCTTGCGTTGATGGGTGATGGCTCGGCGATACCAAACGATTTGTGGAGCATTGGTATCAAAGCGGGGGGCTCCTGAGACCGCCGCCACGATGACCTTGCCCGTCGGCGACCAGTGCCACAACACCGCCTGGGCGTAGAAGGTCAGGCGCAAGGTGCCATTGACCATGATGAACGCCAGCTGCGCCTGGCTTTCCGCTTGGCGCGTCTCTTCCTGCAAGGTCAGCAGGGTGGTCAACCCCTGGACTTGCCGTTCCAAGATCTCCACGGTGGGATGATGGCGATGTTCGGTCATGGCAGGGAGGATCGAAAATACCTTATCGACCTGGAAGGGAAAGTGTCAACCAGTTCATGGGATGGATCCGGGAAGGGAGCAGACCCATCCCATGAACTGGTCAGGCTCATTTTGCCTATTGACCAGACAGAATGACTTAACCTTCCAAATCGTAGATAGACTTCAAACAGACCTGTTTTTATCCGGCTCAACCCACAGTTTCGGCGTTCAACAAAACTGGCATCAGGTCAGTCCCGGGGTTGAAGAAGAGGGAACCGGTGTGTAAAAGATTTTCATCGTAGGTCAGGTTGGCATCGGGTCTGACCCCTGAACCCAGGAGAGCAAACGGCACCGGATCGGAATTGTGGGTTCGAGAAGCGATGGGCGTTGGGTGATCGGGCAACGCCAGGATACGAAAATTTCCTTGTTGTTCCAGGGAAGACAAAATCGGCCCCACCAGACGTTTGTCAAAATCTTCAAGGGCACGAATTTTCAGGTCCAGTCGGCCTTCATGGCCCGCTTCATCCGGGGCTTCCACATGGACGAACATCAGGTCGTGGCGTGTCAATCCCTCAAGGCACGCGGCCACTTTGCCTTCATAATTGGTGTCGATCCAACCTGTGGCTCCAGGGACCTGAAAGGGTTCAAAACCGATATGGACGGCAATCCCCCGCATCAAATCGACAGCGGAGATCATTCCCCCGGTCTTGCCACGAAGATCGGAAAACAGAGAAAGCTTCGGTTTGCGTCCCTGGCCCCACAGCCAGATGGCATTGGCTGGCTTTTTACCCTCTGCCAGGCGCCTGCGATTGGTGTCGTGGGTTGACAGGATTGGTTGAGATTTTTCCATCAGCGCCCGAATCGGAGCGGCGTCCGGTCCAGAGGGAAGATGGTTGGCAATCAACTGTCCCGAGATGTCATGGGGTGGTGTAGTCGTCATCCGATCACTCCCACCCTGCCACACCAGAAGATGGCGATAGCCAACTCCGGGGTAAAAACGAAACTCTTCGCTGCCCAACTCACTGTTGATCAGGGCGATGATCCCGGCGGCCTCGCTGGTGGAGATATGTCCGGCCGCAAAGTCGTCCATCAGGCTAAGATGATCTCCCAGCGTTACCAAGTTGCAGCGAAATGCCAAGTCTTGATCTCCCAGCGTTACCCCCATGGCGGCTGCTTCCAATGGAGAACGTCCGGTATATCCTTGAGTGATGTCGTAACCCAACACTCCGAGATTGGCCACATCACTTCCGGGATAGTAACCATCGGGGGTATTCAGCGTCCATCCCCCAATCCCGTCCCGGACCATACGGTCCAGGTTGGGGGTATGGGCGGCCATCAAGGGGGTACGACCACCGAGTTCGGGGATGGGCCAGTCACTCATTCCATCCCCGAGCAGGATGACGTATTTCATTTCCGGCATGAAGCGGCTCCGGGCAATGTTATTTCAGGAGGTGCTTGACGACCTCCCTCTCCTTGCGCAATTCATCATGTACGGCATCGAATTTGGTTTTGGCCCAGGGGCTCATGGTCAGACCATCAACCACTTCATAGGAGCCATCGGTCTTGGTCCGTACCGGATAACCAAAGATGAGTCCCTTATCGACACCGTATTGGCCATTGGAGTAGACGGCCACCGAACGCCAGTCACCAGCGGGAGTGGGATTCATCAGATCGACGACATGGTCGATGGCGGCGTTGGCCGCCGAAGCGGCACTGGAAGCGCCGCGGGCCTTGATGATATCGGCACCACGATTCTGTACTGTCTTAACGAAGGTTTCCTGCAACCAGGTCTGGTCGTTGATGACCTGGAAGGCGGGCTTGCCACCGATTTTGGCATTTTCGAAATCGGGGTATTGATTGTTGGAGTGGTTACCCCAGATGGCCATATTGGTCACCGAGGGGACGGTTTGTCCCGATTTTTCCGCCAGCAGGCTCTGGGCGCGGTTTTGGTCCAAACGCATCATGGCGGAAAAGCGTTCCTTGGGAACATCGGAGTTGTTCATGGCGATGAGGCAGTTGGTATTGCAAGGGTTACCCACCACCATGGCCCGGACGTCGTTGGCGCCACGATTCAAGGCCTTGCCCTGCCCCACGAATATCGGTCCATTTTCCTTGATGAGGTCTCCGCGTTCCATTCCGGGCCCCCTGGGTTTGGCACCGATCATGAACGCCCAGTTGATGCCATCGAAAGCTTCATCGGCCTTGTCCGTGAGATCCATGCCAGCCAACAGTGGGAAAGCGCAGTCGGCAAGTTCCATGGCGACCCCTTGGAGGGCTTTCATGGCTGGAGTAATCTCCAACAGTTTCAGGTGTACAGGACGATCTTTGCCAAAAACCTGACCAGAGGCAAGACGAAACAGGATGCTGTAGGCAATCTGTCCGGCAGAACCGGTTACAGCGACTCGAATTGGATTGGCCACGATTGAACTCCTTGTCGATTGTTTAGTAGGGAGGCGCCAGTTTGCATCAGGATGACGCCAATGGCAACCATTCAGACAGGCATCGAATCATTTTTTTTTCGTACTATTACGGCTTGTCGGATCATTTCATCCGCCCCGGAGCGATCCCCCCGGGCGAATCGATCCAACAGGCCCTGGGAAAACAGATGTCGCCAGAAGTGGCCGCGTTCTTCGAGATTTTTCAATTTTGGGGCGATCATTTGGCGCCACTGGGAAAACCAGGAGGCCATTTCCTCCAGATTTTCTGGCAACTCCCGGGCAATTTTTTGTTTCAACCATCCCGACAACGCCGGTCCCGTCCCCCCCGTGGAGATGGCTACGGTAACAGGGGGACGGAATATCAGCGCCGGCCAGATGGCGCTACAATAGTCAGGTTGATCGACGACGTTGACAAAGATCCCCCGTGCTTCGGCTTCTTGGCGGATACCCAGGTTGATGGGGTGACTGGAATGAGTACTGACAACCAGCCAAATTCCTACCAGATGTTGCGGTTCGAAGGTCTCGGAAAGCCAGTGAATGCGGTCCTGGAGCTGCGAAGGCCATAAGCCTGGTGTTTCCCGGGGGGCGATCAATTTCAGATTGGCCCCGGCAGACAACAATATTTGGCCTTTACGGACCAGTTCTTCTCCCGAGCCTACCAGCAGGCAGGCGCGATTTTTCATATCGAGGAAAAGCGGCAAAAAGACTCTATCCATTTCGAAAATCTCCTTGAGGCGCGCATCCCAATTATTCAAAATCAGGCCTGCAGGCTGAATTCTCATAACACATGGAAATATATTTCTTCAGACCGTTCTGTTTTTAAGCCCGATTGCCTCTTGAAGGATACCATGACCCCCGATTCTAAACCCACTGTTTTAGATGTACGTCATCTGTCCCCGCCCGAGCCCATGGTGAAAATTCTTGAGGCGGTATCCAGGCTGAGCCCAGGGAAATCATTGCTGGTGATTCATCGCCGGGTCCCGCACCCACTTTATCCCCGTCTGGAAGAACGCGGATTGAATGTTGAAACCCGGGAGCATCCCGATGGTACGGTGGAATTGATGATCCATCGGCCGCTTTAGCGTCCATATTTGACCGATTTATCCGGTTGAACACCCGCGGAGCGATGTGCCTGGGGGTTGCCAAGTTACACCCTAGGTCTGGGACCGCCTGGCCCCCGAGGCCATGACGGCGGACCTTTTCAGTGCCAAAAGGCCCTGCCGGAGGCCGGGAAACCGGATGGTTGCCGGCCCTGAATAAGACGTTTAAAGAAACCCAGAACCCGAGTGTGCTCTTCCGACAGACCCTGCCGTTATTTTTTGTATTCATGAAAAAAATATTTTGTCTCGAATAATACATTTCACTTACGTCAATATTTTCAGTACAGTGTATGTCGCTGGTGTGCGTATGGTCAGGCTTCAGGAAAAAAATCGGAGGGCGATGCGGAGCTTGGCCCGATCTGATCCACAGTACCTATCAATGGCTGACGGTTGGTCCCGATGGATATTTTTGAACAGCTAAATGAAGAACATATTGATATAATAGATAAATATTGGTCAGCCTTCTCTTTTGGTCTTTCGTCGTCAGAAGGGCAGGACATATTGAGGAAGGCCCGATCCGCCTTCTTCAATCATATCTTCCGCGACGAGCAGGAATTATATGAAATCCTGGTTGCAGCCGCGGACAGGAATGCCAGGATTGCCCTGGAATTAACAATGATCAATAGAGATGTTTTATCACTCTCCAAACTGATCATCGACTCGTTTGGAGAAATGATGTCGGTCTATAACGCCGAGACGCGCTACTATTATCGACAAATCATGTATGCGATCCTCAACCGGGTCACCCTTGAAGAAAAAGCAGTGTTGGAACGATACGCCAAGCTTTTCCGGATGTTCACCGAACCTCGGGGCAACATCTCCCCCCGATTCCTTCAGACTTGAGTTGACTTCAACCGTGGCCCAATGGCAGGACCAACCATTCCTGGAGCAACCAGGCCAAAACTGGTAAAAAGACAAGAGACAGAACAATCCCCATGCCGGCCATGGCAGCGGCCAGTTCCCCAGCCAGACCTTCGGCGGCGGCCATGGCACAAGCGGTAATCATCGGTGGCATGCCAGCCTCGAAGATGGCAATCGCCGCCGGAGGGTTGGTCAAGTGCAAGGTGGCACACAGTCCGAGGGCGATGGCCGGGGCAATGATCATTTTTATCCCCAATCCCGACGCTAGTGGAATCATAAAAGATTTGGGAAGATGGGGTTTTAAATTAAATCCCACAGCAACCATCACGACTGGAACCAGGGTATCCGCCAATCGTTGTAATATTTGTTGTATGATGGGAGCCTGCATCAACCCGCCGCCGATGAGGGCCGTCACCAGGGCGATGAACGCCGGAAACGTTATGATGCGACGAACGATTGCCATGAACGTCGGTGTTTGATTACTGCCAGCTTGATGGAATCCCACCACCAGGGCACCGTAGGTCGATAAGGCCAGAAATGATCCCAATTGATCATAAAGGACCCCGTAAGGAACCCATTCCTGGCCAAAAAGGGCTTCGATCATGGGGATGCCCAAAAACGAGGTGTTTCCCAACGGCACTGTCAGCAACAAACATCCTCGGACCTCCCGGGACCATTCCCCATGCCTGGCCACGGCATGAATCGCCACCACGGAAAACAAAATCATGACCCAGGGCATGATGACGGGCGTCAGCAGGTCGGAGGTCATTTGCAAATGGGGAATACGCAACAAAATCAGGGCAGGCAAAGAAACGTGTATGACGTACTGGTTGAGGGCTTGAGGGGTCTCTTTGGGAAAGACGGACAAATTCCTTAACAACATGCCTGAGACGAGAAGCAAGATGATCAGTATCAGATTGCCCATGTGATTAATCTTTTTTATCGGCGTGGTAACCAAGGGAGGGTTGCCGAAAGGTCCGGTTCATCATTTGAATTTTTTTCCATTTCAGTCCCAGGATGGGGATGACCGCGATAGAGAGATTTTCAGGTTGATCATGAATCCCTGAGCCCTCCCAGACAATCAGGCCACCAATAGATGGTATCCTGGTCTTTTTGCACCAGCCCGGTCACTGGACCGTCCTGGGAAATGACAAAGGCAATGGCATCGGGACAATGTCCGATAAAATTGACCGCAGAGGTATGCCTGGCCCCCAGGCGGGACAAATCCACACGTACCGAGGGGAATATTTGTTCTTCCACCCAGGAAACGACCCCTCCTTTCCATGGGTTGGCGGTGATCATGGATCCGAACGTCAGCGGCGACAGGCGGTCGGAAAGGAACAAGGCGCCATCAATCAGAGTCAGGCGAGATAGCAGGTCGGCAAACCCCATCAGTTCCCGTTTCAGACGTAAACGGACCATTTCACGTTTGTGCCAATCTTCGTGTCCCTGGTTGGTTTCTCCCCATTGTTCCATTTCTCTGAAAGTTTCCAAAAGTGCTGAACCATCGGGACCCTTGTCCAAAAAAAATCGGGGTTCAGCTCCGGCCCAGGCCCTCTCTTCCATGGACAGCGGCAACCAGATAATGGTTCCTCCATTTTTTTTTGCCGCCGTCGCCAGCAGTAGCCGATCAATGAAATCTCGATAGACGTGCCAATAGCCTATGCCAAATCGATGGTAGCCGGAATGATGTTGGACTTGACGCAGAAGGTTCCATGCCAGAGGGCTTTCGGTAAACGGAGGAGGAGAGGGTTCGGAAAAAAGACCAGAATCGAAACCACCGATGATTTCCATCCCTTTGAAAATTTGCAGACAGCCCACCTTGCGTACCATGACGGTCAGCATGGAAGCGGGAGATCTATTGAAACTGTGAGCGTCGAATCGATGGGGCGAGGAGCAATTGAAGAAAATGGCACCACAGATTTCCAAGGCTTCGGAGCTGCCACGGGCCGGTACGACACCAATCGTTGTCGTCACTGGATCAAAGGAGCGAGCCAACGCCACCAATGCATCCACCTGCAGAGGAATGGGGTGGCGGAAGATCAACGTCATGGCGTTGCATTCGTCGGTGTAGGCCTCGATTTCACCAGGGGGCAGCAACGATACGCTCAACTCCACGTTGATCTCTTCCTTCCGTTGCAGACTGGCCTGAAAGACCATCTCCAAGATTTGGCCCACGTGGACGGGGTTGGGAACAAAACCGTCGCCTCGGGGATCCTGACGCCAAAGGTCGACGAGCCGTTCGATAGCCAGCGGATTGAACATGCCTCTGGAAGTCTGGCGCCTGATCGCGGCATCCAGATCTTCGTGGGCCTTTTGCAAGGCCAGCTCGCCTCGTTTGCGTTCGATGAGTCCCGCAACGGTACTGGCTATGGCCAGGAGGAAATCTTCTTCGATTTCTTCGCGACGATGTGCTGCTGGCACGTAAGTATTGATGACCCCCAACAGCCGGCGCTGTGACAGAATGGGAATGCAATAGTGCCCATGGTCGCGCATTTCTTCATAACGAACATCGTGAAGATCATCAACATGAGACGTAAATACGATTTTTTTGGTCATTGCGGCGCGTCCACACAGGCAATATCCCGGTGGAATGTTCGAGCACATGGCGGTTTGGAAATCTGAAAACCCGCGACTGACAATGAGTTTAAGCCCTTCGGTGCGTTCGTCCACAAGAAAAATCGCCCCTTTGTTGAGCAACTCCAGCCCGGGAATCGACAACATCAGTGCCAACATGTGTTCCAGTTGTTCTTCCAGGGACCATGGTTCCAAGGCAATACTCAGGGCAAGCTGGATTATTTTTTGTAATTTTTCGTAGTCGGAAACCCTTTTTTCAAGATCGCTCATATGGCCTCCCTGAAGTTGAATCCCGACCTGGTCACTGAAGCATCGATCCCTACAGACTACCGGTTGACTGGCCGACATCACAATGTTTTTTTCCTTATCGCATTGAGGAGGATCAATACCTGACCGATGGATGGGATGGTTTGGAGAGGGGACAGGTCCCTGCAACAGAGGTTGGGGTGAATCAAAGGCGGGGGTTTCAGTCAGGCACCCGTGGGTTTTTTACGTCAAGAGGAATCGAACAAAAAAAAGCCCCAACCAATCTTGGCTCATGGGGCTTTCCGTGAAGCGGAGTACAGGAGCAGGGTGATCTGCTACCGCGAGGGGGCACTTTCTTTCAGACTGCGATAATAATCGAAAGCTTCCTTGGGCGACATGTTTTCATGTACCACCTTGCGAACCGCCTGGATCATGGCGATGGGGGCTTCGGATTGAAATATGTTGCGCCCCATATCGACACCAGCGGCGCCTTGATCGATCGCCTGGAATGCCATATTCAAGGCATCGGCTTCGGGCATTTTTTTGCCACCGGCAATGACGATGGGGACGGGACAGGAAGCGGTGACGGTCTCGAAACCTTGATCCACAAAATAGGTTTTGACGTAAGTCGCGCCCAACTCAGCACAGATGCGGGTCGCCAGACGCATGTATTGGGCATCCCGGGTGAGTTGTTTCCCCACCGCCGTGACGCCAAGAACGGGAACACCAAAACGATTGCCGGCATCGACGAGTTGGGTCATGTTGTGGACGGAGCGGGATTCGAACTCACCGCCGATGAAAACCTGGACCGCGACCGCGGCCACGTTGAGCCGGATGGCATCCTCCATGGAAACGGCCACCTGTTCGGCGGACAGTTCCTTGAGGATACTGGGACCTCCGCTGGCTCTGAGAACCACCCCCTTGTTGAACGTGGGTGGAGTGATGGACCTCAGGATCCCTCTGGTACACATCAGGGTATCGGCGTAGGCCAGCAAGGGATTGATGGTGACATCAATTCGCTCCAATCCGGAAGTTGGTCCCATGAAATAACCGTGATCCACCGCCAACATGACGGTGCGACCGCTTTTGGGCGAAAATATATGCGCCAGACGGTTTTTCATTCCCCAGTCCAGATTCTGACAACCTTTCAGAGGAAAAGGATCAGCAACTTGAGGTGTATTCAAATAGAATTCCTTGCTATCGGAGATGCTGTCGGTATCGGCCATGGCGTTTTCCTAGGATGATGGGTCAAGGTGATGAGCTGGCGTGGGACCGCCGATCCATTCAGGCGGCCCGGATTCCACGGGATTGGCATGGGCGGCATGCCATGACAAGTTAGGCTTGTACCGAAAGGAGCGAGTCCCTTAAGATGAAGGGATGTCCGCTCCATGAAGCTGAACCTCTTGAAAGCCTCCGATTGAAAGCCTCCGACCCATGTCCGCCATTCACAAGCACCGGAAAAAAGAACATCTCTTCTTTACCATGGATCGTATTACCGACACCATCCCCCCTTTGGAAAACCATGCCCACAGTCAGTATTCCGATGGGTCAAGTCCGTTGTTGCAGGTGGCATGGACGGCACTGCGTCAGGGATTGACCCAGCTGATCATGACCGAACATACCGAACCCCATTTGACACCGGGAGAGGGATGGTTTAGTCGATACTGGCGCGAGGGTCATGAAATCAAAGACAAGATCAAAAATCGCGGACTGAACCTGCTCATTGGGCTTGAGGTGCCCATCATCGATTTTTCAGGAGGATTATTGTGGGATGATGCAATGAAGGAAAATGCCGAATTTGTTTTGGGAGCAGTCCATGCTTATCCTGGCCATGGCTGGGATATGCACCCTATCCCCCCCGATCAGGCCATTGAATTGGAGTACCGGGGTTTATTGGCCCTGGTGGACAACCCTTTGATCGATGCCATCGCGCATCCTGGGGGATTTTGCCAACGTTACGCCGCTCCATTCCCCCTGGAATTGTTTGAAGAGGTGGTCAAAAAGGCGGTGGCCAGGGAAGTGGCGGTGGAATTGAATCCGGCCTATCTTTCACCCATGGCACCTTATGTGGACATATGTCGGAGACATAACGTCATGATTTCTCCCGGCTCCAATGCCCACTCTCTCAGGGAGATCGGGTTGGTGCGCCGGGTGCTTGCCGAGACTTTGGGAATGGAATAGAAACCACGATGTAATCCTTCGAGCTCCCCTCCCAACCCGTGGCTCGGAGGACAGTTCCCTTTCCAGGCCCAATCCATTCATCGCCCCCCTTGAACCCATCAAGAATAATGACGTGTCTATCGACCCGGAAACTCACAGGCGTCATCGGTATGGCAAACATGGCCGTCCACGGTTGATCTGCGTCATACCGTGCCACAACGAACCCGATCCCCTCATGACCTTGGAATCACTGGTCGGTTGTCAGCAACCCGATGGTCCGGTGGAAGTAATGGTGGTCGTCAATGGTTCCGAGGCGGATGATGATGACGTTCGCCGACGCAATCAGCAATCCGTGGAGTTGTTGGAGTTTTGGGCCCGCACCCATGCCGATTGCTTCTTCAAGCTGTGGATTCGTTATTATCCCGACCTGCCCCGACGTCATGCCGGGGTGGGGCTGGCACGACGTCTCGGGATGGACGAAGCTTGTGAACGATTACTACAGACCTCCGCTCAATGCCCGGGGATCATCGTTGCCCTGGATGCCGATTGTCGCGTGGCTCCTGATTATTTTGTCGCCCTGGTCCAACATTTTACCATTCATTCAGGAATGGTGGGGGGGTCGATCTATTTTCAACATCCTCTGGAAGGGTTATCAGCCGACCATCGACGCGGTATCGTCGGTTACGAGCTGCATTTGCGGATCTATCGTCAAGGCCAACGGTATGCCGGATTTCCCCACGCATTTCACACCGTGGGGTCCGCCATGGCCGTCCGGGCCGATGTTTACCGGCGCCTGGGGGGAATGAACCTGCGCAAGGCGGGCGAAGATTTCTATTTTTTGCAAAAAGTCATGGCCCATGGGCCGTTTTCCGATATCACTACCACAACCGTCTTTCCCTCGGCACGGCTGTCGAATCGTGTCCCTTTTGGTACGGGACGGGCGATGACCCACTGGCATCAGGGGGACGAAGATCGCTTTACCACCTACGATATCCGGATTTACCAAGAGTTGCGTCCATTTTTTCAGTCGGTCCGAGCCATGGCTCACGACAAGAATGTCACCTTGACGGCCGCTTCCGACTGTCTGAAGGAATTCCTGGTACAACACCATGTCGAACGGGCCATCAAGGAAATCCGCTTCAATACCGCCACCCCCCAAAGCTTTGAAAAACGGTTCTTTCTTTGGTTCAATCCATTTAAACTATTGAAGTATGTCCATTTTGCCTCCGACAAGTGTTATCAGAACATCTCTGTGCAACAAGCTGGAACAAACCTGTTGGCATGGATGGGAATGACCTCGGAAGCCGGTATCGGTGACGACGAGGCCCTGTTGGAACGGTTGCGACGATTGGATCGCGAAACCAATGACGGTGCAGAGGGCGTGAGGTGATATATGATTTCCAGCCCTGTGGATGCGGACGGCTCTGAAGAAATTGCCAGTCCCGACAAGGACTACCCTTCCGACGCGGAATTTTCGCCGCGGGGATTGGTTTTTGCCAACCATACAATGAAAACATTGGTCCAGCGTGCCCAACATGTGGCCATGCTTGATCTGCCGGTGTTGATTCAGGGAGAATCGGGAACGGGAAAGGATGTCCTGGCGCGAGTCATCCATCAGGCTTCCAGACGACATGAACAACCCTTTGTTTGTGTCAATTGCGGCGCCATTCCGGAAAATCTGGTGGAAGCGGAATTGTTCGGGCATGAAAAGGGGGCCTTTACCGGGGCCACTTCGGCTCGCAACGGCTATATCGCCGAAGCGGACCAGGGGACCCTGTTTCTGGATGAAATTGGTGAACTGCCCCTGTCCACTCAAGTCAAACTGCTTCGAGTGATTCAAGAACGGGAAGTGACGGCAGTCGGGTCGGTCCATGCGCGTCAGGTCGATTTTCGAATCGTGGCGGCAACCAATCGGGATCTGTTGCAGGAAGTGGCCCACGGGCGATTTCGAAATGATTTGTTTCATCGGCTTGCGGTAGCCATGTTCACCATCCCACCCTTGCGGGAGCGTCAGGAGGATCTAGATGAATTGATTCGAGTATTTCTGGCCAGAATCAATCGTTACATGATTTCTCATCAAGGGTACGAAAAAAAGAAGAAGTTGTCGGACAATGCCTTCGAACTGTTACGCCGCCACCGCTGGCCCGGCAATATCCGGGAGCTTTATAACACCTTGCTGCGGGCGGTCCTGTGGAGTGATGGCGGCGTGGTCAAATCCAAGGATATTCAAGAAGCCTTGTTTGGTGTCCAGATCGTTCCCCCGAGTTCGATCCTGGGCCGGGAATTTGACCGCAACTTCAAGCTGACCGATTTGCTGACCCAGGTGGCGGACTATTATTTTGAGAAGGCCTTGAGGGAGAGTGGCGGCAATAAATCTTCCGCCACCCGACTGTTGGGTCTTCCCAACGCGACCACCTTTTCCAACTGGAAAAAAAAATATCCATGGAGAAAAACGTGAGGGAATCGCCTCAGATTCGTCTTCCGGTCCAGACGACCCGTCCGAGAATGGCCAGTTGAGCCGCTTGTTCCGACGTAATGCGAATGTCTTCATAGGCGGCATTGTCGCTTTTGATGGTGACTGAACCATCGAACCCTCGCTGCAGACGTTTGGCCACCAGATCCTCGTCCCGTCGCATGACATAGATGGCGTCGTTACGCATGTTTTGATCCCGTTGATCCAGCAATACCAGATCACCTTCCTTCAATGTGGGTTCCATGGAATCGCCAATGATGCTCACCAGAACGATTTTAGTGGGATCCAATCCCATCACTCCCCGGACCCAATCGGACTTGAAGGCCATATGGTCCACGATTTGGGTGCTCTGGAAGGGTCGATCCTCACCTTCCCCCATCCGGATCAGAAACCCGGGAACAATAACATAGGTTTTTGGCGCCACTCGGTAATGTTCGCCAGGTTCCTTGGTCATGATGAGGGGGCTTTCGGCGAACTGGTTGGAGGATGGCTCGATCGAGGGTGCCCCTTTTCCGGTCAACAGCCAGTTAATCGATATATTAGTTCTATCGGCGATTTTTCTTAATGTCGTGGTGGTGGGACAGGCGTTTTTGGTGAGTATCCCGGCCAGCGTCGATTTGCCCAAGCCAATGCGTTTGGCCCAGGTGTAGGGAGGTTCCAGACCGATGGCATATTCCAGACGTGCCTTGAGCGTTTCAAGGTGGTAGGTTTCAGGCATGGATACCTCCGCTGAATGAAGGGTCAAAAAAGGCTCTTATCATTTCCCGCCAAACCATGATTTTGCGCCAGGCACGAGCTGGCAAACTGTTGAAGCGATGGTGGTGGCCGGCCGAACTGGTTCGTTTATCAAGGGCATAGAAGCCAACGAGTTACGGACAGAGATGAACTGATTCGCACATGAGCGAACTTCGCTGTTCTCCGATGAACTGCTTCAGTCTAACATTGCGATTTACCGAAACTCAAATTATTTTTTTACGAACTTATAGTTCGTAAAAATTTGACAATCGGTCGCCACTGAATGAAACTGCTCAACAAGCCATAAATTCCGAACCATTGGTTCGTAAATCTACAGATAGTTCGTTAATGGAGGAAATCGTGGAGAATATCAATCGTGAAATGACACCAACGGGCAGTAAGGGTCAAGTCCTGGAACGCATATACAGAATAATGCGTGAAATCAATATCCTACAGTTCAGTATCGATGCCGTCGAAAGGGACATGCAGCAAAGCATCCACAAAATCACTCAGGCCGCCATCCTGTTCTCCGAGCCCAGGCGTCGGCGTTTGGAAGAGATGGTCATCGAACTGGCGGTTTTCGCCAGCGAAAACAGGAATATCCTGTTTCCCGAACAGGCTTCAGGACTCTGTCGGATGGTCACCCCGGGAGGGATTTTTGGTTTCGCATCCTTCGACGATCTCGTTTCCCCGAGGCATCGAGTGCCTTGTCAGGAGAGACCATTCAGTACCGACAACCTCGAACCGGAACCGGGGGCAAGGACACAAGTCGCCATCCCTCAGAGGGATCAAGGGGTGACGTCCGAGGCTTCATTGGAGCAGGTGAACCGGCCTGGCAACATTGGCGATGTGTTTTGGTGTCGGGCCAATACGGAAATAACGACATGGGTCGAGGACAATATTTAACCGGAGCAGGTGCCATCATGAATACTGAACATCCGTTGCTGGGGGTCAGATTTCCAGACTCATTGAAGGCCATTTGCGATGCCATTGGTCTGGATGATACGATCAAATTGGTCTCAACGCTGGGTGGAACGCGAGTCTTCATTCCCAAGCATATCGGTGCCGGACATCGATTGGTTCATTTGCTGGGCTGGAAGGCAGCGCGAAAGCTCAGTCTTCTTTTTGGGGGGGAATGTCTGTCGGTGGTCCGCGGGGCTCCGGCATTACGGGCCCAGCGAAATAAAGAAATCATTGCGCAATATAACAGAGGGGTGCGTGTTGCCGACCTGGCACGATCCTTTGCACTGACCGAAAGGCGAATTTACACCATCCTGGCCCGGGACGACGGCAACCGTTAAGCGCCGATCGTCCCATTTTCAGCGTACGGACAATCTTCAGGAGGAGACCACGGAGGGGGTTCCTCTTTCGGGTGGGGGAAAGGGGTGAGGTTTCCAAAATCTGGCTATTCGTGCCGCTATGACTCAGGGAGCGAAATTGGAACCTTGAATCATGCCCCCAAACCCTGCCGGGAAGGGGTCCACCCCTTCCCCGACCTTGCGGTAAAGATTGTATTCGTTCCGTCAAAGATTGAAAAATTACAGAACTTTCTTCAGGGACTGCTCAATCTTGTTGGACATCGAAGAAATTTCGCTGATGACTCGGTCGATATCGCCGGCCAGATCTCTGGCGACCCGGGCGGTGGATTTGACCTCCCCGGCGACAACGGCGAATCCTTTGCCGAACTCACCGGCGCGCGATGCCTGGATGCCGGCGTTGATGGCGAGCACCTCAAGCTCATTGGAAATTTTTTCGATTCCGTGCAATGTTTTGGAAACATCACGGGTATTACGGTCGATTTCCTGCCGCACGCTTGAAAGATCGGTAAACACCTGGTCATTGGCTTTGCTGCGATTTTCCTCCATGATATCGACGAACAGCATGGCCGCACCGACGTCAATAATCTTCGCATCGTTCCGGTTTTGTCGAAGAAAATCGGAGGTCTCTTCCGATTGCGAAGCATCAAGTATGAGATCAACTACGAAATTCTTTAAGGCCATCTCCGGCTTAGTCAAAGTCTTGACGCCCAACTTCATGGCCAGAATCATGGCCGGCGCGTTGGCATCAGGATCAACGACGTACACCGGCTCCGCATTCTTGCATTTGTGAAAGAGTTCGAGAAGTTCCTTGCTTTGGTCACCGCCGCCAACGATTCCGATCTTTTTTCTATCTGCGTTTGTTTCCATAATAGACTCCACGCTTTTGTAACGGTCCTTTGGGTCGTTGCGCCGGTTGTCTCCTCAGTGGCAAACCGGTACCGGGTTTTCACCAGTCTTGACCACAATCCCATTTCTATCATAACTTCCTGCAAACTTGGTACCTTTTGTAACGCGGTAACAGGTTTTTTTCCAAGGCAGTTTCGTTATAATGCCGATGGGTGATGTCCCCTTTCAGGTCAATTCAGGGAGTTGAGCGACGTGAAACCTCAATTTATAGTTTGTGTCAAGCAGCGCGACGGATCCGTTCCATCCTGTGCCGAACGTGGCAGCGTTGCCTTGGCAGATCAGTTGATGCAGATCATAAAGGAAAAAAATTTGAATATCGGCCTGGTAAAGATTCAATGCCTTGGTCAGTGTGCCAACGGTCCCAACATGCGCCTGGCTCCGGGGGGGGAGTTTTTCCATCGTGTGGAGCAAAAAGATTTGGACCGCATTGTCGGAAAAATGATCGAATTTTCACAGGCCAACCCTTCGTTGGGCTGAAAATCATTTTCATATTGATCATCGTTCCAACCTGTTGATGGGATGGGTCCGGAAAGGGACTCTTCACAGACCCGTGGCTTTGAGGAAACGGATCCAAAGGGGTTGGTATGACCATCCCCTCACTGCACGTTTTTTTTCGCCATGCACAAAATAGAACAGCAAGACCCGGTTTGGCATGCCGGAAAGACATCGCTGGGTGATCGGGGTTTTGGGTGGGGAGGGAAAAACACTCTCTGGGGCCGGATTCATGCCACTGAGCTGTATTGCGGCGCAAAAATCCTTAAACTATTTGAAAGAGAGTGGGGACAAAAATTAAAATCAAACTCTTTAATTCTACCCTGTCACACTCATTATTCATTAATTGGAATGGATGGCTAATTATTTATTATATATTAAAAT
>JADFZF010000409.1 GCA_015232645.1 Magnetococcales bacterium | reverse complement strand
GATTCCTGGTGAGGGACAAACGGAAGCCAGTCGGCCCGTGATCACCCGTAACTTGGGAACAACAACGAAACATGTGAAATATTCGGTGTTCGTCCCGATTTTGATCAAGGCGCTTCAGGAGGAGTGTGCGTTGCGTGCTGCGCTCGAGGCTCGGGTAGCGGCGCTGGAGGCGAGATAGAAATAGCCAAGTTTGATGACGGGGTATGAGATGCATGGACGCTGGTCGCAAAAGGAATGGAACTCTGTCAGCGAGGGGCATATGTCATTAACACCAGTAATCTTTTCCTTAATCTCTTTGGACCAGGCAAACGAATGTCTGGATCGCTGGGGTCACCGAATGGGACCACTTCACAGGGGCAACAGCGGCGCTTGACAAGCCTCTTGTCATCGATTATGTTGTGCGGAACGGGGCTCGAAACCCCAAACAAAGCGGACGCGCACCCGACAGAATTGCGCCTTTTTTGTGCCCGGAATCCAGCATGGCTTGCTCCATGGTTGCTTTCTGGCCGGGTGTTCCAGGAATACAATACCCGCAAGGGGAATACCTGGAGCCGTTTCTTTGTTACGGTTTCGAGCGCCCGGCCTTTAACTCGAAAGCAAACAAAGGAGTTTCATCATGCACGATTTTACCCTTTCCATCCCCATCCATCTGGAAGTCTCTGAAGGTCGTCCCATGGCCCGGTCCACTGATGTGGCCGAGCGATTCGAGAAACGGCATGACAACGTGCTGCGAGATATCCGCGAACTTGAAGTTCCCGAAAAGTGGCGACTCCTCAATTTTGAGGAGTCCTCCTACTTCAACGAGCAGAACAAGGAGCAACCCGGTTACGACATGACCCGAGATGGTTTCACTCTTTTGGTGATGGGTTGGACGGGATCACGAGCGATGCAGTTCAAGATAGCCTATCTGGAGGCTTTCAATCGCATGGAGGCGGAGTTACAGACGCGGGCGGGTGTTTTGCCCACTCACAGACACATCAGGCTTTTGGAACGTTTGGCGGAGTTGGAGGGTTTCCGTGCGGAGACGTTGGCGCAACGTTTGGAGAATCGCCCCTTCAAGAGCCCTCGTCCCTTGACGCAGGAGGAGCGGGAGCGGATGCAGGAGTTGCGGATGCAGGGTTTTTCTCTAAGCCGCATTGCCCGCGAGACCGGTCGCAGTCCTCGTTCCGTAACCCGTGTTGTGGGTGGGAGGTAGCCATGGGGGTCAAGCTGGAAGTCGATTTTGAAGGCTCCGACATCAATGATGTGGCTGCCGAAGTTTTTGATTCTCTGTGCAGGTTTGAGGAAATGCTTGGCATAGCCGAACGTTGTGGTGAAATTCCCATCACCGCATCAAGCGCCCTTCGCCCCCTGCTCAAGCTCCAGAAGGCCGTTTTGGACCGATATAAGGAACTGACAATTGCTGAGGTTCGTTCGGCAAAGAAATGGGCAGAATTAGAAGGAATGCTTCCTCTCCGCGCCAGCGCCAGTTGAACCCTCTCGTCACGATAACAAAAAAACCGCCCAGGGAGTTTCATGGGCGGTTTTTTTGTGCCTCCGATTCAGAGGGCAGCTACGGCAAAACCCGTTTTTCAGTGACAAGAGAGTCCACGATTAGTGACAAGAGAATTATCGCGCTACAGAAGGCTCCGACATCAATGATGTGGCTGCCGAAGTTTTTGATTCTCTGTGCAGGTTTGAGGAAATGCTTGGCATAGCCGAACGTTGTGGTGAAATTCCCATCACCGCATCAAGCGCCCTTCGCCCCCTGCTCAAGCTCCAGAAGGCCGTTTTGGACCGATATAAGGAACTGACAATTGCTGAGGTTCGTTCGGCAAAGAAATGGGCAGAATTAGAAGGAATGCTTCCTCTCCGCGCCAGCGCCAGTTGAACCCTCTCGTCACGATAACAAAAAAACCGCCCAGGGAGTTTCATGGGCGGTTTTTTTGTGCCTCCGATTCAGAGGGCAGCTACGGCAAAACCCGTTTTTCAGTGACAAGAGAGTCCACGATTAGTGACAAGAGAATTATCGCGCTACAGAAGGCTCCGACATCAATGATGTGGCTGCCGAAGTTTTTGATTCTCTGTGCAGGTTTGAGGAAATGCTTGGCATAGC
>JADFZF010000408.1 GCA_015232645.1 Magnetococcales bacterium | reverse complement strand
TGGGGGCAATCCCCCAGACCCCTTTTTTCTTTCAATATTTTCATATATCAATAAAATAATTAGCCATCCATTCCAATGAATGAATGTGACAAGGTCGAACGATCGTCCTCATCCCAATCGGCCATGGAGAGGAAGATCAACAGACTGAGCCTCTTTCAGAAAAAACAATCCAAGCGGATGCGATCGGGAAGGGGGCCGTCCCTTCCCGGCCCCCCATGGGCAAAATGGTATCGATGAAAGTTGGAGTAGTATGAAGGAAACAGAGAGTGTTTGATATTTCAAAAGGATGACGATTTTCGATCGCGTTTGCGTTCGTGTTCTTTCAGATATTTTTTTCGCAGGCGGATGGTTTTGGGGGTGACCTCGACCAGTTCGTCGTCGTCGATGAATTCCAAAGCCTGTTCCAGACCCAAACGGATGGGAGGGGTGAGGATGATGTTTTCGTCGGAGCCGGCGGCGCGAATGTTGGTGAGTTGTTTGGCCTTGAGGACATTGACCACCAGATCGTTATCGCGGGAATGGAGGCCGATGATCATCCCTTCGTAGACCTCTTCGCCGGGACCGATGAGATGACGGCCGCGCTCCTGGAGGTTCCACAGGGCATAGGCGACCGCCTTGCCCGGTTCCTTGGCGATCAGAACGCCATTTTTGCGTTGCCCGATGGTTTTGTGAACCAAAGGGCCATAGTGGTCGAACAGGTGATGTAAAATGCCGGTTCCGGAGGTCATGGTGCGGAATTCGGTCTGGAAACCGATGAGACCCCGGGCAGGGATGATGTAGTCGAGACGCACCCGACCGCGACCGTCGGGAACCATGTCCTGGATCAAACCTTTGCGTTCGCCCAGTGCTTCCATGATGGCCCCCTGGTGGCGGTCTTCCACATCGACCGTCAATTGTTCGTAGGGCTCCTTGAGTTGGCCATCGAAGTTGCGGATGATCGCTTCGGGTCGGGATACTCCCAATTCATAACCCTCGCGGCGCATGTTTTCGATGAGGATGCCCAAATGCAGCTCGCCCCGGCCCGATACCCGGAAGCGGTCGGGGTTGTCGGTCTCCTCCACCCGCAGGGCGACGTTGTGAATCGCTTCCAGAAACAGTCGTTCCCGGAGTTTGCGGGAAGTGACATACTTGCCCTCGCGTCCCGCCAGCGGGGAATCGTTGACCTGGAAGGTCATGACCACGGTCGGTTCATCGACGGTCAGAGGGGGAAGGGGATCGGGATGCTCGGGATGACACAGGGTATCGGAGATGACCAGACGGTCGGAACCGGTGAAGGCGATGATCTGACCCGCATGCGCTTCAGGGGCTTCGACCTTTTCCAGTCCGAGAAAACGATAAATGCGGCTGATTTTGGTACTGCGCTGTTCGCCATCGGGGGCGATGATGGTGACCGGGCTGTTGGTGGTCAGCCGTCCACGATGGACCCTGCCAATGCCGATCAGGCCGACATAGGAGCTGTAATCGAGAGAGGAAACCCGCATCTGGAACGGCCCGTCGCAATTGACGGAGGGGGAGGGGGTGAAATGAACGATGGCTTCGAACAGAGGCGTCATGTCGCCGGAACGGACCTGTTCATCCCGAGAGGCGTACCCTTCCAACGCCGAAGCATAAACCACAGGGAAATCCAATTGTTCTTCGGTGGCCCCCAGGCGGTCGAACAATTCGAAGGTTTGCTCATGGACCCAATGCGGTCGGGCGCCGGGGCGATCGACCTTGTTGATGACGACGATGGGTTTGAATCCCATGGCAAAGGCTTTGCGGGTGACGAATCGGGTTTGCGGCATGGGTCCATCGACGGCATCCACTAACAGCAATACCGAATCCACCATGGACAAAACCCGCTCCACCTCGCCGCCGAAGTCGGCATGTCCCGGGGTATCGACGATGTTGATGTGATAATCCTGCCAGCGAATGGCGGTATTTTTGGCCAGGATGGTGATGCCGCGTTCCCGTTCCAGGTCGTTGGAATCCATGATGCGCTCCCGGACTTCGCCGCGGGAGTGCAACGTTCCCGATTGTTGCAGCAGGCGATCCACCAAGGTGGTTTTGCCGTGATCGACATGGGCGATGATGGCTAATTATTTTATTGATATATGAAAATAT
>JADFZF010000407.1 GCA_015232645.1 Magnetococcales bacterium | reverse complement strand
AATTCCCCCAGGCCCGAAAAAGCTTCAGCTTCGGAAAATTCAACGGCCAAAAGATTCTGTCTTATCCAATCCAATCAAGGTTCTGATTTGCCGATGGTGTGCCCGATCCTCTACTCTCCCTTGATCTGGATATAATCCTCAATCCTTGTAACACCTGGTGCTTTTTGAAACAGATTCACGACGATATCGCGTTCGGTCTGGCTGACAGCCCGCCCCAGGAGGTAGACAGTATTGTCTTTGGTACGCCAACGATAATTGGCCGGCCGTATGCCCCGAGCCATGGCCAAACGTTCTTCAATACCGGTAAGGTCCGCCGGGGGTACGTTCGTTTGTACCTGAACGGATGGTAAAGGTTCTCGGGAAAGTGAATGACGTACAGAGGATGCTTGGGATGCTTGCGAAAAGGGAAAGGAATTGGTTACAGGCATCGTTTGTGTGTGATCGTACAGAATTCGAATGTGGGGACGCGCACGCAGAAAACGACGCAGAGTTTTTTGAAAGTCTGGTGTGGGATTGTTCAGGTGGCCGGTCAGCAGAAGCCGTCCTTCCCAGACATCGACATGGACATATTCTTCCGGGGTGGAAATCCGCTCCTGGAAAAAACGTTTGATGGTCTCTTCCATTTTTGTATCGGCCAGCCGGTCGCGTGGCAACCGGTCATCTTGAATCAATTCAAGATTGGAGTCCTGATTGGCATCGCTGCTCTCATCATTCTCCATATCCACGCCATCTGTCACGTTTCCCATGCCAACTGAATTTTTGCTGTGATCAAAATTACTTTCCGAAGAAAGTTCAGGTCCGGTTGCCTGCCCAACCGGCAGATTGCACCCACCAAAAAACAGGAAACCGGGAAGCAACATGCCCCGGCAGAAATCATTGATAAAATGGGTTTTCATCATGAATCCTGGACACATGTATTGGAGTCGGAAAAAAGATCAAACCGGATCGGCAACAGGTGGCGGACGGTCGCTGAGCCGGGCAAGCAGCACCATGAAGGCAAAAGCCAGAATCCAGGCTGAACCGGTACGCCGATAGAGCGTTGAACCGGTCGGTCCCGGCAGAATGGTTACCTGGATGTGGTCCCTCTGGTTGGGTGCAATGCGAACCACCTCCCGACCCATGGCATCGAAGGCCGCTGAAATGCCGGTGTTGGCAACCCGGAACATGGGGAGACGGTTTTCCACCGCCCGCATGCGAGCCATGGCCAGATGTTGAGGCTTGGCAGACTCTCCGAACCAGCCATCATTGGTCACGTTGATCAACCAACGGGCACCAGCCTCCGCCAGTTGCCGCACCTCTTCCGGAAAAATGGTTTCGTAACAAATCAGAATACCCAAATCTCCCTTTTCCCAAGGAAGAGGAAAAGGACCAGGACCGGGAATGAAATCATCGCCACCACCAGTGAGTTTTTCGATGGATCTGGGTACCATCCAGCGGGCCGGAATGAATTCACCAAAGGGAACAAGGTGATGCTTGTCATAGCGACGGTCCATGGTGCCGGTTTCGTTCATCAGGACAACGCTGTTGAAAAAACGCCAGGTGCGTTGCCCGTTGTGTTGTTCCGGGTTGGCGGTGGGAACACCGGTCAAAATGGGAGCGCCGATTTTGGCACTGATGCGTCCAATACGCTCCTGATAGGACGTATTGAGTTGCAGAAAAAACGGCACGGCAGTCTCCGGCCAGATCACCAGGTCCAGAGGAGGCACAAGAGTGCGGGTCAGATCCAGGTAGATTTTCATGGTCTGGTCTTGATTTTCCGGCACCCATTTGGTGATCTGCGGAATGTTGCCCTGGACCAGGGCAACCCGCAGAGGGGTGGTTCCGGGTGCGGCCATGAGCTGGTGAAGGTGGTCAAGACGCCAGACGCCATAGCCATGGGCACCGGTCAGGAGGGTTACGGCCAATCCCAAAGCCAGGAAAGATCCCAGCCAGGGAACAGGCCGTCGCCAGGGAACCGCCAGGGCAGCACCCACAAAAACCGTCAACCAGGTAAGAAGAAATACCCCGCCCAAATCGGCAATCTGAAGAATCGTTTCCCGGGGTGACCAGGCATATCCGGCCAGATTCCAGGGAAATCCGGTAAAGAGCCAGGTGCGCAGCCATTC
>JADFZF010000406.1 GCA_015232645.1 Magnetococcales bacterium | reverse complement strand
TGCCAAAAACGCCTTTCGGCCCCCCAAAAACATCCCAGACCGAACACTGCCATCTCCATGGAGGCCGGAAATGGCGGCAGCAACGGATGACCGTTCACAAAATGACCCGATTCCACGGTTATCGGCGTCGCTCGACCCGGCAACGCCTCGCTCGCCGTCGGAAGGCGATTCTTCTTTCCAAAAATCATGGCCAGTCCCTCCTCATTACAGGTTGGTCCTCAGGTAATGAATTTACCTTTGGAAATTCGTTCTGCCTCCATGTATTCCAATTCCCGAAAACCTGATATGACCACACTTGGATCAGTAGTCATATCCAGACCTTTGGTCTTGGCAAAAGGGACCGCATTCAGGACGGCCTTGATGGCATTCAACCGCGCCAGATGCTTATTGTCGGAACGAATGATGGTCCAGGGCGCATCCAGGGTGTGAGTGCGACGCAGCATGAAATATTTCATCTTGGTGAACTCATCCCATTTATCCTGAGCCTGCATGTCCACCTCGCTTAATTTCCAGTGGCGCAGGGGATCGTTGCGGCGTCGATCAAAACGATATTTTTGTTCTTTCTTGGAAACACTGAAATACAACTTCAACAGGATCGTTCCATCCCGGACGATATCCTTTTCAAATCCGGTCACCCCGGCCATGAAGTTTTCGTATTGTTCTTGGGTACAAAAGCCGAATACCGGTTCCACCATGGCCCGGTTGTACCAGCTGCGATCAAACAGGACGACTTCCCCCCCGGATGGAAACTGCCCCACATATCTTTGGAAAAACCACTGGGTACGTTCAAGCTCGGTGGGTTTCCCAAGGGCGACCACCCGGTAATGCTTTTCATTCATGTAGCGGGTCATACGGCGAATGGTCCCCCCCTTCCCGGCAGCATCCCGACCCTCGAACAGAACGATCATGCGTTTTACCTCGGTTTCAAGGTAGTGCTGCATATTGATCAGTTCCGCCTGGTACGGTTTCAACTCCTGTTCCTGCCGTCGCCTGAGGACGGCATTGGTATGTTCATGTTCCAGCTTGTCGACTTTGGTTCGGAGTTTATCTTGTTCTTGTTCCAGTCGTTGTTTCTCTTCCAGGAGATTCTGAAAATCATGTTTATTATTGTCGCTGATACCATCCAACCCCGAGTTTTCCATAGTCATTCCTCACTGGTAAACAACCCCGTCATCCCTTCCTTCCGGACTCTTTCTCCACCAAGGCCCATTATACTGGCAAGGCCGCACCGAGGCATTACTTATCTGTCTCCTTGATCAAAATCGATTCAACCTCAGGCGGTCGGGTAGACCGGGTGGGCCAGTACTGGGCGTGGATGAGGGAATGTTGGGCACCTGACCCTCCCCCCTCTCAGAGCCCGGAGTTTTCTATCGTCAAAGCAGCCATGGCACACGAAGCCATACGGGCAAAAGCATCTTCGGAGTGGGTCGGAAGAATGACGGGCACGCGGGTTCCGACTATGATTCCGGCTCCTTTGGCATCCGCCAGATGTTCCAGTTGTTTGGCCAGCAAATGCGCCGATTCCAGATCGGGCGCCACCAAAATATCGGCCTGACCAGCCACTGCGGAGGTGAGCTTTCTGTATTGGGCGGCCGAGGGAGAGATGGCGGTGTCGAAGGCCAAGGGGCCTTCCAAAATGCCACCGATGATCTGACCGCGCTCTGCCATTTTGCATAGGGCGGCAGCATCGATGGTCGAAGGAAGGGCATCGTTAATCTCATCGGATGCCGCCAAAATGGCCACTTTGGGAGGCTCCCGGGTCACCTTCCCGACGAGATTGATGGCATTCTGAATGATATCTCTTTTATCATTCATCGTTGGAAACGGAGTGATCCCGGCATCGGTGATGTAAATCATCTTGTCGTACGTGGGAACATCATAAGCAAACACATGACTGGCCCGTTTATCGGTTCGCAGGCCGGTCTCGGGATGCAGGACAGCCTGAAACAACTCTTTGACTTGCAGACTGCCGTTGATCAAAGTCTGTATTTCCCCTTGGCGGGCCATGCTGACTGCCCGAGCGGCCGAGGCGTGGCTATGAGGGGTATCGACGATTTGAATACGATCGATATCCAGTTTGGCCTGGGTGGCGGCATGGCGGATACGAGCTTCCGGGC
>JADFZF010000405.1 GCA_015232645.1 Magnetococcales bacterium | reverse complement strand
CCCGTGGCGGTGCAGACCGCCAATTCATCGGCGCTCAAGGCCGGCGCTCCAGAAAGTCCGGCCGGCTCCCTGCCTCCCGTCTGTTGACCGCTCAGGGCGACAATGGGCTGGGCGCTGGCCAGATAGTTTTTCAAGGCCTCGATGGAACTGGCCCCCACCGATCTTGCCCAGGCTTCCATCGATTTGGGGATACGGCCATCTTGGACCCCTTGCATCATCAGCCCTTCCAGTTCCGTCTCCACGGCTTGACTCTTCAATGCGGCAATCTCGGCCTGCATGGCCCGGATGGTCTCCGTGGTGACCGGATCGGGCCGGACAGCTTCGGGCGCCGCCTC
Source organism: Magnetococcales bacterium (assembly GCA_015232645.1). Classification (GTDB taxonomy): domain Bacteria; phylum Pseudomonadota; class Magnetococcia; order Magnetococcales; family UBA8363; genus UBA8363. Next base: position 1,783 of record JADFZF010000405.1, on the reverse strand, counting down.
CGCCGTCGCCTTGACCGGCTCCGGCTTTTTGCTCGCGGCAATGTGGTTCATGATGGTCTGTTCGTCCGCCTCGGGGGGCAACCCCAAGGCCTCGGCGATTTTGGTGTAGGACAACGGTCTCTCCTCGATTTCCGTGGTGATGGCGCGGGCGGTGACCACCCCAAGCTCCGGCAACGCCGGGTTGTTGGTCAGGCCGGCGTGAAGCAGTCGCCGGACACGCCCCGTCTTCTGGTCGTATAAAAACACTGGGGATATGTGCTGATACTCTCCGGCCCGGATCATGGCGGCGGCCCTGTCGGTCCACTGGACCTTGGCCATCAACCCCTGCTCGGGTCGCCACTCCAACCCCGTGATCCATCCCGCCGCAGGCGCAGGCATGCCGTTCTTCTCGGCATGCGCCGTCTGATGTTCGTAGTCGATGACCAGCTTTCTGGGGGTCGCCCGGAACGCCTCGATCACCTCGCCGGCAGCCGCCTCATCCATCACCCAGTGGTCGATGGTGGATGGGTCGGTATTGCCCGGTCGGCCATCGACGGCGGCAAACGATCCCGCCGGGAACAGGCGGATCTCCGTTCCCGAGTCGGGTGGCAGGTCGGACGTGCACGAGGCGATGGGGCGGGTGGTATTCATGCCCGCAGCATGCACCGGTCGGGCAATGCGCGGCAGTGGAAGTCCTTCAGCACCATTTGCCGGTCCAGTCCGGGGTTGGCTGGTCTCTCTCAAGACGGAATGGCCCGAAAACCGCGCAGGACACATTATGAGCGCGCCTGGGGAATTTTTGATACCAGAGTGGCGGGGGAAGCGGGAACGGGCTGAAAACGGCCTTTTTTACACTTTGCCCAAGATGTAATCGCGGATGGTTTCCATGGCGGACTCCAGATCCTGGTCGTTGGCGCCCAGGTAAGGACGGGCCGGAATGGTGACCCGATGGTCTTTTCGTCCCGCCTCGCCGCCCAGTTGGTGGATGGCGGCATAGATCACGTCGGTTCCGATACGGACTTCGTCAACGCCCGCCTCGTCATGGATCGAATTGCGCAAACGGGAGGACTCGTCGAGGATGGTGTCGTGTTTTTTTTGTTTCTTGGTGCTTTCCGCCAACGGCGTCCAGGGCTGCCCTTGCGGATCCTTCTGCGGGTCGAACCGCTCCGTCTGGGTGGCGGTGATCAGGTGTTCGCCAATGGCGCGCATCGCCGGGGTCAAATCGCTCGCGGCGCGGGTCAGGCCGGCGAAAACTTCGTCCAGAGCCTTCTGATCGATGGTCAGGGTGATGCCGGACACGGTGACTCCTTATAAGCGTATTCCGTGATGGATCGTCGAAGACGTCTCTTGCGATGATGGAAACTCCTGCCATTGTCGCCCTTGGAGCAGGTTCCCGTTTTCTTTTTTACTGCGGCGTGAGCCATCCATACCGAAGATGCCCCATTGCTTGAAGAAAAACGCTGTCCCAGACTCACAGCATTGCCTTTGGATGCTTTCTACCCATTCTGGTCTCATCGGCCTCGCTCTGGCGCCGCTTTCGCCGCCAACAATGATCCAATCCAACCCGCCCCGACCCAACCAAGGTTTCATGTCCAGTGGACCTACCAAGGGTTCACAAGAAACAAAGCGAACCCTGGCTGGAATTTCAAACAAAACGGGCAATCGGAGGGTAGCGCATGCCTGGTTTTCGGCAGTCATCCCAAGCCAAACGTTGGGCGGCCAATCGGATTTCCATGGCACCATCTCTTTAACGTGATCATGCCGTTTGGTAACCAACAGCCAATCCAACCATGGCGTTTCGGCT
>JADFZF010000404.1 GCA_015232645.1 Magnetococcales bacterium | reverse complement strand
CCGTTGATAAGCTTTATTTTTCTGGTCCGGTTGCCCAGAAAATTTTCTATATCAAGGGTCGAATTGCGAAAGACGGGATAGTTCCCCGAGAAATTGAGGCGAGATGCCTATCGTTCGTTTTTTTCATAATGTTGTGAGTTCTTCGACTTGGTCATTGATTGGAATGCGAGTTGTCTGGAATGGATTGACGGGTGTGGGACGTTTATATAACGGGACAAGAATATGGCGATAACTTGGCTGCATATATCCGATTTACATTTCAAAACGGGCGATTCATACGACCCTGATACCGTCTTGAATTCCCTTGTTGATTCCGTGAAATGGTTTCACGACAGAAATGAAAAACCGTTACGTCCCGATTTTGTTTTTGTGACGGGGGATTTGGCTTATTCTGGGAAAGCGATCGAGTATGAGGCCGTCAGTGAATTTTTCGATGCCTTGATCGATGCCGCAGGGATCGACAAAAGTCGCCTATTCGTTGTGCCTGGCAATCATGATGTTGATCTAACAAAAAGAGAGTGGTTAATTCGTACTCTTCCCAATGCAGAAACAGCCAACCGATATTTTGCTCCGAATCAATCATTGATCCATATTTCCCATGGTCAACGGGCTTTCGTTGACTGGTATAATGGTTATTTTAAAGGGATACGAATATTTCCGGATAAATCCAGTTGCGGTCCTGTTGATGCCGTTGATATCGATGGATGCAAGATCGCTATCCTGCCGTTGAACAGTGCCCTTTTTTGCGCCGGTAAAGATGATCATGAAAAGCTTTGGCTGGGGCGTCGGGCTTTAGAAAGAGAAATAAAAAAACTTAAAGGTATCAATGCAGATTTAAAAGTCGCTCTCATGCATCATCCCCTTGATTGGCTACATGATGAAGAGAGGGTAAACATCGACGCAAAACTGTCGAAAGTCGTAGATGTCGTTCTGCGCGGGCATCTCCACGAAAATAACGTTGTAAATACAAGCGGGATTAGTGGCACGGTTCTCCACTTGGCTGCCGGGGCTGCATACCAGGAAAGCAGTTATCCCAAGCGGGCGCTATTCGCTACTGTTGAAGAAGGTCAAATCACCGTCATTCCTATCCATTACGTGGATAGTCATTCTGAGGTTTGGGTACACGACACGGCGTTGTTTCCCCGGGATCCTGGAAATAAGCGGAGCTTTCCCCTTCCAAATGTGAAGGGGAAATGTAAAGCAGCTCCGACTGATGGCCCATCGGGCGACCGGCCATCGTGGGCCAAGGAGTCGGGCCGGGACAAGTATGGGGAGTGGCTGACGTTTGCGCTGGATGTTGTTGTGCAAAAGATGCGTTGGATCCCGCCCGGGCGGTTTTTGATGGGTTCACCGGAGGATGAGCCGGGACGCTTCATGGAAGAAGGTCCGCAGCATGAGGTGATCATCGAAAAAGGCTATTGGTTGTTTGATACCCCCTGTACGCAAGCGCTTTGGCAGGTGGTGATGGGTAATAATCCCAGTTATTTCCAATCTTCCAGCCGACCGGTGGAAAATGTAAGCTGGAATGATGTCCAGGAGTTTCTGGAGAAAATTAACCAACGTATATCCGGCCTTAATCTTATTTTGCCGTCGGAGGCGCAATGGGAATACGCCTGTCGTGCCGGCACGACCACTGCCCTGTATACGGGTGCTATTGAGATTCTGGGGGAGCGCAATGCCCCGACCCTTGATCCTATCGCTTGGTACGGTGGTAACAGTGGTGTCGGTTTCGATCTGGATAATGGTATTGACAGTAAAGAGTGGTCGGAGAAGCAGTATCCACACGAAAAAGCCGGCACGCACCCGGTGGGGCTTAAGATTGCTAATCCCTGGGGGTTGTATGATATGCTAGGCAATGTGTGTGAATGGTGCGATGACCATTGGCATGAAAGTTACGAAGGTGCCCCTACCGATGGCACTGCTTGGCTGGGCGTTGGTCGTAAAGCTGGTGGCGTCCGTGTCTTTCGCGGCGGCTCCTGGATCGGCAGCGCACGCATCGTGCGTGCGGCATACCGTAGCTGGGACTTTCCTGTCTTCCGCAGCGACTACCTTGGTTTCCGCTGTGCCCGGGTTTCTTCGTGAGCCAAGCCGGCAGGGGCGGAAGCGGTCGCGATTTTT
>JADFZF010000403.1 GCA_015232645.1 Magnetococcales bacterium | reverse complement strand
CTGGCTTCGTCTCGGGTTCGCTTGCCATGCTTTTCTTCCCAGAGGCACTGTCCCCCATTCCGTCGGAAAGGGCTCGGCCCTTTCCCGCCACCCATCCCATGGACGGGTGAAAACACCCCACCTGTGCCGGTCGCCCCAGGGGCACCATGAGTCAACGACCTTCCTCGGCTTCAAGACAAATCATCATCGTCGGTGGCGGACCGTCCGGGGCCATGGCGGCTTGGAGATTGGCCCAGGCCCGCAAGGATGTGCTGCTCCTGGAGGCCAAATCTTTTCCACGCTTCAAACCATGTGCCGGCTGGGTTACTCCCAAGGCGTTGGCCACGTTGGAAATCGATCCGCTAACTTATCCTCATCTTCTGATCCCCATCTCCCAGGTGGCCATCGCCCTCGATGGCGACCTGTTGGTGACCTCATGGCCGCAGCCGGTCAGTTACGGCGTTCTTCGCAGTGAGTTGGATGATTTTCTCCTCAAACGTGCTCGCGCGGCGGGGGCCGATGTCCGTTTTGGGCAACGGGTGGACCGCGTTGAATGGCTCGGTTCCAGAGTGTCGTTGCAGGTCGGTGACGAGCATTGGATCAGTGAGCAGGTCATTGGTGCTGGTGGATCTTCTTGCCCGGTGGCACGGGCCGTCGAGGGTCGATCCTTGTGGAAGCATCGTCCCATGGTCGCCGCCATCATGAGCGAATCCCCTGTCGGGGCATCGCGTCTGCTTGAATCCAGCCTTGGGACCGGTATGCCGGTGTTGTTTCCTGAACCGGAATGCGATGGTTATGGATGGTATTTTGCCAAGGGAGATTTCCTGAATCTGGGCGTGGGGGCTCTGTTGGCCGGAGGACTCGCCATCCCTCAACGTCACAAACGTTTTTTGCAGTCCCTGGCCCGGGATGGGACGCTACCCGATTCATGGACTCTCTCTCCTTTCGTCGGTCACTCTTATGCCGTCTGGCGCGGTCGGCGTACCCATCCCGCCGGGCCTCATTATCTTCTGACTGGGGACGCCGCCGGGTTGGCCCATGATTTCAGCGGCGAAGGGATCGGACCGGCGGCTCTCAGTGGATCCCTGGCAGCGGCGGCACTCATCCACCCCGATTCGGTTCGGGGGTACCAGGATTATAATCGGCGGATCGCATTGATCCAGGGCAACGGTCCTCTCGTCAGGACAGGTGCCTGGGTGGAAAAATGGCCTTTGTTCGTGCGTCGAAAGCTGTTGGCGCGATTGTGTCGTCATCCATGGACCCGGCGTCGATGGATATTGGAAGGGGCCTTTTTGCATGGACTGGAACCCTGAAGTCAACCTGTCCCCGCCGATTGGTCCATCCGGCCAGTTTTGAACCTGATTGAAGGCAAATTTAAAAGATTTCGGTAGACGTGGATGGTGAAATTCCGGAACATTGATATGTTGTGAGACTGTTTCCGTGCGGCCCTACGCCGGCATCTCAGATTTCGAACACGGGCCGTCGGAACCGCCTTCTCTCGAATGGTCCCTTGAAAATCGACATTGAAACGAATTCGAGCAGCTTTCTGTTGGTACGGGTGATGCAAACCGCCCAAGTGTGGAATGACGACTATTTCACCTGCGTCCGTTGGCTGATAGGCTGGTGGTCGGGGTAATCCTTTTGCAGGCCCAAGTGGGTGCGTGAATTGTGGTCATGAGTCAAATATTTTTCCATAATGCGCTTCAGATGATCTTCGTTCAAAGTCATGATGCGGTCCAACGCATCGTTTCTGACTGACCCGATCATCTTTTCAGCGTAGGGATTCTGCCACGGACTTGCCCGGAGCGGTGATGACCTTTTCCACACCCAGAGCACGGATGGTTTTTTGCATTCCGTTTCGAGACGGGATCACGATCATCGGATTTTCTGATCCTACGTTACTTTCTGATGGCTCCTTTTGTTGGATCCTCATCCCCGAGTCGATCATTTGATCCCCGGTCTCTGGATGATGGAACTGAAGTTGGTTGATCTCTTCCAGGAGCGCGGCGATTGCCCGGTCATGCGTCGGATCAGGACTGTAAGTGTTTTGCCGCACAGATCTGGCACCATGTTGGCGATGACGAGACAAAAAGTTTCCGAATCAAGGCTCGTGCTTTTTCTTTCTTGTTCACACGACTTG
>JADFZF010000402.1 GCA_015232645.1 Magnetococcales bacterium | reverse complement strand
GGAGGTGCTTTGCCAGGGGCAACAGTTCGTCGCCTACGCCATCCATCCCGGCACCGGCAGGCCCTACGAATGGCCGGTGCGCTCCTTGGCCGACCTGACCTTGGCGGAGCTTCCTGTCATCACCGAGGCGCAGGCCCACGCTTTCATTGAGCAGGGGCTAACGCTGCTGCCGGAGGGGATGCGCCCGGTGCGCCTGGAGCACAACCATCCAGAAATTCCGGAGCGTTCACAGGTCATTCATCAAGCCTCCAGCAACCTGGAGGGAACCGCCGAGGCGATCCAGGACGCCCTGCGCCACATCGTCAACTCCGATCTGCCCTACGACGATTGGGTACGCATCGGCATGGCGATCAAGGGCGCGCTGGGTGAGGCAGGCGCAAGTCTGTTCGCCGACTGGTCCGCCTCGTCCGCCAAGAACATCCCTGAGACCACGTGGCGCACCTGGGGCAGTTTCCACCCCACCGTCATCGGCGCGGGGACTATCTACCACTTGGCCCAGCGACACGGTTGGAAGCCGGATTCCGCCCTCACTCTGAATCCGGCCAACCAGCTTCACGGCCCGCATCCGGCGGAAGAGCTGTTGCAGAAAGTGCAACAGCCACTCCCTTCGGTGGCGAAAGAACTCCCGATCTTGCCGGGTGGTGACAAGTTCGATCCATGTGACGTGGAAGGCATTCTCAAGGAGTTGCTGGATTTTATGATCTCCACCGCCACTCAACCCCAACCCATCCTCGCCGTGGGCAACGCCCTGTGTGCCCTGGGTGCACTTATGGGACACCGGTTTCGCAGCGAAACCAACCTGCGTACCAACCTCTACATCGTGGGCGTTGCCGAAAGCGGTTCTGGCAAAAACCACAGCCGTGAGGTGATCAATCAAATTTTCCATGAAGCCGGTCTCGCCGGGTACCTGGGCGGCAATCGCATTGCTTCCGGTGCGGGATTGTTGACTGCCCTTCATCGGCATCCACCCATCCTTTTCCAGCAGGACGAGTTCGGCATGTTCCTCCAGGCCGCCGCCGACCGCAAGCGGAGTCCCCGCTACCTCACCGAGATTCTCGACCTGATGACCGAAATCCATTCCGCCGCAGGAACGGTCTTTCTGGGACCGGAATACGGTGGCATCAAGGAGACCAAAGATCGCAAGGACATCATCCAGCCCTGCCTCTGCATCTACGGCACCACCACGCCGGTACTCTTCTGGTCGGCACTGAAGAGCGCCAACGTGGCCGACGGCTCTCTGGCCCGATTTCTGATCCTCAAGACCCGGGAGGACTATCCGGAACGCAACCGGAGCAAGGCATCCCGCAATACGCCTTCCTCCCTGATCACGTCTCTGAAAGCCCTGTCCGAAAGTGGCGGCAAAGGGAAAGGCAACCTGGAGGGAATCACCAACAATGGAACCACCACGTTGCATCCTTCCGTCGTCCCCATGTCGCCGGAAGCCGTCGTCCTGTTCGAAGAATTGAACGTGATTGTCACCGGCCAGCTTCGCCGCAGCAAGGGATCGCCGTATTCCTCGATCCTCGCCCGTGTCTGGGAACATGCCGCCAAGGTCGCTCTCATCCGGGCCGTCGCCGCTGACCCATCCCGTCCGATCATCCGTGGCTCGGATGCCCTCTGGGCCATCGCCCTGGTGCGCTACAGTGTCAACAGCATGATCCAGGACGTGGAATACCACGTTGCCGACAATCTCATCGAACAGAACCACAAGCGGGTTCTGGAAATCATCCGCGCCGCCGGTCGCCAGGGAATTTCCAAGACCTCCCTTGGGGACAAGACCCGCTTCCTGACCCGTCGTGAACGCAACGAAATCCTGGCCGAACTTGAGGATGACGGGATCATCAAGGCTGTGCAAATCCAATCCAGGGGAGACAAGCCGGTTGCAGTTTACAGGATGGTCTTACAGTTTCCTTTTTGCGCAACATGATGATATTTATCAAAATAATCTGATTTGGCGAACAAAACTGTAAACTGTAATGGGGGTATCTCAATATAGATACATACACCATGCGCATCAATACTAAAGATATTATTATCTTAACAACAGATATTATACACGTACGTCACATGGGAAAAAGTGATCTATGCAACAGTTTACAGTTTTGTATATTTTATATATATTT
>JADFZF010000401.1 GCA_015232645.1 Magnetococcales bacterium | reverse complement strand
AGAGCCGTATCCGCCAGCCCCTTGCGCGCCCCATGGGTGGAGATGAAATATTGCAGTACCGTCAACCCCTCGCGAAAGTTGGCCGTGATCGGTGCTTCAATAATTTCCCCCGACGGCTTGGCCATCAGACCGCGCATGCCGGCCAATTGCCGCATCTGCGCCGCCGAACCCCTGGCACCTGAGTTGGCCATCATGAAAATCGAATTGAACGAAGGCTGTTCCATACTCTTGCCGCTGCCATCCTTCACCTCCTCCGAAGAGATCGCCCGCATCATCTCTTCCGCCACCCGTTCGGTACATTGCGACCAGATGTCCACCACCTTATTGTATTTCTCACCCTCGGTGATCAAACCGTCGGTATACTGCTGCTCGATTTCCTTGACCTTGTTCTGCGACTCATCCACCAAACCCTTCTTGGAATCGGGAATCACCAGATCATCCTTGCCGAAAGAAATCCCCGCCTTGGCCGCCATGGAAAAACCGACGTTCATCAATCGATCGGCAAAGATACAGGTCTCCTTGGTCCCGCACAGGCGATACACCTGGTCAATCAGCCCTGCAACATCCTTCTTGGTCTGCAATCGATTGACCTTGGCAAATGGAAGGAGTGCCGGCAAGATTTCCGTCAGCAAAATCCGCCCCACTGTCGTGCTGATACGCTCGCCGCGATAACGACAGACTATGCGCGCATGCAGATCCACCACTCCTGAATCGTAGGCCTGCCTGACCTCCAAAGGTGAAGAAAACACCATCCCCTCTCCGCGGACATTGACGCGCTCGGAGGTCATGTAGTACAGGCCAAGAATGATGTCCTGTGTCGGAACGATGATGGGCTTGCCATTGGCGGGGGACAAGATGTTGTTGGTGGACATCATCAATACCCGCGCCTCAATCTGCGCCTCCACCGACAACGGCACATGCACCGCCATCTGATCCCCGTCAAAATCGGCGTTGAAAGCGGTGCATACCAGAGGATGCAATTGAATCGCCTTCCCTTCGATCAACTTGGGCTCAAACGCCTGAATCCCCAACCGATGCAACGTCGGCGCCCGGTTGAGCAGCACCGGATGCTCCCGAATCACCTCCTCCAGGATATCCCATACCTCAGGCCGCTCCTTCTCCACCATCCGTTTGGCCGCCTTGATGGTGGTTGACAACCCCTTCTCCTCCAGGCGGTTATAAATGAACGGCTTGAACAGCTCCAACGCCATCTTTTTCGGTAACCCGCATTCGTGCAGCTTCAATTCCGGTCCGACCACGATCACCGAACGCCCCGAATAGTCCACGCGTTTGCCCAACAGATTCAGACGAAAACGCCCCTGCTTGCCCTTAAGCATCTCCGACAACGATTTCAGCGGTCTTTTGTTCGTCCCCGTGATCACCCGCCCTCGCCGACCATTGTCGAACAGGGCATCGACACTCTCCTGCAACATCCTTTTCTCATTACGGATGATGATGTCCGGCGCCCTGAGTTCATTCAGTCTTTTCAGACGATTATTACGATTAATGACCCTCCGGTACAAATCGTTCAGATCCGACGTGGCAAACCGACCACCATCCAAAGGGACCAGCGGACGCAGCTCCGGTGGAATCACCGGAATGACCTCCAAAATCATCCATTCAGGCCGATTCCCCGATTCCTGAAACGCCTCCAGCGTATGCAGACGTTTGACGATCTTCTTCCTCCGCGCCTCGGATGTGGTCGAGATCAATTCCTCACGCAACGTGTCAATCTGGCCGGGTATGTTCATCCCCGACAACATCTCACGAATGGCTTCAGCCCCTATGCCCGCCTTGAACTCGTCGCCAAACTCCTCCTGCAACTGGTGGAATCTCTCCTCGGTTAAAAGCTCCCCCTTCTTCAGAGGAGTCATGCCACCTTCCAAAACAACAAAATTTTCAAAATACAACACCCGTTCCAAATCCTTCAGGGTCATATCCAGCAGCAGCCCGATGCGACTCGGCAACGACTTCAAAAACCAGATATGCGCCACCGGCGAAGCCAGTTCGATATGCCCGACCCGCTCCCGCCTCACCTTGGATTGAATCACCTCCACGCCGCATTTTTCGCACACCACCCCACGATGCTTCAGCCGTTTGTACTTCCCACATAAACATTCATAATCCTT
>JADFZF010000400.1 GCA_015232645.1 Magnetococcales bacterium | reverse complement strand
AGCAGAAAAATGCCGAACTCCAGAAAAAACTCCAGGCCGAAGAGTCGGCACATACCCCGCAACAAAAATGGCTTACCCGTCTGGAAACAGAAAATCTCCAGGCACAACGCAACATTGCCGACTTGCAACAGGTGCGTTCCGGTATCGTGCGCGAAATATCGGAACAGGAAAAACGCTTGCAGGCGGAAAAATCCGAATTGGACAATCTGAAAACCCTTGTCCAGCAATACGGAACCCAGGGGCCGGCTGCCGATATGCTGAAAAGCTCCTATCGTCTGCTTAAACAACGACGTCGGGATCTGGGAAATGCCATTCCATCGGTTATGGAAAAACAACAGGAAAAAATCCAGGAACGACGTTTTGAAATTGCCACCCGTCTGACCTCACTGGATGATGAGTGGCACCGGGATCAGGCCATCCTGATGCACCGTGGACCGGAAATGCAGCGCGCAGCATTCGGTCAACAAAGCCAACCCCTGCTCGATGCCCTTCGGCATACCCTGACCGAAGAAAAACGCTTTGCTTTCGAAGTTTCGGTTGAATGGCAGCGTCTCGTGCTGCTGCCCCGCGAACGCCACAACATTCTTTCTGAATTGGAAGCATTTGTTATTGCAAATGTTTTTTGGATACAGGATGCTGATCCTCTGGGTGGCAGATTGTTGCAGGCTGCTTTCACGGAAGTGGTGGCCACGGACAATCCGCGTGCCCTGCGTCAGGAGATGCAACGCATCGTGGATCCGGAAAACTGGCAGGGATTGAGCCTTTTGCTCACCAACAGGGAAGGGTATCTGCTCGCCGGGGTGGTATTGATACTTTTGCCGGGAGTCTTGTTTCATGGACGGCATCGCCTGCGAAAAAAATATCGGGCAGTGGTTTCGGAGTTAGACAAAAACAGGCATGAAGCGATGGATTGGCGTCCGTTCCTGCTCGGGGTCATGCAGGCCTCACTGGCACCGGTCTGGTTGTTGGTGACAGTGCCCCTTCTGATCAATCTGGCCCAGACCCCGGTTTATGGCGACCTGTTGGAAAGAGGAACAATCCATCTGGCCCTGCTGGTTTTTTTGTGGTCCCTGAAGGGACATTTTGTGGAAATGACCCATCATACCCGGTTTGGCCTGGCAGTTCCGAAAGATCTCCTGCAAACGTTGCAGACAACCATGCAGATGAGCTTGTGGGCCGCTCTTTTTTTCTGGCTGCCCTGGGTAATCCTGGATGGTTCCCCCTTCGCTTTTCGGGTCTTGCCACGAATATTTTTTACGCTGTTTGAGATGTCCCTGGCCCTGGCCTTTTATTTATTGGTTCGACCTGCATCGCCTTTGATTCGATATTTGCTGGCAAAGGTCGGCGATGCGGATCAGACCCTGCAAAAAAAATATTTAATTTTGCGCCACCCGTGGCTGGCCTGGATCTGGTTGTTGCTCTTGACGGTTGTCATGGGTCTGGATGTGACCGGATATCGATTTGGTGCGGCGCATTTGGCCCGGAATGGTGTGTTGACGCTGCTGACAGTGTTGATTCTCATAGGAATGAGTCGCCTCCTGGACCAGATCCTGGACCGCTGGGGAAACAACCGCCAATCCATGGAAGGAGGCACTGCAACACATCTGCAAAATTCCAATCTGCCTGGCAACCTGCGCCACTTCATACACCTGTTCCTGATCTTGACCGGTCTGTTTCTGCTGGCCACCTATTGGGGCGTGAACGAACAGGCCCTGACCGCATTGAGTCGAATCAATCTGTACAGCGTCACCGGCATTGAAGGAAAAATTGAATTTGTCACCGTGGCCGATCTGGTGCGTTTTGTCCTGGCTCTCTTTCTGACCTTCTGGTTGTTGGCCAACCTGCCAGGACTGTTTCATCTGATGATATTTTCCCGCTGGCAGGTGGCTGAAGGATCGCAATATGCCGTGGTGACAATCACCCGCTATTCGCTGTTTTTGATTGGCGTCATGGCGGCTGTCTCCTGGCTGCGTCTGGATCCAAGCCGGGTTGGCTGGCTGGTGGCGGCCATGGGTGTTGGTCTGGGATTTGGTTTGCAGGAGATTGTGGCCAATTTTGTCAGTGGCATCATTCTTCTTGTGGAACGGCCCATTCGGGTCAGGGATTGGGTCACCGTGGGAGATGTGACCGGAACAGTCACCCAGATCA
>JADFZF010000003.1 GCA_015232645.1 Magnetococcales bacterium | reverse complement strand
CGCATTGCCGGGCATGCTTGATCCAAAAATTTTGCAGGGTTGTCAATCCAACCCCATCCAGCGTTCTCGCATCCATAGGCGGAAAGTTTCCTCCTGGAATGGAGTCATGCTGGAGAGCATTTCAAAGGGATGTTTCTTTGCGGCTTCCCACTGAGCCCGTACGGTATTCCTGGTCAGTATGGCGAGCTGCGCCAGAAGCGTGCGGAAGCTCTGCAAAGGGAAGCCTGAGTCGGATTTCCTGGTTCCTGTCTTGGTTTTTGCGTGCTCAGAAGGTTTTGCGGGCAGTACCGGGTCAGGCGGTATTTGAGAAATTTCATCAGCAAACAACAACGGCTTGAGACGGCGGCGCATCTCCCATTCCACCCGGTAGGCCAGCATGCACAGGAAAACATGCGCCCGGATGCGGTCTTCACGGAAGTGAAAGATGGGCCTGATATCCAGGGAGCTTTTCAGATGCCGGAAAGCGCGTTCCACTTGGGAAAGGGAATTGTAATGCCGGATGGTTTCGGCGGACTCGGCCTGGTCAGTTGTCAGGTTGGTCCGTAGCACATAGATTCCATCCAGGGCGGTTTCTTCATCGATAAGTTCCTGGTGGCGCGACCAGGAAAAACGTCCCTGAGCGACATCCAGCTTGAAATAGCGGACAATCTTGAGTTTGTGAAGAATCCGGTCGGCCAGTTTGCCGATCTTGCCGCAATCGCAAAGGGAACCTTCCGCAACCGATTGCCGGATCTCTTCCAGGCGTTGTTCCGCCACCGCCAACAATTCCCGCCGGGAACGTTCCTGATCCTCTGCCAGGAAGGGATTGCGGCAGACCATGAGCCGCTCCTCCGGAAAATCGGGCGAAGTGATCTCGGCGAAATGGCGATCATCGAACAGAGTGGGCCATGCGTTCTGTTGGGCCAACTTGCGTATGGTGTTGTGACGTAGAGCGGTCATCCAGGAGTAACCGTTGGGTTTGAGGTCGGTATCGATGCGGGCCTGGGTGATCATGCCCCGGTCGCCGACGACGATGATGCTCTTGAGGCCAAATCGGTTTTTCAAATCCTCTACCTGCTGGCTCAGCGTCTTGGGATCACCGGTATTGCCGGGGAAAACCCGAACAGCCAAAGGCCGGCCTTCCCGGTCGGTCAACAGGCCAATCTCGATCTGCAGGCGGTCCGGCCTGTGATCCCGGCTGTAACCGTATTCGGCCAGTTCGCATTGCCTACCCTCCAGATAACTGGAGGTCAGATCGAACAACACCATGGAGCCATCCTTCAGGTGCTCCTTGACCAACCGTTGCTCGATTCGGTCTGTTGTCCGGCCAGCCAGTCCAAGGCCTTGTACAACTCCTCCTTGTTGGCATCCTCCACCCCAAAGGTAGTTCCAAGAGTAGACGCGTTGAACAGACGGTGCGTCGCCAGCTTGGATGCGGGTTCCAACACCCTCTGGGCAATCATGGCCAGAACCAGATCCCGCTTCCTTTCATCATCCCGGCTCATCAACCCCTTCAACCCCAGGGATTTCATCACCCCGGCGACGGCAGCTACATGGCCGTGAGGCAGGGAGTTTTCGATGCTCAAGGCGGTTTCCATGGGAATGACCCGGCCCCCCTTCAGCACATCCGCAACGCCTCAATCATCTCATCGGGCAGGCCGATCAGATTGGCTACCGTCCGCTTGATGGTCCTGGTGCCATCACGGCGACTCTCCCGCAGCAGAACGGCAGGAGGCGAGTTTCGATTGGGGACGCGATTAATATACATGTCCTCATGTTGGCGCATGTACGCACTCAATATCAACGATAAAATAAACATTTACATGGGTACATGTTGCACGGATATTACATGTCATTCGGCTGTTTCTAAACGATTTTTATGTATTCCTATGAAGAAAGTCCAGATAGGAAGGTGAAGGCTCGGACCAGTTTCCGGGATGGCATGGGTCCCTCTCCAGGCCCATTCCAGAAGCTGGTCCCTGTGAAACCGTCTAAACCCTAAAAAAACAACCCGGATAGACGTTGAGAAAAAAAAAGAGGCGCACAAGTGCGCCTCTTTTGGGTGGCGATTTTCGCCCTTTACTTGACAGTAAAGGTACCTTGAACCGAGCTGAAGGCCGAGGTATTGCTGCTGGAGTCGGTGGCAGCAAGGGAGATCCCGCTGAAACTGACTGAGTAGTAATACGACCCTGCAGGCGTGCCAGAGGTCATGGCTGTGGCCAGATTGGAATTGCCGCTGGTTGCCGCAGTATTGAAGAGCTGGGCAATCTTCAGCTTGAGAGTGCTGCTGGTGGCGCTTTGGCTGCTTCCCGAAGAAGTGACCATCAGGCTTCCCAAAGCACTTTGAGACAGAGAGGCTGAAGTAGGCGAGGTGGAGGTGGCGGAATAGTAGCTCACCGAAGCCGAGGAGGCGTCGGTCAGGGTTAGGGTGGTGCCGTTGCTGCTCCACGGGAGGTTGAACGTCGCGGAAATGTAGCGTTCTCCCGAGTCCCTGGTGCTGTTGCTGCCATCCAAGAGGGTCATGGTGACTCCGGCGGTACCGGTGCCAGCAGGAGTGTTTTTCAGGGTGAAGTTCAGAACCGGTGGTGTCGCCGAGGCGGTTCCGGCACTGGTGCTGTTCAACATGCCCAGGTTGCTGGCGCTGACACTGCTGCTGGTGGGCAGGGAAACCGTCATCACACTAGAAGAGATGCTCGGAGTGGATGGAGTCAGTGTCGTGGCAGTGTTGTTCGGGTAGTCGGTCAACGTGATGGAGCTGAGGTTCACGTTGAAGGAGGATGTTCCAACAAAAGCATTGTTGGCATTTTGGACATTGCCCGAATAGGTGGATACCTTGCTTTGATCGGCGACGTTGTTGGCCTGGGTGGAATTGACGGTCAACGCACCGCGGCTGCTGATGGCGGTGGAGGTTGTCAGGTCAGAAGAGATACCCAGATCGGAAAGGCTGCTTAGACCAAGAAGAGCCAGGGCGGTCGTTTTGGCATTGGACCATTGGGAGGCCACATTGGTTCCGGGTTTGACGCTGTCGAAGCTGACAGTGGCGCCGGAGTTGACCGTGCTCGTCGCGGTTTTGATGGCGTTCAGAGCCGATTTTTGGTTCCCTGATTGGTCGGTGATGGTCAGACCAGTGGTAGAGAACATTTCGTTCAACACGAACAGGGCATTGGATTGGGCGTAGGCACGGATGTTGGCCATGCTGAAGCCGGAAATGCCTGAAGTGATGGTCGAAGAGCCCATGTTGCCGTCCATAGTACCGTCGGAGAGGTCTTGTCCGAGGTATTGGAAGATCATGGCGACGTTGCTTAGGGTTACACCCCCGGCCGCTTTGGCGACGCGGCGAATGGTTTCGGAGAGGGCTTCACTGGCGTTGGTGAAGGTAGCGAGATTGGTGGAGCCCAGGATGCCGGTGATGGGGTTGAACGAGTTGTCCGAAGTCCCATCGGTTTTCAGGTCGGCGCCGAATCCGAACGATTGCAACACGGAAGAGGCACTGGTCGCGATGTTGGAGGCGGTGTTGCTGGTCGTCAGGCCGGCAGCAGTGAGGTTATTGCCGTTGCCCTTGACGAGAGAGTAGAAAATAAGGGTCGAGAAGGGCGAGATGTTGGCCACCGTCTGCGAGGTGTTGGCGATGATGGACCGCATGTTGGGTTGCGGATAGGTGGAGCTGAGATTGCTGTGCACGATGTCGGTACCACCGGAGAGTTCCAGGGAGACCGGCAGGGTGCAGGTGGAGGGAATGCTCAGGGAGAAATTGGCGCTGGAGTTGGTGGAAGTCGCGGCGCCGGAGCAGGTGGTACCATCGGCGTTGTAGACGATGATGTTACCGCTGGTGACCGGTCCGTCCAGGGCGACACCTGCGACGGTTCCCGAGGAGGAGGAAGACGAACTTCCACCGCCACCGCCGCAGGCACCGATACCGATGGTGAAGGCGGCAGCTAAGGCTAACATGCTAACTTTTTTGGACATGGTATTCATTCCCCATTGATCCATGGCAGATCACTCCTTTGTAGATTGAAGTCCCCATGCAGGGGATAGTCCGTATGAGCTGATAATTACAAATCCAATAAAAAACTAGCGGCACTTGAGGCACTCTGTGTGTAGTAAAACAGAGATTTGTGCCGGAGACTCGGAAGCCGCATTGCTACGGAGCGGACTTCTTGGGTACACCCTGAGAGTGGGCGGGATTCTCGCAGAGTGTAAGCGTTGCTGTCAACCAAAAAATGCATCTTCCGCAAAAAAAGGGTGAGAGTGGTGGGTGAATTAACGTTGCTTTCCAAGCAATATCGGACTTGGGTGTTGGGATGTCGTGGGAACGGGTCGGGCCTTGCCATGGGCAGGGGGACTGGTCACGGTAAGTATCCGGCCGCTTGATGTCCAGGACGGTTTCAGGTTGATTGTGTCTCCTGCCGGGCGAGGGTTGAGAAATGGTCGAGCCCTTGTTGCAACCGCAGCAGGGTTTTGTTTTTTCCAAGCAGCAGCAGGGTTTCGTAGATTCCTGGAGATACGGTCGTTCCAGTCAGGGCGATACGTACGGGTTGCGCCAGTTTACCCATTTTCAGGTGGTGATCGGCCAGGACCGATTTGAATGTGGATTCGATATGAGCCGGATTCCAGGAATGGTCATTGAGCTGTTGCAACCGCTGTTGAAGGGCCTCCAGGGGGGGGTGGAGATCGGGGGCATAATGTCGGCGGATGGCTTCCTGATCGTAGGAGGGGAGGTCATCGACAAGCAGAAATCGGCACTTTTCCGCCATTTCCGCCATGGTTTTGCTGCGTTCCTGGAAGTGGGGGATAATGGAGGATAATGTTTCCGGGCCTGGATTGGGCAAGCCGAGACGTTCGAGGTGCCAGGAGAGTTCGTGGGTGAGTTCATGTGGCTGGCTGGCGCGTATATGTTGGCCATTGAGCCAGAGGAGTTTTTCCCGATTGAAGATGGTGGCGGAACGGCCCAGACGGGTAACGTCGAAGAGGTTTTCGAGTTCCGTCATGGTGAAGAATTCCTGGTCGCCGTGGGACCATCCCAGGCGGACGAGATAATTGTTGACCGCGACGGCAAGGAAGCCATCCTCGCGATACTGCAGAACGCTGACGGCGCCGTGGCGTTTGGACAATTTGGCGCCATCGGAACCATGCAGCAGGGGCATGTGGGCGTAGTCGGGGCGTCGGTAGCCCAGGGCTTCGAGGAGATGAATCTGACGCGGGGTGTTGGAAATATGGTCCTCGCCACGAAGCACCAGGGTGATGTCCATATCGTGATCGTCCACGACCACGGCCAGGTTGTAGGTGGGAGAGTTGTCGGAGCGTACCAGAACGAGGTCGTCGAGTTCGTTGTTGTCGAAACGAATTTCTCCCTGGATCAGATCGTTCCAGGAGACGTGGCCCGTGGAGGGTGTCTTGAAACGGATGACCGAAGGGAGATCGGTGGTTTGGTCGGGAGGACGATGGCGGCAACGGCCATCGTAGCGGGGTTTGATTCCCTTCTGGCGTTGTTCTTCACGCATGGCATCGAGTTCGGCGACGGTACAGACGCATCGATACGCCCGTCCTTCGTCGATGAGGCGCCGGGCCTCGGCGAGGTGGCGCTGGTGGTTGTCGGATTGGAAGAAGGGACCCTCGTCGGGTTGAAGCCCCAGCCACCGCATTCCTTCAAGGATGGCATCCACCGCTTCCTGGGAGGATCGTTGCAGGTCGGTGTCTTCGATGCGCAGGATGGTGGTTCCACCATGGGCACGGGCGTGCAAGTGGCAGAACAGAGCGGTACGGGCGCCGCCAATATGGAGAAATCCGGTAGGCGAGGGGGCAAAACGGGTCCTGAGAGCCATGGAAACTTGTCAACCTTTCTATGGAAAACCGATGAGTCGCTGTCAGTATTCCGTAGAAGATACATGATCGGATGCGGCCTGTCATGTTCTTGCATCCTGGCTTCCTGACCGGGTGTGGATTAAAATCCTACCGCAGCCGAGTTTATAGATCGACAATTTTGATCCGTTGGGGTCTTAAGTCTCTTCCAAGGAAAGGATAAGGAGCCAGATTGCCGTGGGAATGCCAAAAGATTTGAATCATCCCGGAGTGTATGCCGAAGCCCTTTATCAAGCCGCCATGACGGGCGATGCGGTCGTGTTGGCCCATTGGCTGGCCGATGATCCTGAAGCGGAAAAAGGGCCGTTCTGGAAGTGGTATATTCATTTTGCCGAGCGGCTGATGGACATGGCTCCCCATCCCGAGAATGGTTTCGCGGTGCGCGATCGGCGTACCTCCCAACCGCCCAAGATCGGTCGCAACGATGCCTGTCCGTGCGGGTCGGGAAAAAAATACAAGCAATGCCATCTGGGGCGGGAAGACAATGTGGCCTGGAAACTGGGCTCTCCCACTCCGGTCATCCGTGCCATGGCGACTTCGCGAGTGATTCACGAGTGTAGCGTGGATGTATTGGATTCGGTGCCGAGGGAAAAGGCCAGTCCCATGGTTCTGACCGAGATGGCGGCCACCTATCACGGTCATGGTCGGATTGAAGTGGCGTTGCGTCTCCTCGGCGAGGTGTTGGAGGGAGATCGTGACGATCCTTTCCTCCTGTGGGACTACTGGATTGCCCGTCGCGCCGAATGGCTGGTGGAAGCCGGACGGGAGAAGGAGGGTGAAAGGTTTCTTCTGGATGAATTCGATCACCCGCGCAAAGTGGAACCCTGGCAGGTGGCTCAGAAACTGGCAGCGTTCTACATCGACCAGGGCGACACCGAAAATGCCGATATTTGGGTCAATACCGCCATGGAGGGCAATGCCAACAATCCGTTCAATCACTATCTCAAGGGGATGTTGCTGCATTATGTCGAATCTTGGGACGAGGCGGTGGCTTCCTATGAACGGGCTGAAGAGTTGATGGCGGGCTTCAGGGAAGAAGAAAAGATGTACATGGTCGAATTGGTGTCCGAATCGTTGAGTCGAGCGCGGAACCGCCAGTCCTTGGAAGATGAGGATGACACCGTGGAAGAAACTTCGGCAGGGGAGACTGGGGATTCGACCCAGGACCACGCTTCATGAACAGGACCCATTATTGTAATGATGTTCGTGAGCAACTGTTGGGTCAAAGAGTCTCTCTGACGGGATGGGTCCACCGCCGGCGCGATCATGGCGGGGTGATCTTCGTCGATCTGAGGGATCGGACCGGCATGGTTCAGGTGGTATTCAGTCCCGAGCACGAGGCGACGGTGCATCGACGTGCCCATGAACTGAGAAGTGAGTTCGTCGTGGAAATTTCCGGGGTCGTGGCCCATCGCCCCAAGGAAACCGAAAACCCCAATCTGCCCACGGGCCTGGTCGAAGTCAATGTGGATCGTCTGGAGATTTTTAGCGCTTCCAAGCCGCTTCCTTTCCAGTTGGACGACGATACCGTCAGCGAGGCGGTGCGTCTGCAATATCGTTATCTGGACCTGCGTACACCCAGGATGCAGAAGAATCTTCAGTTTCGTCATCGGGCCAATCAGATCGTGCGCCGTATTCTCGATGAAACGGGATTTTTGGAAATCGAAACTCCCATGCTGACCCGTAGCACTCCTGAAGGGGCGCGCGATTATCTGGTCCCGAGCCGGGTCAATCCCGGCCAGTTCTATGCCTTGCCACAAAGCCCCCAGTTGTTCAAACAGCTTTTGATGGTTTCGGGTTACGACCGTTATTTCCAGATCGTCCGTTGTTTTCGCGACGAGGATTTGCGTGCTGACCGTCAGCCTGAATTTACCCAACTGGATCTGGAGATGTCATTCGTTGAAGCGGATGATGTCATGCAGTTGACTGAGCGGGTGGTGTCGGGACTTTTTCGTGAATGCCTGGGGGTGGACATTCCCAGTCCCATCCCGCGGATGACCTACGCCGAGGCCATGAGTCGCTATGGTTTGGACGCACCCGATGTTCGCATCCCCATGGAGCTCAAGGATATCACGGATATCATGGCTCAAACCGGGTTCAAGGTGTTTGCCGAGCAGGCCCGAAGGGACGGAAGCGGCAGGTCCCGAGGAATGATCAAGGTATTGCGGGTTCCCGGTGGCGGCAACCGTCTCAGTCGGAAACAGATAGACGACTATACCGCCTTCGTCTCCGTCTACGGAGCCAAGGGGTTGGCCTGGATCAAAGTGAATGGTCCATGGCATCAGGATGGGTGGCAGTCCCCCATCGTCAAATTTTTCTCCGATACCGAAAAGGCAGCCATCCAGGAGGTGACCGGGCTCGAAGAGGGGGATCTGTTGTTTTTTGGTGCCGATAGCCACAAAATTGTCAACGAATCGTTGGGGCGGCTGCGGGTCCGTTTGGGTCGGGACCTGAACATGGTGGAGGAAAAACCTTTCTCCCTGGTCTGGGTGACCGATTTTCCGCTGTTGGACTGGGATGCGGAGGCCAAGCGTCCGGTATCGGTACATCATCCGTTTACCGCTCCGCTCATGGAAGATTCGTCGCTGTTGCAATCGGAGAATATGGACGACCTGCTGAAGGTCCGCTCGCGGGCCTACGATTTGGTCCTGAATGGCATCGAGGTGGGGGGAGGATCGATTCGTATCCACGATACCGTCTTGCAAAAGCAGATTTTAGCGTTGTTGCGGATCGATGAGGCGGAAGCAGGACGCAAGTTTGGATTTCTTTTGCAGGCCCTGGAGTATGGTGCTCCTCCCCATGGTGGTCTGGCCTTGGGGATGGATCGGTTGATGGCGTTGATGTTGGGGTTGGAATCGATTCGCGACGTGATAGCCTTCCCCAAAACCCAGAAAGCGGGTTGTGCTTTGACCCAGGCCCCTTCGGAGGTGGAGGAGTTGCAATTGCGGGAGTTGTATCTGCGTCGTGTGGTACGTCCCAAGGGAGAGGTGAATTGATGAATGGGATGGATCAGGGAAGGGCCAATGGCCACTCCCGACCGATGTCATTCCCATGTGTGAAACCGGTTCTGAAACTATCTCCGCAATTCCCCAAGGATGATTATAAAAAAACGGGCTGGGGGCAATTCCCCAGACCTTTTTTTTCTTGATTGTTTTTAATTCTACTTTGTTACATTCATCAACTTGAGCAAACCATTGACAGTGTACTGATATATAATAAATATTGAAGGAGAAAAGGGGTCTGGGGGATTGCCCCCAGGGTTTTGATTTTGTTTTTGATTTTGATTTTCACGCGTCCTTTTATCCGAAGCGTTTATTCCGCGTGGTTTTTGCGAAAAGACCTGGACGCCTTGCCGGTGGTCAAGTTTTACAACCAGGGCGCGCGCCTGCACCAGACTCCCGCAAAAACCACGCGGGAATCTGGCTTCGGATCCATGGGCGCGTGAAAATAAAAGTCAAAAACAAAAACAAAATCAAAACCCTGGGGGCAATCCTCCAGACCCATTTTTTCTTTCGATATTTTCATAGAGCAATAAATAATCAGCCATCCATTCCAATTAATGAATATGACAAGGTAGAACGAAAAGCAGGGGGGATCTGAATGGTTGCGTCGACGACGAGTCGCATGACGCTCAAGCCGGCCTGGGGTGGTGCCAGGCGGCGGCGCTTTCTGTGGAGTTTGTTGCTGGCCAAGCTGTTCCGGTTGCATCCGCTCGGTCTGGAATATGTTCCAGGCCGGTTGATCGCTGCCAACCGGTATGCCCCATGGGATTGGTTGTTCCTGCCGTCATTCCTCGGACCAGGATCCTGGATTATCCTTCCCGCTGCCGACTGTCCCCCAGGTTGGGTGGTTCGGTTATTCGGCTGGGTTCATTTTGTCCCCCAAGAGCAGGTGGATGAAGGTTCATTGGTCCGCCACGTCGTGGAGGGCCATACCGTGGTTTATTTCCCGGAGCCGCTGTCACCGGCGTCGGGATGCCTGCGCAAGGTGACGGTTTCCTACAATGTTTCGTGCCCGCGTTCGGTTTTGGCCTTGGAGGGGACGCAATATTGGCGGCTGATGTCCGTCGCCGTTGGTGGGAAAGGCTCCTGGTTTCCTGCCATCACCCTTTCGGTGCATCCCCTGGAGACCAAGGGCTCCGGATTGGAACTTCAGGAGGGGTTGGGTCGGGCCAAACTGGCCGCCCAGTTCATGGGGAAAACGCTATGGGGGGCTTTGGTCCTGGCGGCACAGCGTCATGGCCGAGGGCGTGTCGTCCTGGATGACGAACAAGGGCAGCGTCTGAGTTATGGTAGGTTGATGATGAAATCCATCATCCTGAGCCAGTTGATCCGACCACGGTTGGGTACGGATACCCGCATTGGGGTGCTGCTGCCGACCACGGTGGCGGCGGTGGTTACCGTTTTTGCCGTGCATTTGTGCCGACGTGTTCCCGCCATGCTCAATTTTTCAGCGGGTCCGAATGCCATTCTGGCCGCATGCGGGACGGCGCGCATTTCGGTGGTTTTGACTTCCAGGCTTTTTGTCCAAAAAGCGGGCCTGCAACAGTTGACCGCGGCGTTGACAGGAATCGAAATCGTCTATCTGGAGGATAGGAGGTCCCAGATGAGCATGGGGATCCTCTTTCGGTCTTGGTGGCGTTGGCGATGTCCGCAACGTGACGGATGGACTCCCGATGATGCGGCGGTGGTTCTTTTTACCTCGGGTTCCGAGGGAACTCCAAAAGGGGTGGTGCTTTCCCATCAAAACCTGTTGGCCAACGTGACCCAGGTCTTGTTTCGCGTTCACCTGGGATACAACGATTGCATCCTGAACGTGTTGCCGATGTTTCATGCGTTTGGTCTGACGGTGGCGACCCTGGCGCCCCTTTTGGCTGGGGCGCGGGTTTTTTGTTATCCGTCGGTATTGGATTATCGGGCGGTTCCCAGAATGGCATGGACCATCGGAGCGACGATCCTGGCAGGGACGGATACCTTTTTGAGGGGCTATGGTCGCATGGCGGATCCGGGGGATTTTCAGACGTTGCGCTATTGCTTTTCCGGGGCGGAGCCACTGAGAGTGGTGACCCGTCGCCTATGGATGGAAAAATTTGGCATTCGCATACTGGAAGGTTACGGCGCCACGGAAACGTCACCGGTATTGGCCGTCAACACCCCGGAAGGGTATCGAGAGGGAAGCGTTGGCCGAATGCTGCCCGGGATCGGATGGCGACTGATATCGGTTCCCGGGGGGGTGGATGGAGGGGTGTTACAGGTTCGAGGTCCCAATGTCATGATGGGTTATCTGCGGGCATCCGATCCTGGGGTGATCCAGCCGCCCGCGGTTGGGGACGAGAGGGATTGGTATGATACCGGCGATGTGATCCGGATGGATGCAGATGGTTTTGTCTGGATCCAGGGACGGGTGAAGCGATTTGCCAAAGTCGGGGGAGAGATGGTCTCTCTGGCGGCGGTGGAGACGATCGCGGCCGAAGAATGGCCCGACAGTCTGCATGGGGTTGTGGCGGTGGATGATCCGCAGAAGGGGGAAGCCCTGGTTTTGGTCACTGAAGATCGGCGTATCCATCGTCAGATCTTTGCCAAGGTGTTGAAGGAACGCGGTTTAAGTCCTTTAATGTTGCCGGCGTGGTTCGTCTACTGTGATTCCATGCCGCTCCTGGCCTCTGGAAAACTGGATTGGGAGCAATTGGGTCGATTGGTTCGGAAAGGGGAGGAGTAACTTTTGTTAGTCGATGGCTCTGTATTTGAGCGAAGGTGCACCCTATCTTGATGGGTGTCACGACTTGGAAGGTTGAGTCGGTTCCCGGGACGAGCCAGGGAAGTGTTCCGTCCCATCCCATTGTGGTCGGCATTTGCACCTTCCAAGTCGTGGTGGTCCCCTCTCTCCACAATGGCCAAAGATGGATCCCCCCCCCTCCTCCTCAGGCGTATTTATGCACCACCTCTACCGAAATGAGGGCCGTCATGTTGACGATGCGGCGAACCGTGGCGGTAGGCGTCAGGATGTGGACAGGGCGCGAAGAACCGAGAAGCATGGGACCGACCACCACCGAATCTTCGGCCGAATAAGCTTTCAACAAGGTAAAGGCGATTCTTGCCGCGTCCAAAGACGGCATGATCAGCAGATTGGCGGCGCCATGGAGCCGCGATTCAGGAAAAATCTGATGGCGCAGTTTTTCGGACAATGCAGCATCACCATTCATTTCCCCTTCCACTTCCAGGTGAGGTGCCTTGGAGATGATAATTTCCAAGGCTTGGCGCATCTTGACAGCCGAGGCGGTTTCACCCGTTCCGAAGTTGGAATGCGACAGCAGGGCCATTTTAGGTTCGATGCCGAAACGTCGGACTTCGGTGGCAGCAAGAATTGCCATTTCGGCCACCTGCTCCGCAGTGGGATCGGGATTCACCTGACAGTCGCAGATGAACAGGGTTCGTTTGGGCAGAATGAGCATGTTCAAGGCATAAAGGCTGCCAATCCCCTCCTGTCGGGGCAGGACCCTTTCGATATAGCGCAGATGCTGGGTATAGCGACCGAAGGTACCGCAAATCATGCCGTCCGCCTGACCATGTTTGACCAGAAGGGAGCCCAACAGGGTTCTTCGGCGGCGAGTTTCGATTTCGGCATAATGTTGGCTGACCCCCTGGCGGGACATGATGGTGTAATAATCGTGATACATATCTTGAACGACGGGGTCCGATTCGGGGTTGATCACGGTAAAATCCCGACCAGCCACAAGACGTAATCCGGCATCGGCGATGCGGCGTTGCAATTCATTATGGCGACCGATCAACAGGGGCTTGGCCAGCCCTTCATCGATGATGGTCTGAACTGCGCGCAATACCCGATCGTCTTCTCCTTCACAAAAGATTACGCGTGCCGGGGTTTTCTTTGCGGCGGCGTACACTGGACGCATCGCCATTCCCGAGTGATAGACGTATTCACGCAGATGTTGCCGATAGGATTCCATGTCGGCCATCGGTCGTGTCGCCACCCCCGAATGCATGGCGGCCTCGGCCACGGCCGGGGAGATCATGAGAATCAGACGGGGGTCGAAAGGTTTGGGGATCAGGTACTCTGGGCCGAAGGTCAGTTTTTCATTGCCATAGGCGGAGGCGACGACATCGGAAGGCTCGGCGTGCGCCAGTTCGGCGATAGCGCGGACACAGGCGACTTTCATTTCGTTGGTGAACGAAGTCGCCCCGACATCCAATGCCCCTCTGAAGATGAATGGAAAACATAACACGTTATTGACCTGATTGGGATAGTCCGACCGACCCGTACCGATGATGGCATCGGGACGGACCTCCTTGGCCAGTTCTGGAAGAATTTCAGGGACGGGGTTGGCCATGGCCAAAATCAGCGGATGATCGGCCATGGTTTTGACCATTTCCGGCTTCAACACCCCCGCGGCGGAGAGTCCAAGGAATATATCGGCCCCCGGCATGACGTCGCCCAGGGTTCGTGCCTCGGTTTTTTGGGCATAACGCGCCTTGGAGGGGTCTAAATTGCCCTCCCGGCCGACATGAACCACCCCCTTGCTGTCAACGATGAAAACATGGTTTGGATCCAGCCCCAGGGTCACCATGAGATCCAGGCAGGCGATGGCTGCCGCACCAGCGCCGGAACAGACTACTTTGACCTGGCCGATATTTTTTTTCACCAATGTCAGACCGTTGATCACCGCGGCACTGGCGATGATGGCCGTGCCATGCTGATCGTCATGAAAA
The DNA here is from genome assembly GCA_015232645.1 of Magnetococcales bacterium. GTDB lineage: Bacteria > Pseudomonadota > Magnetococcia > Magnetococcales > UBA8363 > UBA8363. Next base: position 41,277 of record JADFZF010000003.1, on the reverse strand, counting down.
ACGGGAATTTTCATTCGTTCTTTGAGTTTTTTTTCGACATAAAAGCATTCGGGCGCCTTGATGTCTTCCAGATTGATGCCGCCGAAGGTCGGCTCTAGCGAGGCAATGATATCGACCAGTTTGTCTGGGTTCAACTCGTTGATTTCGATGTCGAACACATCGACTCCGGCAAATTTTTTGAACAGCACCCCCTTGCCTTCCATGACCGGTTTTCCAGCCAATGGGCCAATGTTGCCCAATCCCAATACGGCGGTACCATTGGTAACCACTGCCACCAGATTGCCTCTGGAGGTATAATGGTAGGCATTCACAGGATTTTTGACGATTTCATCACAGGCCGCCGCCACCCCTGGTGAATAGGCCAGGGCAAGATCGGTCTGGGTGGCCAACGCCTTGGTGGGAGTGACCGAGATTTTGCCTGGAGTCGGGTTTCGGTGGTATTCGAGGGCGGCAGCGCGGATTGACTCGTCCATACTCATTGTGATTCTCCTCTCTCAGGGGGCGTTCAAACAATCAATGATTCTATTTAATACGATTAGGATGTTATGGATGGTTGACCTTCGGTTGTTTCACGCATGGTAGTGCGGATGGGGTTGGGAAGGGGGGCATTTTTAGTGCGGTTTAAGACTCGATGGATTGCCAAGATTGTTTCGTCCATCGGTCTTAGGGGTCCGAGCCATGCCTCATGACGGGATGGAGCGCTGCGGCTCATTATCCCGTCTGCCCCCGTTTTTCTCTGCGATTGCGATGGGTTCGAAGAAAGGCCTCCACGACCCTGGGATCGAAGTGCGTCCCGGCTAATTTTTCGATTTCCCCCAGTGCTTCCAGGACAGACCAAGCCTTTTTATACGGTCGGACGCTGATCAAGGCGTCGAAGACATCCACCACCGCAACAATGCGTGCCGGCAAAGGGATAGCCTCTCCCTTGAGCCCCATGGGGTAGCCGGTACCATCCCAACGCTCGTGGTGGGACAAGGCCACATCCAGTGCCATTTTAAAATTGGCGCCTTCGGCCAAAATGGAAGCGCCAATCCCGGGGTGGGATTTGATCACTTCGAATTCGTCCCGGGTTAATTGATTCGGTTTCAGCAGGATGGCATCGGGGACACCGATTTTTCCAATATCGTGCATGACGCTTGCACGTCCCATTTCCTGAGCTTCGTCCTGGGAAAAACCCAACTCAAGAGCGGTCTCCACGGTTTGGCGTGCCAGGCGTTTGACGTGATCGCCGGTTTCGGTATCCTTGAACTCGGCAGCCACCGCCAGCATGCGCATGGCATTGTGGTTGGCTTCGGCCAAGGCATTATGCAAACGGAGGTTTTCCATGGCGCCGGCACACTGTACGGCATACAACTCCAGGAGATGTTTCTCGCTTTGCGCCAGATGGGCGACATTCTCCAGATAGACCACTCCCATGAGGGAGCCATGCACCGTCAACGGCAGGATCCCCCGGCCATCGGACAGAACGGACATCCCCGAGCCAGTCTGGATTCCCATCTTGTTCAGCTCTTGAGTCAACCATATTAGCTCGGCCTTTTCTTCTACGGGGTGCCACTTCCATCGCGCACGCACTTCCAGGGCATCGCGATTGTAAATCGCGATGAACCCGCCAATCCGCTCGTGTTTTTCCCCCCCAGAAGTGCTGAGAAAGCATGCGGTTTCACACATTCGGATGATCTGCACCAAGGCCTCCAGGAAGAACTGATCCGGCTGATCCAGCGAATGGAGATACATTTCCGGGGCGGCCCTGAGGACCATTTCCAAACCTTGGCGATTGTGTTCCAACAATTTTAAATCGCGATATGATTTTAGACCGGAACGGACCGTAGTATATAATTTGTTCGATGTCAGTTCCGTCTTATCTTTATAATCATCAATATCATAATTATCGATGATGACACGCTCCGGGGCGTGTCCGGGCTGTCCGGTGCGGATGATCAGCCGGATGGTATGATCCTTGATTTCTTTACGGATGACCTCTACCAATCGGAGACCTGCATCTTCGGTTTCCATGACCACATCGATCAGGGCCAGTGCCATTTCCGGAACGCTGTGATAGATCTTCAAAGCCTCTTCGGAGCTGCGGGCAAAGTGCAATTGGACACCCCTCCCGGAAAATCGGAAATCCTTGAGGCTGATTCTGGTAATGGCCAACACATCGGGGTCATCGTCCACCACCAGGATGGGCCAGGGGGCCGCAGCCTCATCCGGAGGCCAGTTCCCGGCAACAGAATGCTCGGCGGCATGCTGCGGTTTGCGGATAATCTTCATTGTTTACTCTGAAACTGGAAAAACAATGTGGAATTGGACCCCTTGCCCAGGCGAGCTGCTGCAGGTGATGGTGCCGTTCAGTTTGGAAGTAACTATATTGTAACACAAATAGAGACCCAATCCACTACCTCCTTGACTTCTTTTGGTGGTAAAAAATGGTTCGAAGGCAAAACCGCGTACCGATTCTTCCATCCCGACGCCGTCATCGGCATAGTCCAACAACATTTCGCCCTTTTCGATGCATGCCATAATGGTGATCCGGCCCACGGGCTGTTCGGATGGATAACCATGCAGCAGGCTGTTGATGATAAAATTAGTCAAGATTTGTTCCAACAGACCGGGCCATCCGGTCATATTCAACGCCGGATCGATAATCACATCCAGGGTAATTTCTGTTTTTTTAAGTTTACTGTGCAACGAACGGATGACGTCCATGACCACTTCGCGAACGTTGAATAATCTTCTGATATCAGAACTTTGATCCACGGAGGTCCGTTTGAAACTGGCGACCAATTCTCCAGCGCGGGTAATGTTGGCCAGGGAGAGATCGGCCGCTTCACGGATGGTGGCGATGACTTGTCGAAATTCCTCTTCCTGGACTTCTTCGTGGGCGAGCAGGTCTTCCATGATATTCAGTGTTTCCCCGATCAAGGAAAAGCCGGTCACCGCCACGCCGATGGGAGTATTGATTTCGTGAGCGAACCCGGCCACAAGTCGTCCCAGGGAGGCCATTTTCTCACTCTTGACCAACTCACTGCGTGTCTGTTCCAGTTCCGCCACCTTCGCATTCAACTCTTGAGTCCTTTCCATGACGCGCACATCAAGGGAACTCAACAGGTCGGCCAATGCATTTTCCAGCTGTTTGCGTTGCGTCACATCTTCCTTTACCGCCAGAAAATATTGAGTCTGGCCATTATCGTCCCGGATGGGACTGATGGAAACGTCTTCCCAAAACAGTTCGCCATTTTTACGGCGATTGTGCAACTCGCCATGCCAGACATTGCCGGCCAGAATGGTACTCCATAAGGATCGGTAGATGGCGTCGGGCATTTGTCCCGACTGGATGATGTTGGGATTTTTCCCAAGCAGCTCGTCAGCTTCATAACCGGTCACCCGGCAGCATGTTGGATTGACATATTCCATGGTCCCATTCAGGTCGGTAATCAGCACGCTGACGGGACTTTGCTCCATGGCTTGATAGAGATAGAGCAGTTTGCGTTCATTCAATTTGTGATCGATCATCCCGGCCAGGGTTTGCGCGACGGTCTCCAAAAAGCGTATTTCTTCAACTTCCCGAACATGTCCCTCCAGAAGGTACAGATTGACCACCCCCAGTAAACGGTCATCCATCAAAACTGGGACGCAGTAGTGTCCATGAGGCGACATGTCGGGAAGACGAATCGAGTGACGGTTATCCAATGTTCCAGAAAAAACGATCTGTTTGGTTTCTGCCGCTTGCCCGCACAGGCAAGAGCCCATTGGTATTTCCCGGCATCGGAGTTTGATATCTTCCCCAAGCCCCTGCTCCACCGTCAAATCCAGTTTACCGGTTTTTGGATTGACCAGGAAAATGGCCCCCTTGTATTGCAAGGCCAGCCAGGGAACCGCCAGAATGATTTGCAATGAACGGGTCAGTTGTTCGTGAAGGGGAAGAGGTTTCAAGGCCACTTCCAGAATGCTGTTGATGGCCATGCGCGACATGAAATCGCGATGATTTTTTTCAGCATTCCTTTTTCTTTTGCCGATATCGCGAATGATTGCGGAAAAATGTCTCCGTCCCGACAGGGACCAGGTTGAAAGCACAATTTCGATCGCCACGAGACGACCATCTTTGTGCAAGCCGCTTACTTCCATGGTTTCTCCGCGATGGCGGGTATTTCCGGTGGCCACAGCGGCGGCAAAGGCACTCAGATGGTTGTGAATCTGTTTTTCCGGAATCAACCGGGTGATGGATTTGCCCATCATTTCCTGTTCAGAGTAGCCGAATATTCGTTCCGCTCCCCGGTTCCATGAACTGACGTTGCCATTTTCGTCAACGGAAATGATGGCATCGACGGCCGCGTGCGTCAGCGAACGGAAGCGATTCTCTTCCTCTTCCAATTCCTTCAGACCGGCGTTCAGTGAAGACTGTGAGCGCAACAGATCCTGTCCCAGTTGTAAAAAGGATCGATTCAACCGGTCCACCTCGACGGGAAGCGGCAAGGGGAGCAAATTTTGTTCCTCGGGGGCCGAGACAAAGCGTTCCATGGCCTGGCCGACCAGTGCCAGTGGGTGGAGCGTCCTTTTGACCAGGACGATCCAAAGGAAGGTGCAAGCCAACGTCAGGAAAGCAGCCGTGATCATCAGGGCCGGTTTGGAAAACAGATAGGTGGAATTGGAAAAATAGAGCGGATCGATATAAACCAGGGTTGCGGTGGTGATCGGGGCCCCGTGTCCCGATCCCGTGTTTTTTCCCACCTTTCTTGTCACGGTTCCGGAGTTGTTGTGACAGCTCAGGCACGTTGGAGAATATCGTATTGGCCGGGCCTGGACGTACCATGGACCACCTTCGAGATGGATGGCCGTCCCCGAGGATCGCGGTGTTTCTCCGTTGTCAAGATCGGTAACAATTTTTTGTTCCGCGGTTGAGGGATAGTTGAGTGGATTAAGAGGATGGGTGCTGACATTCTTAATGAGAAAATGGGCTTTGGAAGTGATATTGGAATATCGATGGACCCGACACCATGGACTGGTCCCATCAGGGTTGTAGCCATCGATCTCCTGCGCCGAACGGTAGCGGAATACCAGGTCGAGAATCTGCTGCGCCTGTTCCTGGAGCAGGGTCTGACGGTCCTGGTCCTGAAAATGGTCCATGATCAGGGCAATGGCGACAAAACATACCACAGCAAAACCGATCATCCACCGGGAAAATTGTGTTGCCAATGACACGGGTTTCAATCTGGCACTCCCGATCGGAAGCGAGGATCAGTACATTCGGATTGGAGTGGTTGGGATTGGTTCATGGGCAGGGAGATGATTGGTCAATACTCTTCCCAAAAGAACTTTTTATTGTCGGAGTTTGCATGGTCGTGAATAGGAGGGTAAAAACCCGTTTGTTCACCTCCGGATCATTTCCAGTATCAATGCAGCGCCTCACATCCCCCCGGGGGCGATATTCTCGTGGCATTTAAAAAAAAATGTATGCCATCATCAATAGAAGGCTATTTCATCGGCCATCTTATTCGCACCCCGCTACCCAGTAAAATACCAGAAACCTGGAGAAGTTCCCAACTCTTCTTTAAGCCGGAAGACCGATTTATGTTCCAGAACGTAACGAATTTCGGAACTGGGGTCCAGCAGATTGCCAAAGATGCGCGCCCCGGTCGGGCAGGCCTCCAGGCAGGCGGGAAGCAACCCTTTCCGGGTTCGTTGCAGGCAAAAGGTACATTTTTCCATCACGCCTCCGATCCGGGGGCGATTGCCCAGGTAATCGGTGATGGGTTGGTAATCGTCAGCGGGAATGTGCGGCTGGCTCCAGTTGAAATGTCGAGCACCATAGGGGCAGGCCACGCTACAGTATCGACACCCGATGCACCAGTCGTAGTCGATGACGACGATGCCATCGGGTTCCTTCCAGGTGGCGGTAACCGGACAGGCCTGAACACAGGGCGGGTGGTCACACTGTTGGCAACTTATCGGCAGATATCGTTGCCCCGGTTCCGGGACCAGGGGGGGATTGAAGTAAGGATTGGCCTGTTCCAACTCCGTTGTCATTCCCATCAAGGATAGGACGCGAATATTTTCCAGGGCACCACCACGCCCACAATTATTTTCCCGCACGCATGCTTCGACACAACGACGGCTCCCTTTGCACACCGCCAGATTCAAGGCTTGGGCAAAACGGACTTGATCCAGCGGTTGTGTGGCATCACATTGTAGGTGGATTCGGTGTTGCCGCAGGGCTTCGCGTTCGATTCGACGTAAGGCCTGTTGAACCTCGGAGGCGGACATCCTGACGAAATGTTGTTGTAACAGGCGATCCAAGGCATCCGCCCAGGAGGAAGGTCCCTCGGTTTCCACCGCGGCGGCAGTAGCGGAAGCGGCACCAGCGACCGCTGCCAACCCTCGGAGCAAGGTACGGCGTCGGTGGCCGTGAGGGGAAAGAGGGTCGGGACTCATGGGGAGGTGGCCAGCGTATGAGTTGGCGGCACCACCGGATTCCATTCCCGACTGGTCCCGGGAGGGGCTGGGGGGGCCGATGGAACCACAGGTTTGGTTTGGGGTTGATGGGGATCGTGGCAGACGCGACAGGCCTGAATTTTGCGCGGTCCCCGCCAATCGGTCACCCGTTTGCCATGGGCCCCGAACATCCAGTCCGTGACCTTGGCCCCATGACACTGACCACACAGCCGATACCCTTCCCTAAAGTCCACCGACTGGTCGTTGTATAAAAACAATCGCCGTGGTTGCTTCAGGTCATGGCATTGGCCGCACCATGGGCCCGGTTGCGGCCAATGGGTCAACACGATGGTATCGTGGGGTTTTTTCAATGTTCGTGGGGTCGGATCCGGTTGTCGCCATCCATGGCACGAGAGACACTTGTCCGGGCCTCCAGGGGGAACCACCACGAACGGGGATGCCGGGATGGGCGTCGCAAATAGCCATTGGCCGGGGATCCCGGTCAAAAGCAGTCCCGTCATACCGATTTTGAATAACCCCTTCCCCATGCCCTCTCCTCACGGATGCCGTGTCGGTCTTGGTGCCATAATTCGACGGACAAATCAACACCCGATTGTTTTTCTGGAAATAAGTTTTGCTGCCCCCACTCGGCGGACAGCCTGAAGCCGATCCCATGGTTCCAATCGACTTTCAATCCCAACCAATGGCTACCGACGATCATAGCCGTCCACCCCATTTTGCCATGAAACAACGATCCGTACCTTGTCCATGGCCGAAACCGAAAGATTCAACCGGATCAAACCATCATCATCCGTACTCACCGCTCGCTGTTGCAACAGAGGTTTTTCCTGAAGGTCATAGACGGTCACGGAGTAACTTCCCCATTGGGGAACATACCAGGTCATATCGCCCCAACCATAGCCATGGGCATAAAATTCAAACCCTTGGGATGCCAGTGGTTTCAGGCCAAAAATGCGCCAACGACCTTCCAATAGATAAGGCAGCGGCGATGGCGGCGGTTTGGCAGGGGTCAGATAGGGGACAATCATGATCTCGGGGACGGCGACCTCCTGATCCAGGGCGACGTACAGGCTGCCTTGAAAATGGCGTTGACCCGTCACCCCCCTGGAACGGGTCAGATCGATTTGCTTCAAGGTGGAGCGATCAAAACGAATGGTTTGCAGCTGGCCCCGATCATGAACCTCTACCGCCCCGGAGGGCAATCGGACAAAATTGGCCTGGATGGCCCCATCGGCAATCGCCGAATAATAACTCGCTTCTACCGGCGCCAGGGATTGCGAACGGGCATAATTCAGATTGTTTTTCAAGGCATTCAGGCTGGCCAGCTTTTCTCCGGAATACAGGTGATAATAAATATTGAATGGAATCAATCTTCTGGGAGTTTCCGTGTTTTTGATGGTATGGATCAAATATTGAAAACCGGAAAATTGCTCGGTCCATAAATTAGTATAGGTGTTTTCATTGCTTGAGGAGGCATAACACTGCCACTCCCCCGCCACACTCCGGCCTAGCGGGGCAATCCAGGCCACCGATGGAAATTTGCCATCAAAACGAGTATTACCGCCGTTGATATTTCTCATTCCCGCCCCGCGGGTCATCTGTAGGGCCTCTTTGAACGGCAAGGTATTTCCCGACCATTGCAGTAGTTTGATCTCCTTGTTCGTCGGTAGCAGCTTCTTGATGGTCGCGTTCGATCCTTCGATTTCCTCATGCAGATTAAATGGTTTGCTGGCGTAGGATCGGGGAGTCTTGTAATCGCTGTAACGTTCTTTCTTCAGTGTCGAGTCTCTGTTTTCCTGGCCATCCTCTTCTTCCCCTTCCTTCCCCATGGCGGCATCAAAATGATGGGATGGGCGGTGTTTTTTGAAACCAAAAAAACTTAAAATATTGTTCGCCAATAGAGAATCCTCCCGTTCCGGATAGTTTTTTAGATAAGGAATTTCGCGAACGGGGTCGAAGTTTTCGAAAAAACCCCAGTCCAGAGGATGGCTCAAGGTATGATTGCCTGCCTCGACGTGGGGGGGGGCCAAGAGCGCTCTGGCGATGGAGAGATGACGGTCGGAACCGTACCAGTTGGGATCGATGTCGCCGACAACCGGTGCAAAAGTAACCGGAAGATCAGGATACTTCTTGATAATTTCTTCAAGAATGACCTCGGCGACAGTCATTCGTTTATCGTTGTAGGGTTTGACTTCGGTCAGATTACGCAATCCATCGCCGTCGATATGGCTGTAGTAGAGTCGACGATTGGACAAGGTACTGACATCCGCCTTGGGCAGATCGTCGGTGGCAAAGGCAAGTCGGAAAAACTCGAAAGGATTGATGATCCACTGAACAAACTGATGATCCTCGAAGGGATCCTGGTCCATATAGATCGCATAGTCTGCGGCGATAAAACCACCCCGAGGTGTGGTGGCCACCAGGACATGCTCTTGTTTTTCCGTCCCACCCCGACGAACCAGAAGGTGTAATTGAGCATCAGGGCTGTCGGGCAGGATTTCCTGATAACTCGGCAATGGTTTGGGTAGTTGGTGCTCGAATCCGATCACCTCGGGATCCTGACGAATGATTTCCATGTCATGGGTAAAGGAGACCCATTGATCACGATAGGAAAAACCAAAGGTCTGCCAGAAAGTCGCGGTCAGGATGCCCGACGGCGGAATCCCCCTGAGGTTGGTTGACCAGGGTGGGGCACCGATCAAGGCCAGGCGTTTTCCGGACTTCACGAATCGGGTAGCCCATTCAAGAAAAGCTTCTGGATCTTCGATCTGATTGGTTCTGCTCCAAATGATCGCCCCCCGGATATCGGACAGGCTCGACAATTCGGGGAGCGGTTGCCGAGTATCGATGTAGCGCAGGCGCAAACCAAGGTAATTGAGTGGCATTTCCGCAAACTTATGGGTGCGGCCGAACCAGGCCTCGCCGTTATTGAGTTTGGAATCATAAAACGCCAGTATGGTACGAGGAATCGAAACGGGGGGGGCTTCGGCATTCGCTTTTGCCGCCGATAGCAAAAAAGTTGCATAAGTAGCGCATAGAATCAACCGAAACAGTCTCATGGACGCGGCTCGGGTACAAGTCGGTTCAACTCCCTGGTCGCGACGTAGGGTATCAACCCGTGGCTGCGTTGCTGGCGATAGATGGAGGCGATGCCCACCGGATCGGCTGGATCCCAATAGTCGAGAGAATACAGCTCGATCCGAGAGCGGATCTCCTTGAAACGTCGTAATTTTCTCAGATGCGCCTCATAGTCGGCATCGGGGGTCGATACGTATTTTTGGGTGGTGGTATCGTAATGGCTGCGGATGGATTCGACCAAAATCATATCGATATCGAAAAGCAGATGGTCCAAAAGGTCGAAACCTCGATTGATCATGATGGGAATGTGGGGATAATGCCGATGCAATGCCTTGATCAGATCGATTCCTCCCTGGCGCATGCCGCGAAATCGTTCTGGATCCAGATCCTCCAGGTACCCGGGATTGTCCATGGTATCAACGAAAATGCCTCGAAAGCCTTGTTGCAAAATTTCCGGCATGACGGCTTCCAGAATCATTTCGGTCCATTGCGGATTTCTGACATCAACAAAATAGCTGCCCGGCCAGTTTTTGTTTTCCATCAACAACAGGTTTTTTTCCTTGGCCCAGGCAAAATGACGGCGATGATTTTCCACTTCTCCCAGGCTTAAATAACCTAAAATCGTCTTTCCCCGTTCTTTCAATCGTTGCAGCGGCGGATGGAACATGGTGTCGAAAACGATCAGACGAAAGGATTCGAAACGGGTTTCAGGTTCAGAGTCTGAGTAATAGGCCACCCAGGAATTGGCTTGGGCGTGGCTTGGCCATGAAAAAGCGAGCATGAGCGACATGATGGACGGGACAAGATTGAACAAGAGGTGGCGGGGCATGGTTTTGGTTTGACCGAGTGGATTGGGTGATGGCGCGTTACTACCTCATAGGCCTGATTCTGAGCCTGGCCGGCATAGCCTTGGGTTATCTGCTTCTGCCGTCAATGGATACTTTGGCGTTGATCTACCTGCGCGATCATGATTATGGCCGGGCATTGGAATTAATGGAAGGACAGTTGGAAGAACATACGGATCTGTCCCCACCGTCCGTCCTGATCCTGGCCAATCTGTACCAGTTGAATGGCAAGGTCGATCAAGCCATCCTGGTTTTGGAAAAGCATCTGGTCCGATACCCCCGTGACCTGGATGGCCGCAAGGAATTGGGAAAACTCTATCAATACGCCCAAAGGGAAAGCGATTACCTGGCCAACCTGGAGGAGATCCATCGTTTGCAGCCATCCCTGGAGGTGCTGCAACAACTGAGCAATTTACATGATTTTTCCGGCAATTCCGAAAAACAGATACCAATCCTTAAGGAGATTATCCAACGCCATCCTCATCATGTGGGGGGGTATCGGGATCTTGCCAAAGTTTTCATGGCCGAAGGGGAATTCCAAAAGGTGGTCGATACCTTGAGGGACATGAAATCCCGACATCGCCGGGAATTGGATGGGAAAAGTCTGAAGATGCTGGTCTACTCTCTGCTCAAACTTGGGCACAAAGAAGAGGCTCTGGATGAGGCCCGTTCCTGGCTCAATGGCCAGGTTGATGAGTCCACGGCAGAAATGATCGGCGAATTGCTTCAGCAGGGAGAGTCTGCCGAGCTGGCATGGTCATGGGTGGAAGAGTTGCGGCGGCGACTCCCCACCTCCGATCGGGTCTTGATTCAATGGGGTCGGATCGCCGCCATCTCCGGAAGACAAAAACTGGCGTTGCCATTGTTATCGGACCGCCTTCGGCAAAAACGTCTGTCGGCGACCGGGGTGGCCCTTTTGGCGGAACTGTCTGTCAAATCGAATCGATTTGGCCAAGCCATCCGCGTCATGACCATCCTTCCTGAAGGAGAGCGACCTGTTTGGTTGCAACGCCTCGTCGGCGAACAGGCAGTGCTGAGTGCTGGTCCCTTCAGTTCCCGCCTGGTATTGGAATCTCTTGATCGGCCATTTTTGCTTGGTCATCCGGTGCTTGCGGCTGAATTGCTCCTTCATGCCGGTGTCAGGGCGGATGAACTGAACTCTTGGCTTGAGCTGGGCCGGAAGGGGGAGTTGGAACCGGAATGGCGTTTGCGTCTTGCATCGCTTTTCCTCAAGCTTGGCCGCTGGCGTGAAGGGGGAGAAATCCTGATGGCCATGGCCCGGGAGCCGCAACACCCGCCACCAGAGGTATTTCGGGAACTGGCCCGATATTTTATCCAGATCGACGATACCCAGGGTGGTCTTGTTTTTTTTGACCAGGTCGGTCAGACAATCAAGACCGACGCCTTGGCCGCGGCTCGGATTCTTCTTCTGGCCGGGGTGGCGGGGCGACAGCAGGACTGCATCGCCTGGATCCAAGCCCGATCGCAATTGGCACACGCTTTTCTCGATGACTTGGTTCATCGGGCGTTGGACTCGGGACAACTTGTTTTGGCTCGGGAGGTTCTGACCCGCTTGGATCCCCTCCCTCCGGACTTCTCAACCACCTCCACCCCATCCCCGCCCACCAGAGAAGCCTTGGAACGAACCATCCTGTGGGCCAGGCTCAACCGCGCCGAAGGACAAACAATGACCGCGCTGCGTCGGCTGCAGCCTGTCCGCCGGTATCTGGATGCCAATGGAAAAAATTTTTACGAAGAGTTGGTCATGGCCACTTGGCGGGATAAACAACCGGTGCGGCAGGAAGTATTGGCCATCCTTAAAGAACATCTCGGCCCCCCGGCACAGCAACTGCCCCCGGATTTGCGTCGGGAATACGGTAGGCTCGCCCTGGAGGTCGGGGAAAGAAATATGGGCCTCCGGGCCTTTCTGGATGCCGCCGAGACGGTCGCTGTCGATAGCCCGGAGATGGCGCAATTATTGTATATCCTGGGGCCGCGGCCCGATCCGTTTGCCATGGATTGGCTGCTGCAACGTGCCCGCAGGGCGGATGACTCCTCCCTTCCGGCTTGGGTGACGATACTGTCCGGGGTCGGGGCGGCGCCACAGGCGGTGGCCTTGGCCGAACTCCGAAACAGGGGCCCTGGACAACACCCTGCTTTGACCGAAGCCTTGTTGCGGGCGCTGACCTCGACCAAAACCACCTCAAGGGTCGAAGAGCTTATCGTTGCCGAGGCTGCCGTTCCCTCATCAACCTCAAGACTCCACTCCCTGGCCACCATCGCCGAGGAAAACAACTTGCATAAAGTGGCAAAAAATATCTATCAAAACATCATCAAACTGGACCCGGATGACGAGAAGGCTCTGAAACGACTGGGATACATGGCTTTTTATTCCGGGGAATGGGAGCAAGTCGTCGCCTTCCTTGGTCGCTACCTGGGACACCATGATGATAATCATGAGCCCTATTTTTATCTGGCCGAGGTCTATCGATCCCTCGGAATGGTCGAAAAGGCTAAACCTTTTTATCTCAAGGCCTTGGACAAGATAGCATCGCTGCAACATCCTCCATTTTCAATACGGGTCACCCAGACGCGAATCTGGGAACGTATCGGTCGGTGGTCGGAGGCATTAAAAGGTTATGGAGCCTTGATGCGCGAACAACCGGGGGACGCCAAACTCAAGGCGGACTATGTGGAACTGCTCCTGATTCGGGGTATGACTCGGGAGGCGGATCAGGTATTGCGGTTGGCAGGCGTGCGCTGAATCGCCATTCACGGATCTGACCTTGCAGGAGATCCATTTGAGCACCATACCGCAGGGCGCTGACCGGAGACCGATGACCATGAATGAACAGGCAACATTCAGCCTACGGCTGACACCTCAGGGAAATTTTGTCCTGGAAAAGGCAGCGGACGCCCACCTTTTGGAAGATGGCGTGGCAAGGCGCTTAATCCAATCCTTCTCGCAAGGGTCCGGCCAGGGACTGTTGCGCCTGGGCGCCGGCGAAATGGGGCGGAACCTCCCGCCGGTATTCCGCTGGTGGCGTGATTTTGCCGCACGATACATCAACAGTGTTTGCCAGCATTCCACGGCAAGTGGCCCCATGGTGGTACCGCCACCGAACGAGGCCGAGTTGGCGTCCCTGACCCTGGCAGCCCCCATGATGCCCGGCATGGAATATCTTAACGTTGATATCCTTCTTGAATTATGGACAAAAACTGCTTCCGCTCTGACCGCCGCCCTCGCCGAATCCGGCACCGATCTGCAATCCTTCCTCCAAGGGTTGAATTCGGTTTGGAACCTGGTGGGGCGGGTCAACTTCAACCTGGCTGAAAATCGCATGGATTCTGAATGTCCTCGCATTCATGGCGACCTATCCCTCCCGTCTGTCCAATGCCGCCACGGCGCAACATATACCGCTCGGCCAGGCGTTGCGTGAGTATGCCGGAGCCGCCAACCGCGACAAGCTTTTATCCTTACTGCTGCCGGTACAGAAAGCTTCAGAGCGGTGCGAGTGGTTGAAAAACATGGTGGACGCCGGAGATATCTTTCATCCGTTACGTTGGCGGCCGAACGAGGCGGCTCGATTCCTCGCTAGTGTTCCTGAGCTCGAAGCCTCGGGGATCATCGTCCGCATGCCGTCCAGCTGGCGTGCCAGCCGACCGGTGCGACCGAAAGTCACTGCCACGATTGGCAGCCAATCTCCTTCGGCATTGGGGCTGGACGGGCTGTTCGACTTTCGCATGGATGTCATGCTCGAAGGAGAACCGTTGGACGATCGAGAGATCGCCCTGCTCCTTTCGGGTAGCGATCATCTGGTGTTGCTGCGGGGCCAATGGGTCGAGGTGGACCGTAAGCGCATGCGACGTGCCATACAACAATTCCAGGAGGCCCAGTCCCAGGCCTCCCGGAACGGTTTGACCTTCATCGAAGCCATGCGCATGCTGGCGGGAAGGACGATTGTCATGGATGACGGCCAGATGGCCGACGCCGAATGGTCTCGGGTCACCGCCGGTCCCTGGCTGGCTGACACCTTGAAATCATTGCGCCACCCCAAAGGGACCGAAATCCACTCCGGCCCCGAATTGCATGGCACCTTGCGCCCTTATCAACAAGCGGGAGTGGAATGGATGCAATTGCTGAGCGGTCTGCGGCTGGGGCCTGTCTTGCCGACGACATGGGATTGGGAAAAACTATTCAGGTACTCTCCCTGCTGCTGCTCATCAAACGCCAACATCAGGAAAGAAAAATCAATCTTCTTGTCGCCCCGACCTCGCTGCTGGCCAACTGGGCTGCCGAAATCGAACGCTTCATCCCCAGCCTGAGTTCAATGATCGTCCATCCCTCGGCCATGCCGGCGGTACAACTCAAAGCCCTCGAATCCGATCAACTCTCCGACACCGACCTGGTCATCACCAGCTACGGCACCCTCCTGCGGTTGCCGGTGCTTACGGAAATGGACTGGCATCTGGTCATTCTGGATGAGGCGCAGGCGATCAAAAATCCCAACGCCAAGCAAACCAAAACGGCAAAAAAATTGAAATCCAAAGCCCGTATCGTCCTTACAGGCACGCCGGTGGAAAATCACCTGGGCGATTTATGGTCTATCTTTGACTTCATCAATCCGGGTCTGCTCGGGACGGCGAAGCAATTTCGCTCCTATGCAAAAAAAATCGCGGAGCGCGAGCACAACCCCTACGGCCCCCTGCGAGCCTTGGTCAGCCCCTACATCCTGCGGCGGATGAAAACCGATAAGACGGTCATCACCGACCTGCCGGATAAAACCGAGGTCAAGGCGCACTGCTCCCTGAGCCGCAAGCAGGCGGCACTTTACAGCCAGACCGTCGAGGATATCGCCAAGTCCTTGCGGCAGGGAGTCGATGGCATCCAACGCAAAGGGCTGGTTCTGGCAGGCATGATGCGCTTGAATCAAATCTGCAACCATCCCTCCCAATGGTTGAACGATCATTCCTGGGCCGAAAAAGACAGCGGCAAGTTGGCCCGTCTGCGTGAAATTACCGAAGTGGTGGCCGCACGTCAGGAAAAAATGCTTGTTTTTACCCAGTTTCGTGAAATGGCTGCCCCATTGGAAAACTTCCTCGGCGGCATTTTTGGCCGTCAGGGGTTGGTACTGCATGGGGAAACGACGGTAAAAAATCGCAAATCACTGGTACAATCATTCCAGGAAGACGAAAATATCCCTTTTTTCGTATTGTCTCTCAAGGCGGGAGGTTCAGGTCTGACCCTCACCGCCGCCTCCCATGTGGTGCATTTCGACCGGTGGTGGAACCCGGCCGTGGAAAATCAGGCCACCGACCGCGCCTTCCGCATCGGACAAAAGAAAAATGTCCTGGTGCATAAATTTGTCTGTCGAGGTACACTTGAAGAAAAGATTGATGCCCTGATCGAGTCCAAAAAGGCTCTCAGCCAGGACCTGTTGTCCGGTGCGGCTGAGATCAAAGTCACCGAAATGAAGGACGATGAATTGTTGCGACTGATTGCCCTTGATTTACAAACCGTCTCGGAGGATTGAAACCATGGCACGCTTCAGTCGGTGGGCACCTTATGTTCCGGTGGCCAAGCGTCGGCTGCAAGCCGCTCAGGAAATGAAACAATTGCGTGCCAAGGGTCAGTCCTTGGCCCCCGTCGTCATTGTCGGCAGGGCCATTGCCGTGACCTTTTGGGGCAAGGCGTGGTGCCAAAACCTGGAGAGCTACCAGGATTTTGCCAACCGTCTGCCTCGGGGGCGCACTTATGTCCGAAACGGTTCGGTTCTTGATCTCAAGATCGATCCTGGAAAGATATCGGCTCTGGTCAGCGGCTCTTCGACCTACAAGGTCACCGTCGCTATTGCCCCCCTGCCCAAACCCCTCTGGCAGTCTCTTTGTGAAGACTGCCAGGGTGGCTCGATTCCTTGGTGGAACTGTTGCAGGGTCGTTTTGCAAAGGGGTCATGGAGCGACTCTGCCGCCAGCAAAAAGGATTGTTTCCACAACCATCGGAGATAAAATTTTCATGTAGTTGTCCCGACTATGCCTATATGTGCAAACATGTGGCGGCGGTGCTGTATGGGGTGGGAGCCCGGTTGGACGAAAAACCCGAATTTTTATTCCTTCTGCGCCAGGTCGACCAAAACGACCTGATCGCCAAGGTGAATATCGACCTGCCCGAGAAGGCAACCGGACCGGCATCCGCAAAACATCTTGCTGTCGATGATGCCTTGGCATTGTTCGGCTTCGAGACGGTGGATGGAAATACCGAAATCTCAAACACGAAGATGCCGCCGTCCTCCCCTCCAGCGTCAGTCAAACCCTTGCCGGCTCAGAAGTGCACGGATTGGGAAGAAATCGAGAATTCGATCGCTTTGCGAAGCGTTTCCGGTTATACCGACGCTATTGACCGTTTGACCATACTACGCCGAAAAGCCAGCAACCAAAAGAAAAAGAAGGAGTTTACCCGACGTCTCCACACCTTGCGCCAGCGCCACGAACGGAAAAAACGGCTGCTTGCCCTGATGGATGAAGCGGGTCTGAGTTGACTGGAATCGGGGGCCGGGGAGGGGCGGATCCGGCATCGACGATGAACCCTGTCAATAGTTGGCCTTGGCCTGCTGTCGTCGTATCTGCACCATGCTCTCCGAGGCCCGCATGGCCAAGCCAAGCGTTGAAATTCCTTTGTTATTAAGAAGTTTAATCAATCTTATAAACACCTCGGCGGTCACCAGGGTATCGCCCAGGGCGGTATGTCGTCCCTGGACGGTCACCCCCACGCGCCTGGCGATGGCATCCAGGGTATGGTCCATGTCTTCGTTATGCAAGTAGACCGAAAGCAGCAAGGTGTCCAAAACGGGTCGGTCGAGTCGAACCCCGGAAGATTCCTCCTTGAGTTGCAAAAAACGCATGTCGAAGGCGGCGTTATGTGCCACCAGGACCGAATCGCCGACAAACGATTTGAATTGAGGCAGGATTTCCTCGATGGTCGGCTGGCCTTCGACATCGGCCATGGTCAGACCATGAATGCGAGTGGACTCCGGCGGGATGGGACGGCGGGGGTTGACCAGACGTTCAAATGTTTCGCCACTGAGAATTCGCCCATTGACGATGCGGACACCAGCGATGGCAATAATTTCATCGCCTTTGGAGGGTTGCAAACCGGTGGTTTCCGTATCGAACACCACATAGTTCAAGCCTGATAATGCCTTGCCTACTGCTCGTCCCAGGGATGTCCAGGTGTTCAACAGCGAGAAATCATAAAATTCAGGACGTTCGGGGATCAGATCAGGGGGACCGGCGGCAGGCTGCGG
The DNA here is from genome assembly GCA_015232645.1 of Magnetococcales bacterium. Taxonomy (GTDB): domain Bacteria; phylum Pseudomonadota; class Magnetococcia; order Magnetococcales; family UBA8363; genus UBA8363. Next base: position 23,601 of record JADFZF010000003.1, on the reverse strand, counting down.
AGAGGCCACCACCGAAATTCGTAATACCGCATGCCCTTGCCGTCGATGCTCGCAGCTTGAAAGTTCGCTTGAGTGCGGCAACAGGAATTGCTCCAATTTGTGGGATGATTGATCAGCAGATGCCAAAGGCAGGAGGCGTAAAGCCTCGACGGCACGGCTTTCCATGGGCAAGCCAGGCCAGATCAGATCAAGATAGCCACGCTGATTGTCCATCAAGGCTTGCATTTTCAATGTCCGAACCCCGGTTTTTCGGACTATTTCCAGGATCAACGTTTCCAACAACAGCACCATGGCCGGGGCATCGGCCCGAATCCAGAGTGGTTGCCCCAACTCCTCCACCGTGCACTCGGAACGATCCGTCATCCGGCGCCGCAGTGCCGCCATGACGTCGGAGGTTAAAATATCGGTCAGTTGCCACTGTTCAACCACAAATCTTCTGGCCTCCTCTGCCATTGGCCGCCTGCCAAAGGGAGACGATTCTTTCGTTTGCCGAACCGATTCCGGCCAGCCATGTCCGGACATGGCATCCTGATCGAATTCGGCACCTGCCCGTTCATTGGTTCGGCAGCAACCATCGGCCGGACGTTGCGATGCCGGCAAATCGTGATGCAGCCACCGACGCCAGTGGTGCAGCGACTCCAGCCGGCGATCCGCGGTGGCAAAGGTGAGCAGGTAATATTTCTGTTCCAGGCCTTCTCCCATCAGCGACCGCATGACACAGTCCAAAGTCCCCTCATTGTGCGCCTGGGGACAAAAAAAACGAAGTGATTTTTTTTCAGGTTGTTCGATCCTGGCGAGCATGTCGATGGCGGTCTCCACGGGAGGGCGCCAGAGCAGCTCGTACAAGGTGCGTCCGAGGCCCAAGGCCTCTGCCTGGCGATGAAAAATCGCCTGCGCTTCCATGTTGTACAAGATGATGTGCCCTTGGATATCCATGATGATCAGCCCCAGAGGCAGTTGTTTGATCACCTGTTCCAAGGGCCTGATCCCTTCATCGCACCGCATCACGCTTTCCCTGACCTGACGTTGGGCGTGGAACAGGGCTTCACCCAGCGACCGTGCAGCCTTGGGCAGGGATCCCAGCAGATTGTTTTCCACCGGTTCCAGATGGTGCAGGGGGTTGGCAGTGGCCATGATGTCCATTCCCTGTCCCAGTTGCGCCATCGGCCGCCACAACATCCGGTCCAACCAAAAAAGCAGTTGAACCAATACGACCGCCAGGCAAAAAAACACCAGCAAGAATATTGCAGCCTGCCGTTGCAACCATTGAATTTCTTCCCCATCGAAGGCTGGGATCCCTTCTCCACCCGCGACGGCAAACCATGCGGTTCCCGTCAAGGCTACGACAGCGAACAGGAAAAAAAAACCAGAAGAGAACCAAAATATGGTTCGTCCGTTCATATCGAGGCATTGTTTCGCATCTGGTGACTCCGCTCCAATGGCCTGAATCTATTGATCTCCGGAAACATTATTATTCGCTTGCTAACTGACATCGACGTTCTCGGGAGCGGGCGTTGGTGGCGGGTGGAGACGTTCGTTCCATTCGTACCGATCCCTTTTATGGGTCGGTATCCTCCAACGATATGTTTAAGGCCAGAGCGCCATGACGTAAAGCCTCCAGTGCCGCTTCAAAATCGTAGTTGGCCACATGGTGATGCAATATTTTCATCCATTCCTGCATCGGATACGAAATTAGACCTTCATGCAACAGTTGCAGGGTCTGTTCGACGGCGGCATCGTAGGAAGCCAGCTGACAGGCCGCTTGTATAAGTAGCTGTCGACGCTGGGCAATGATTTCCGGGGTTTCCTCCGGTACGACGGTCAATGCATCGTCACGGCGTAGATCCTGTAGCGCAGATCCAATCGCGGCCATGACATGGGAGGCTTCCTGAGCCAGATCGGCCAACAACGGCGTGATATCGGTCCCCGTTTTTTCATTTTGGAGCGCTGATTCCACAAGTTTGCTTAACTCGCTCAACCTGGTCGCCCCGATAGTCGCCGCCACCCCTTTCAGAGTATGGGCGAGACGCAAGGCGGTCCCATGGTCTTGGTTCACTAGAGCGGTTTCGATGTTGTTGCAGGCCTGGCGCTGATTGCCGCAAAACCGTTCTAGAAGTTGAATGTATCCCTGGACATTGCCTCCCATGCGCCGGAGTCCCCCCTGAGTATCGATGCCGGCGATTGCAGGGAGTTGTTGAGTCTCTGCGTGATCTTTCCTGGGAAAGAATTCTACCGGGGATGGCACCGGTACGGGCCGGCTCGGGACCACCCAGCGGGCCAATTTGGAAAACAGTTCTGCCGGGTCCACTGGTTTCGATATGTGTTCCTGCATCCCTGCTGCCAAACATTCCTCCCGGTCACCCGACATGGCATTGGCTGTCATGGCGATGATGGGAATGACGTCCAGACGGGGGTCTTTCCGAATTTCCCTGGTCGCTGTGATCCCATCCATCACGGGCATCTGCACATCCATCAGAATGCCATCAACGTATTCGTCGGCAACGATGTTCAAAGCCATCCGTCCATTTTCGGCCGACAATACCGTGATGTTGGCTTGTTCCAACAATTCCCTCGCCACTTGGCGATTGATTTCATTATCTTCAACGAGCAATATCCTGGCCCCCGAAAGAACCGCCCAGAAATCACGGTAATTCCCCGATGGCAAAGGCTGGATCGTCGCTGGCTTGGTGCGTCCCAGAACTTCCATGATGGTGTCGAACAGGACGGTTTGGTTGATTGGTTTGATCAAGACACCATCGATGCTGGCATTCTCCAGGGCGCGGCCGACGATGTCATCACCGCCATGGGCCGTGGCTAGAATGATCGTCGGTGGCGTCGCCAGCCGCAATTCCGTACGTATCTTGTAGGCCGTGCTGATGCCATCAAGATTGTTCATCATGTAATCCATGATCACCAGCGTATAAGGGGCAGCTTCCCGATCCGCTTGCAGGATTTGCTGCAGGGCATCCTCACCACTCTTGACTGCCGACACCACAAAGGTAAACGATGTCAAATAGTCGGACATGACCTGACGCGCGCTTTCGTTGTCGTCTACCACCAACACCTTCATTCCCCGCAGGTCATCAACATGGAACCATTTTTTGTGCATGATCCGGTTGGAGATTCCGAAACGGACATCAAAGAAAAATCGGGAACCCTGATTGAGATCGCTTTCCACACCGATTCGGCCACCCATCAGCTCGACCAATCGTCGACTGATCGCCAGTCCCAGGCCGGTCCCCCCATGTTTACGGGTAATGGATGAATCCGCCTGGGTAAATGGACTGAACAACCGGTTTTGTTGCTCACGCGTCATCCCGACCCCGGTGTCACTGACTACGAATTTGAGACGGATAGCGTGCTCTTCCCTGGCGATAATATCAGTTATGACCTTGATGCTGCCCCTCTCGGTAAATTTGATGGAATTGTTGACTAGGTTGAGCAACACCTGCCCGAGCCGCAGAGGGTCCCCGACCAGACTGGGGGGAATGTCGGTGGAGGTCAGCAAGGAAAATTCCAGTTTCTTTTCGCTTGCTTTCATCGACATCAGTGCATCCAGGTTGCCCAACACCTCCTCCAGGGTGAAATCGATGGCCTCAATATCCATCCGGCCTGCCTCGATTTTGGAAAAATCCAGGATGTCATTGATGATCCTCAATAACGATGTGGCGGAATTATAAACTTTTTGAATATAATCTCTCTGACGATGGGTCAGTTGGGTTTGCAGGCAGAGGTGCGTTAATCCAATGACGGCATTCATGGGGGTGCGTATTTCATGGCTCATATTGGCCAGGAAATCACTTTTCGCCCGGGCTGCCGCCTCTGCTTCCGCCTTGGCTATCTTCAACGACGTAATATCCGAATAGACCACCACGCTGCTGCCGTCGGTCATTTGATTTTCCGATATGCGAACCCATCGGTTGTCACTGAATTCTTCTTCAAAAGTCTGCGTCAACCGATCCGATGGTATCCCCCGGTTATACAATAGCGGGTCGTGATAACCGGTGGACTTGATGATTTGTCCTCGTTCCACCGCGGTACGGAGGATTTCATCATAGGTTGTCCCGGCGACGATGAGATCCGATACCTTGTCGTGTAATTCGTGAAAGGCGTTGTTCCAAATTTCTAGACGATTATCCTTGTCGAAAATGGCAAAACCATCGCGAATGGATTCCAGTGACATCATCAACAGCATGTCGCTTTTGAGCCGTTGGTTTTCCGCCTCCCTGGCACGAGCTTCCTGTTCCTTGATCTGGGTGATGTCACGTAACACGCCAACAAAACGGATGATTTTTCCTTCCTGGTCGATGATGGCCGAGATGGTGGATCCCGACCAGAAACAACTTCCGTCCTTTCTACGGTTATAGAATTCGCCACGCCAGACTTTGCCCGCGAGAATGGTTCTCCACAGATTTCTATATTTTTCCGGATTATCCCTGGATTTGAGAATGTTCGGATTCAGGCCGACGACCTCTGTAGCACTGTAACCGGTCAGTTCCACGAATTGCGGATTGACGTATTCAATACGAGCATTGATATCGGTAATGATGATGGCGCTGGGGTTCCCTTCGACGACGCTGGAAAGCTTGAGAAGTTCCGTCTCTTTTTCCTTTTCCCGCGTCAAATCACGAATAATGCCGGTAAATAACAGTTCACCGTTGATCTCCATCCTGCTGACAGTGATGAACATGGGGAAGACCGTTCCATCCTTTCGCAACCCTTTGACTTCACGACCTCCGTTGATGATTCGCGAATATCCCGATTCCAGATAGTTGTTGATGTAACCATCGTGACGACTTTGATATGGCTCCGGAATCAATTGGCGAACATTGCGTCCGATCAGTTCATCTGCAGTATATCCAAATAATTTTGTCGCTGCCCGGTTGAAAGATTCTATGGTTCCGGTACGACTGGTGGTTATGATGCCCTCGCCGGCGTTGTCGAACACCAAGCGCATGCGCATTTCCTGTTTACGCAGGTTGCCTTCGATCTCTTCGTGCAGGGCAATATCTTCGTAGATACATAAGATACCAAAATTTTCTCCATCCGATCCCAGCATTGGCATCTTATGTCTCCGGCGCCACAACTCCCTGCCGTCGTTGGGGTTATGTACCGTTTCAAATGTCAACTTGGCTTGACCGGCGGAGATGACCTGCTGGTCATCCTCCTGGTACTGGTGCGCCCTTTCTCTCCATGGTAGATCAAAATCGGTTTTACCCAACAGATTTGGAGCCGCACCCAGGCCTGCATCCGTGGCAAACAATTGGTTGCCCCCGAGGTAACGCCCTGCGGCGTCTTTCCAGTAGACCCGTGCCGGAATGGCGTCAAGCACCCGTTTGAACAGCCTATCATGTTGCGCAATTTCGCATTGATCGCATTGAGGAGGGAATTGAGATTTCATTTTTCCCACCCACAGCAGGCCTGACAGCGTCAGCGCCAAACCGGCGGTCAGTGAAATGAATAATACTGTAAAATCAATATCACTGATATGCACCCCCCTGTTGATTTCCAGAACAATCGTCTGCCCATGCGAGGAATAGATGGCTTTGCTCACCGTCAGTTTTTTTAATACCGGGCCTTTTTCACGATCGGAATGCACCTGACGGTGGAAAAGTTCAATCCGATCCCTCGGTGGTTCCGCAGGTTTGGCAAGGTTTGCCATGAAGAGTTTCAATTCCAGTTCCGGGAAAGGGTCCTGGCGCAGCATACCGGCCACCGACAATAAAAATGCGGTGGCCCCATTGAATTGTGAACGGCGTTCCTCCATCGATAAAGATTCCCGAGGACCCGGATAGGTGGCATCGACCAGAAGCCATCCGTTCAATTTGTCAATCAAATCGGGTTGGGGAATGAACACCGGTCGCCCAACATGCATGGAGTGCTCGAGTGCTGCCTTGAACGCAGGAATGGAGTACAAATCATGGCCAATGAATGCGCTATTGGCCGCCGATGTCGGTTCCATCGATTGAATGGGAAGATGTCTCCCGGATTGCTGGTGTTTGCCTTGCGATCGGGCGTTGCCATCCCCCTCCTGATCCCCGGAGATTTCCAATCGCACCTGTCTTTCATCGGTTATCGGGTCAGCCTGGACCAAGGGCATATGCATGATTGCTCGCAGCATCCCCTGCCGCGCCATTACACTTTCGGAAAAAATTCGGAATCGTTCCCGTTGCAACCCATCGAATGTCTGAGTCAACCGCGATAACTTTTGAATCTCATCCACCAAGCTTCCCAGGTGTGCGGAGGCATCATCGAACACGATCCGACTGTCCCTGCTCAATTCTTTGTGACACTCATCCAGCGATCGTTCCCAGGTTTGGTACACCAACAAGCCGGTAAGCACTAATCCGCAAAATAGAATTAATCTTATTATGACGGTCGAATGGGAGCGGAGGCGGTCTGTGAAGCTTGGCCTCGGTGCATTCATGGAGGAGGTGGGGGACGGAATGCTCATGGCGGCTTCCCAGCACACGGATGGCAAAATGTTGTCGTACTCACGAACATCCAAGCCATAGGCTTGCGGTTGGGTAACCCACCCCTCATGAGTGCCAGCTTCTCCGCCGTATCAGGATGGAATGGTCTAAATCGCTGCATAATGAGAACAAGGCCGTCGTAGTGGGTAGCATAAGAAACCGTTGCAAGGTCACTGCTTCTGAAAAATCACGATAGCATTGGCCATGCTTTTTCGCTATGCTGGCGGTCATCGGCTACCGTCTCGGCCAAGCAGATATGAGTTTCACGGTTATTCAAGACACGCTGCCATGTCAAGTCAAAAGGATGGGTCCCAGAAAAAGGCCGGTCCCAAACCACCCTATCCTTTTTACTGCGTAGGTAACGGTCATTAGAGGGCAGAAAATTGGAGTTCCATGTCCAGGTTGAGCCAACGCATCCATGAATGGACCCAGGAAGGGCTGATTTCCGCCGATCAGGCGGTCGCCATCATCACTTACGAAGACAATCGTCCTAAAACCAATCGTTTGTTGTACAGCTTCATGGCTCTTGGCGCCGGAGTTCTGGGAATCGGTATTATTACCCTGATCGCCGCCAATTGGGATCAAATCCCCCATGGCGTCAAGCTCGGTGTCGATTTAACATCGCTGCTCGCCATTGCCTATGGTCTCTGGCAACAACAGGGCCGAAAAAATTCCCTGGTCTGGGAATTACTGCTTCTTCTGTTCGCTCTCGGCTGCCTAGCTTCCATCGGACTCATCGGCCAAATCTATCATGCCTCCGGGAAATTGGATCATGCCCTGCTTCTATGGGCGGTGCTCACCTTTCCTGTCGCGACCCTCGCCCAGCGTCCCTTCCTCCCGGCCCTCTGGACCTTATGCCTGATTGCCGTTGCCACTTATCGGCTGTTGGAAGCCCCATGGCTTTCCGTTTCCGAAACCTCGCGTCTGCTACTCGCCGGCTACGGCTTACCCCTGACATTGGCGCTATTGGCCATCCTTCTGCGCTGTTTGCCCAATACGGAATTGTTTGCCCAGCCTCTGAAACTTTATGCCTGGATCGGCGGTATCGGCATGATCGTCGCGGTGGATATCGCCAGCATGTTCAGACTTTCCTGGCCGTGGCTCTCTTCCACCACCTGGATCGGCATCACCCTGGCTGCCATGTTGATCGTCGGCATCTCCTTCCCGCGACAACCTGCCCTACCGGGCAAACCGTTGCTTCGACTCATGATCATTCTGTTTGTCTGTTTCCCCCCTCTGGTCATCGGCTTGCGGCTGTCCCACTGGTACTCCGCATTGTTTACCTTGGCCATCTTCGCCCTGGCGGCAACTTGGTTGGTCCAGGAACGATCTTTGCGCTGGGCTAATACTTTGGTTTTTCTTTTGGGAGCCCGTTTCCTGATCCTGTTCTTTACCGCCTTCGGCGGACTGATCGACGCCGGCATCGGTTTGATCCTGTCCGGGTTCATCATTCTGGCGTTCGTCTGGATGTGGTCGCGGGTACAGGGACGCCTGCTTACCTGGATGGCAGGATTGGCATCATGAACCTCTCACGACCACAACTGCGCCTCATCGTTTCCTTGCTCGTGCCCATCCTCCTTCTGGCCGCCATCGTGGCATATAAACAGTGGCTCCTCGATCATGGCCGCGAAGTTCGCCTGCCCATCGAGGGGTTCGATCCTCGCCACCTCTTATCGGGCCACTATTTGACCTTTCGGGTCGATTATGGAACTCCCGTTTGCATCCAGGAAGACAAAACCAGCCCGCCTCACCCTGTTCCTGAGATGGCCGCACAGGTATGCCTCCAACCCCTGGGCTTCCAAATGAGTGACGCTGAAGACCCTTCTTGTCGATTGCGTATTCGTGGCTATTGTCGCGGGCAGAATTTTTTCGCCGGTATCGAGCGTTATTATATCCCGGAGGAATTTGCGCGCCTTCTGGACAGTGAAGTGCGTAACAAGCTCGGTGCCATCGTCATCGGTGTCTCCGACTCCGGCACGGCCATCATCAAGGAATTGTTGATCAATGGCACCCCATGGCGCCAAACGATCCAGTCAAAGCCGCAGTGAAGTATCGTCCCTGGGGACCATCGACGGGATGGGGCTGAGAAGAGACTGGCCCTTCCCAGTGACCCATCCACAGACTTTCACGAAAGCCCGCACATTCCCGAACCACATCCCCCCATGCTACATGGTGAAGAAGGTGGTGGGGAGAAGGAGCGTGATCCACCGCCCGTCAATACTCCCCCTGTGGACAATATCTTGCGCACCCGATCCTGACCACAGTGTGGACAGGTTTTGACGGGTGGGGCGGACATGGGATGATCCTGTTCGAATTGGGTGTTGCAGGCATCGCATTTGTAATCATACAGTGGCATTGTACTCTCCCAGGGAGTTGAAGATTTCAACCGGATACACGCCGTTCCACAACCACGGTAACGACAGGGATGACATCGGGATGCAGACGGATGCGGATGGTGTGCTCTCCCAGGACCCGGATAGGATGCGGAACGTCGATCTGGCTGCGCGGGATATCCAAGCCTTTTTCCTTGTAGAAACTTGAAATATCGGCATTGGTTACCGACCCGAACAATTTGTCCGAAGTTCCTGCCGGGCGGTCTAAAACGACGGCAATACCTTCGATCTGTGTGGCAAGTTCCTTGGCGGTGGCCAGAATCTCCTCCTGCCGTTTTTGGAATTCCGCCTTTTGCCTTTCGAACCGTTCCATGTTCTCCCTGGTGGCTGGCAAGGCCTTCCCTTGTGGAATCAGATAATTGCGTCCATATCCACCGCGTACTTTGACCCTTTCGCCCAGGTTGCCGATGCGGCTGATCTTTTCAAGAAGTATGACTTCCATGAGTTATCTCCCGGAAGGAGTTCCACCTTCCCCAGTTTTTTCAAGACGGATGCGAACATTCAACCATGTGTCAAAAAAACCCAAGACGATGATGACCAGTGCGGTCTTGGATGACCAAAAAATAAAAACATAAAAAACATTTTGCCAAAAAACCGGTACCTTCAGATGCTGAAACATGGCCTGAATGACAGCCAATCCTTGAAAAAAGTAGGGGATGGCCAAAAACATGCACATGTTGGCACTGAAGCGATACCATGGTCCATTGAGGAGCATCATGATAAGGCCAAATGCTATAACAGGCCAGACCATAAAAAAAGGGACCCTGAAGCGGGCAAAATTTTCTTCCGGCAAGGGGTAGCCGAACCATTTGGCAAACAGATGCCGGGTTATGACTAAGTTGATCAGCTGCAGCAGGAACCATCCCGAGACCAACAGCGAGGGAAACAGGAACACTAGGATGTTGAATAGTTGCTCCAAGGAGCGTTGGTGTTCATGGATCGCCGCGGCCCCCGCCCCCTGATTTTGCGCCATCACGACTAGTCGGTCGCGCATGGCGTTGAAGGAGGCGAGTAGGCTTTTTTCCATGTCCAGTGGGGCGTAGGTGGACATCAACAGCAACAGGCTCAGGATCAGTAGTCCAAGGAGAAAGCCGGCAACGGCACTTTGGGAAAAATTCCAACCTTTATGCAACATCCAGGCAGCCAGCAAAGGATAGGTGGCGATCAGCAGCAGGACGAGAAGGGGAAACTTGATCTCTTGAGAAAGAAGGATGGAGCCTGCCACCAACAAAAGCGTTGCGAACACGCCCTCTTTGAGTCCACGTCTCAGGCTGACCAGAAAAATGGGAAGTGGGGCGAGGGCCTGTAATGGCAGGACCAATAACATGAGCAGGCCGCTTACCTGACTGGCTGGCATAAGCATGGTAATAAGGGAAGGGAGGGTCAGAAAAAGGATGGCCCACCCACCAGCCGCTATCGGATGTTCGGAAATCAGCCTGATCACTTTAAACAGCAAGCCGGTGTTCCCCTTGCGCAAGACCGGGCGGTTCAACCAGACTGCCAGGGATCAGGTTGGACGAGGCCCGAATGGAATGAATGTGTGTCAACGATTTGGAAAGTTATTGTCGATTATGGTCAAGAAGTCAGGAACCATGATCACCCTGTTAATAGGCGGATGGGTCTCAATGCGGGCTGACCCCTTTCCGGGTAGGGGGTGGAGCCTAGCTCAGCGGTTTTGATTTCGTTGTTTATTTACAGCTCATCCGAATATAAAAAATTTGTCCTGCGGGCCGCGCTGGAATCCCATGGCGTGCCAAGCCCCCTTTGCCTTCCCTGTATAGATCGACTCTATTCATTCGTCCCGCCCACCAACCCTTCCAAGGCGATTTCCAAGAAGGGTCGCGATGAATGGTACCATTTTTTAAAAGAGCGGGAAGGATTTGGAAATGGAGTGGTCCCATTTTGCCGTCATGACTGAAAGCCAAGTCCTGAAAGTTTGAATTAGGATATTGCTTTGCCGTTATTCAAACCACGAGCTAGGGTCTTGGGGCGACCAAGAGTCGTTTTGAACCAGCCCGTCTAGAGTGCCTATTGCTACAACCCTCCCTCCCGGGGGGTGAGCGAATTTTTCCTGAACCTGCCCGGTGCCCCCCCCCGAACCTGGATCGCTCCCCAGGTCAGCCGGGCCTTGGGGACCATGTGTTCTGGAGCGATTCGCGATCGACGACACCGATTTCCTGCTGCGTTACGGTGGTAAGCACTGGAACCGTTCCCGTGACGCTGACGCCAGGTCCCGGGTCTACTTGACCAGATTCGGCAACAGGGCAATGTTTCTGGCCCGTTTGATCGCTTTGCTCAGGTGACGCTGATGCGGAGCACACACTCCGGTGATGCGGCTGGGGACCATTTTACCGCGTTCGGTGATAAACCGAAGCAGCAATTTGGGATCCTTGTAATCGATTTTGACTGCTTTGTCGGCGCAAAACATACAAACTTTACGCCTTCTGAAAAACGGACGCCTGAATCCGACTGGGCGTGCCGATTTGGGTTTGTGTCCATCACCCTGATCAAAGGCATTATTTTCGTGCTCGGACATGGTGTCATCCACCTCTCGTTGGAAGGTCTGGTTGTATTCAGGTCAGGTGGAGGTCCACCTGGTTGTAACTGCTGGCCGCTTTTATGCCTGGGCGACCGGATTTTCTTCGGAATAAAGCCTGTCTACTGCAGTGGCAATGACCTCAACCGGTCCCCAGCGGACCTTGTTTTCGCGAATCCAGCGTTTTTGGTTCAGCCTTCCATGGATTCTGACGCGGGTACCCGCCGAAAATTGTGCCGTGAGGTCGGCCAGGGAATCGAACACCACCACCACCATTTTCAGTTCCAAGCGCCGAAGGGGGATGATATCGGCATGGCTGGAAAGGTGTTCCAACTCCAAGGTTGCTACCGGAATTCCGCCAGGTGTGTAGCTGATTTTGCGGATTCCTGTCAGGGTCCCTTCGAGTTGGATACTGTTGGTGAGCGGGTTCAGCGCCTCATGTTCCATTGGGGCAGCAGAGGTTCAGGGTGATTCCGCGAGGCTTCATCAGAGCCGACCATTGCCATCCAGGTCGTCACCATCATCCTCGGGGGCATCCAGGTCTGGATCATCCATTCCGCTCCCTGCGGCAACGACCCCGGGTCGACCGCCGCGGTCATCGCCACCGGCCAGGGGGGTTGGGGTGCGATCCGCTTTTTCTACCCGGACATTTAAAAATTTGAGGATGTCCTCGTCAATTTTCAATCGTGATTCCAGGTTGGAAATCAGGAGTCCGCCACCTTGCAGAAGGTTGAAGACATAGTACCCCTTGGTGTTTTTTTTGACCGGGTAGGCGAGTTGCCGGCGTCCCCAGATTTCTGTCTGCAGTATTTCACCACCATTATCGGCGATGAGGGCGGCAATGCGTTTGTTGACTTGCTCGAGTTGTTCGGTGGTAAGATCAGGTCGAACGATGTAGATGGATTCGTAGAAGGCCACGGCCTCTCCTTTCGGTGGTCCGCCCCTTTTGGTAATTGAAAAGGAGCAAGGATAATTAAAACGTTAAACTACTACTATAACGGATGATGGTATGCAGAGTCAAGACTCACCCGTATTTTTATCTCTCCCGGGAACTATCGCCCCTGTCGGCATCTGGCCATTTTTTACGACCCGTCGTGGCGGAGTCAGCCGCGGAGGACACGCAGGGTGGAATTTGGCTCTCCATGTGAACGATGATCTGGATCTGGTACAAAATAACCGTGCTCTCCTGCAGCGGTCCTTGCCATCTCAGGTCCACGCCCTGTGCCTAGTCAACCAGGTCCATGGCGTCAGGACCGTGGTGGCGTCCCCGGGGCAAAGGCCGCCTGAAGCCGATGCCTTGGTCACTGATGAGCCCGGTGTTGCCATCGCCATCATGACCGCCGATTGTGCCCCAGTGCTGTTGTATGATCCGGTCCGAAAAATCATCGGTGCGGCTCATGCCGGTTGGCGCGGGGCCTTGAGTGGTATTATCGAATCCTGTATCGACCTTATGGAAACTATGGGGGCCAATAGTCTCCACATGAAAGCCATTATCGGGCCAACCATCCGTCCACCTTATTATGAAGTGGACCAAACCTTTTACGACCAATTTATTAATTATCACAATTCAGAACAAGGAATTATTGTTGAAAAATTCTTTTTATCCCTTGCAACCCGCGGGCGGTTTCAGTTTAATCTCCCTAACTATATTAAAGCGCGATTATGTGAGCGGGGGGTTCCCCAGGGAGGGATAACCGATGTCGGAATGTGCACTTTCCAGAACGAGGAGCTTTTTTTCAGTCACCGTCGATCCACTAGAAAAGGCGAAACCTCCTGCGGCAGGCAAATGGGGGGGATTGTCCTGGTATGACGTCTGCAGGCGTTTGTCACGATCCCACAGGGCGGTCATCCTGTTTGGCATCTCCGCACTGCTCGGACTGCTTGTTCCCTTCGACGACGCCGACGCCACCTCCGGCGATCTCCCTCGTCTGATCTACCGGGTCGCCGGCGAGGAAAAGGTTGATGCAGGCCTTCTCCGGGCTATCGTCGCCGTTGAGTCGGCCAATAATGCCGGCCTGATCTCCGAAAAAGGGGCGGTTGGATTGATGCAGCTTATGCCGGCTACTGCCCGAGCCCTGGGCGTCACTAATCGTTTCGATGCTGAACAATGTTTGCGCGGTGGTGCCCGCTATATCAAACGGTTGATTGCCATGTACCCCAACCTTTCCCTGGCATTGGCGGCCTACAACGCCGGTCCAGGCAATGTCGATAAATTTGGCGGTATTCCCCCTTTCCCGGAAACCAAAAGTTACGTTCGCCGGGTCATGGCCAAGTATGCCAAATCCATCCCCCCCAGAAAGGCCCTGCCCCAACACACGGCCCGACGTCGTGCTCCCATTGTCGTCAAAACTCAGGTCGTCCTGGAGCGTAAAGATCCTGTTGTAGAAACCAAACTGGCCAGCTCCACCGCTGGCATGCGCGGCCCAGAGGTTTACGGCTTCCTCCATCGCTCCTCCTACTTGGCCTCCAGGCAGACGGTCAGTGTCGAGGTTATGGACCGCGACGCTGGCAACAGCAGTGCTGATACTAATGAGGCAAATGAAATAACTGAAGTTCCAATACTACGCCTAATTTACAACTAAGTTCATCTGCAAGCTAGGTCATGGACGCAAGGGGATGATAATCTAAGAAGAATGAAGGCGTTCATCAAGATTGGATTCCATGGTCACCCCCGACATTGTTTCTCAACGCATTCTCCCACTCCCTCCTCTGGATCGGCCAACCGGTCCGATTGAATCTGGCTGTATTGTAGCAGCGGTGTTGGTTCCCCTTATTTTCCCAGTGGTGACCGTAGCGAAGGAAAGTGAATACCGCGATAACGGACATATCCTCTTCATTCGTCGTTCCGAAACCGTGCGTCATCATAAGGGTCAAATCGCCTTTCCGGGCGGTCGTTGGGATCATGACGATGCGACCCTGCTGCAGACCGCTCTGCGGGAAACAACGGAAGAGTTGGGACCACAAGCGCGCCCTCTGCAAATTTTGGGTGCCCTGCCAAGTGTTCAGACCAATGCCACTGGGTTTATCATTCACCCCTTTGTCGGCTTGATGCCGGAAGCCATTCATGTTCAGCCAGAGCCGCGCGAGGTCGCCGGGGTGATCACTGTCCCTCTGGATTTCTTTTTACGCCAACCGGGCAACCCGGACAGCTATCACTTTGGACCACACATCATTTGGGGGGCGACGGCACGGATTCTTAATCGGTTCATGCTTTTCCTCCGGGGAGACAGTTGCTCGTGAGATTGTTTTTAACTTCCCTTTTTGCGGCCGTGGTAATCTCCGCCTTTGTTATTGGCATCCGCCTGTTATGGCGAAACTTTTTTCCACCCACAAAAATCGTGCGTGATTCTGCTCCCGTCCCTTGGCTGCAAACCTGGAACGGGCGAGTTTTCCTGATCGTCCTGGTGTTGACATTTGCCAGCATCAGTTTCTACCGCCTGACCACCGTTCAACAGCCTCCAGACAATTTGGAACGTCCTCCTTCAAGAGAACCGGTAAACAAAATGAAGCACTGAACCGCAATGGTCACGATGACCGCTGTTGTGTCAGAGTGCTTCGGAGAGGGAGTCGCTTTCGAGTTCCCGCGTTTCTTTCAATATCATTTGGTGCTGTTTGAGTTTGTTTTCAAGAAAGTCGAGAATTTTTTCGAATGTGATTGGACCAACGAGGGGAGATGTGGCGTTGCGTTTGCAGAATCTTCTGAGGATTGTTTGGTGTCGTTACGCAAGGATCATGTGGTGCCCAGGGACGGAATCGAACCATCGACACGAGGATTTTCAGTCCTCTGCTCTACCGACTGAGCTACCTGGGCATTTGACGCGAGGAGAAACAGCCAACTCAGTGGTTACCTTGTACTGATACCGGATGCGGTTGTCAATGTTTATGACGCGAAAAAGTGACGTCTCTTGCCGTGGATGCGATATTTGATTGCAGGAAGGAAATGTGATTTCAGGTAGCGTTCAGATGGGTGAGAGGTTTGGGACTTATGTTTCATTTTTCAAGATTATTATTCCCCCCATCCGGAATGACAACCTCCTCACGCAGGCCGGAAACCATTACCACCGTCGAAAGGATAAATGATTGTCATGGTTTGGGAAGTGCAATTGTTGGCCCCCGAGGGGAGCGAGGAAACCTATGGAGAGGTTTTGAATGAAGCTGGTTCTCTGGGATACGCCATGGAATGGCTTCCAGAAAATCAGACGCGGATTTGGGTCAAGGGATATTTTCCCGATGATACTCCATGCGACATGGTGCAGTCGAACCTCATCGTTCGGTTAGCCGCCCATCGATTGACCGTGACCACCGAAGGGATACGTTGGCACCGTCTTCCCGATCAGGATTGGGCGGAGGCCTGGAAAAAAGATTGGAAACCGATCGAGGTTGGGCAGAGTTTTTTGATTCGTCCGTCATGGTGGCCCAACGAAGTTACGACCCGCAAGGTTTTGAGTATTGATCCGGGGTTGGCGTTTGGATCGGGTTCCCACGAGACGACTTCGGGATGTCTGGAAGCCATGGAGTGGATCCATGCCAGGGGCCCGTTGGGGGCCTTCCTTGACATGGGCTGCGGTTCGGGGATTTTGGCCATGGGAGCGGCGTTGCTCAAGGCTGCCCCGATTACAGCCTGCGATCTGGATCCACAAGCCATAGCCACCTGCCAGGACAACTGTCGATTCAACCGAATCGATGGTATAGAAACGGTATTATCCCATGAAGTGCCGCAAGGGCCATTCGCCACCATCGTTGCCAACATTCTGGCAGGGGTACTGTTGGAGAATGCCGGCGAATTAGTCAAACAACTCTCTTACGGGGGGCACCTGATTCTCTCTGGACTCTTGGACCATCAACAACGGGAAGTCGAATCGGTCTACGCGCAACGCGGTATGTTGAGTGAAAAAATAATACTTAAAGCGCCGTGGGTCACCCTAATTATGGGACGATCATCCTGATTCTGGACGGATGGAATCTGCCCGGTGCGCGGTATGGGGCCTGAAGGGGGGGCAGAACAACCTTGGCTGGGCTCATTGAGGCGGTGATTGATGCAACAGGTGAAAACCTCCCCGTCATCCCGCAACGGACAATCGAGCCAAGATGCCTGATCAAACACTGCCTGAGGCCTGCAGCGTTGCCGAAGGTTGACCAGAGAGTAGTTTGTTTTCAAGAATCGTTTGTCTGCATTCACGCTGAACCAGCATACGGGGTTTGGCGCGGTCTCAAGCTGCTTGTGTCTTCATCGGCGCAATCTCGGTACCGTCCAGATTAAATAATTACTCTTGTTTGTTCAAAGTTTTGGTCAACCACCGGTGATAATGTTCAGCACGAGCGATGTGTGAATACTGGAGCACTATTTCATTCATTCTGCGGCAACGTTCCAGTCGGTCTGGGGTATGGACCGCCTCTTGGATAGCGCGCGCAAAATCCTCCGCATTGGGTTGGCACAGGAAAACAGTATTCCGGCCAGTGATTAAGTTGATACTTGGAAAATCCACGGCCACAACAGGTATCGAGGTAGCCATCGCTTCAAAAAGCTTGAGCGGCGATGTCAAGTAGCGGGATCGTAGGTTGTCGCCTAAAGGTATCGCCAACACCGAGGAACCATGAAGCACCTCATCCACCAATCGTGTAGGCTGAACAAAGCCACGAAAGTCGATTCTGCCCTGCAAACCATACATGTCCTCCATTCTTTTGAGATACTCCAAGGTTTCGGTATAACCGCTCAGACCGCTCTTGCCACCGGCGATACGCAGTCGGTAACGTTGGTCTAACTGTCCGACCGCAGCAAAGAGCATCTCCACATTTTTCCATGCGGTAAATTGCCCTGTGTAGGTAATGATGAATGGGCCATCCGTGTGATAGGGTATAGAAATGGCTCGGGCAAAGCGCTCTATCTCCACCCCGCTTGGAATAATGATGGTATTTGGATAGGATGTGAATTCATTTTTCAAGGCGACATCCTGCGATTTGTTATTCAAGATAATCCCGTCAAGGACTTTAAATACTTTTTCAGTTTTATTTTTAATTCTGTTAATTATAGTGATTGGTTTGTCTGAAGTCATATGAGGAAAAGCGTCTTCGTGAGCTTCATAGACCGTGATGCAGTTACGTCCTAGAAATGGGCGCAACCAGAGCAGATCGCAAGCCTTATTCAGGTGCCTGGTTACGAATACCTTTCCTGGTTGGCGGTCAGTGAGGACTTTCCAAAGGAAAAAAAGTTTCAACAAACTACGCCACTGTTTGAGACTACCCCTGCGTACCATCAGGCGTACCGGAGCATCGCCGATAAAGTCAACGATCTCAGCAAAGCCATTATCATCGGAATAAGTTCCATAAAGATATATTTCGTGATTGTTTTTCGCTAAAGAGGTATAATCACGAATGACACCTAGAGTAATTCCAGAATGGAAGTTGAATTCTATGGGGTGATAGAAATAAATGCGCATTTAAGCATCAACTCCAAGAAGTAAATATTGCGAACAGGGAGAGGGAAGATTTCGTTTCCCCTCATTTTGGGCAGCATTGCCATAGTTGACTTAAAAAAATATAAAGTATTTAATGTTTGTGGCGTTTGGTTGCTCGGAAGCTCATGTATCGTCCACCTATGATTCGGTTCGTCCTGCCGCAGCCTGATCATCGCTTCGGCCATTTGGGTTAAAAATATTCATAAGGAACGGACTCTGATGTGCTGAAGCCGTTGGGACTCCATGTCCTGAAAGGTTGGAGCCGATCATGAGGCTAAAACGATGATCAAGGCATGTTTGTTCATATCAGCCGCGTTCTACATAAATAGTCACTCTATTGCGGGCCATAATGTGAAGATACGCGAACAAATTACATTAATCAAAGTGCCTTGAAACTTCAACGCTGCAATGAGGTGGTAGCTCATGGGGGCAGAGTGGTGGCGATGAACCGAGTGAGGTCCGCGGCCACCAGGTCTACCCCTTGTTGTGACCAATGACCATCCACGTTCAGGTAGGCGCCGCGCACCCCGTGCAAAAGGGGGCGCAGATCGTGAAATAAAATTCCATCTCGTGCCAATGACGCTTTGAGAAGCTCTGTCGCTTGGTACTGCCGTCCTCCCAGGCGGTCCAAATCACCAAACAACGACCATGTCTCGATATATCGAGGATCCACATGCAAGGCCATGGGCACCAGTACCACGGAAAAACTGGCTTGGGCCGCAGCGCATACCTGTTTCATCGCAAGAATATCAGGATAGATCCGCGCCAACATCTGTTCCGGGGACGAGGCGTCGATTTTCAGGGCATCTCCTGCCGCCAGACGAAATAGATCGTCAAACATGTAACTGCGAAACAGCCCCCCGTCCGGATGCCTCAAGGAGGCAAGCAGGGAGGAGGCTTCAGGCCTTTGGAGAAGGGCGGCCAGAAGTTGCCGTTTGCTACCGGCGAATGTTGAAAGGTCGAGTAAAAAATGACGGGCGGCATCGTCATCCATGGTTTGAAGACGCTGCATCATCCGCTGTTCGTGATCATTCAAAGACTCTTCCTGATCCACTTGCCAGACGCGTAAAACATTGCGATGGCGATTGGTGACCAGATGATTCAAGGAAAGTAAGCCCAGGCGCGAGGCGAGGGAATCCTTGGGATAAGTGGTGAAGATGGCCAGACGCGTGGAATGCTTATCGGGAACAAAATCGTTACCTTCATAGAAAAACATATAAATATCACTGGCCCCCAACGGGATGACGATATTTTTTATACGATAGTAATAGTCGGTGGTTCCGGTGGCGGAAACACCAAAGTTGATCACCTCCACATCCTTGCGGCCCATCAGGCGCTCCACAGCCATGGGGACGGGGATGGGGGCCGATTCTTCGACAAAAGAATCGCCTACAAAAGCCAAGCGTCGGGTATGGGATGGGGGGCGACGTGTCCTTGGTCGATCCCTCTGGCCCCAATCATTAAAGCCTTGTCCCTCGCCGAGCAATAACACCCGCCCCCAACCCCGCAGCCCCAACTCGGGTTTGACCCCATGTAGCCCGAGTACGGGAAACGGCGGTGTCCACAGAGAGGCGATACCATTGGCCAGATAGAGGGAGGCGGTCACGGTGGCGACCAACATGCCGATGGTCAACCCGTATTTCCATAGTGGCCGATCAAATCGGTTCCCCAGGGGCGTTGAGGCATGCATCATGGCTCTCCCATGCCAGAGGTTACAGCCAATCCAATGCCTGGAGGTAATCGACATCGGGGAGGTCGGAGAGGGTCGTCACCTCATGGAACTGGGTCCCTTTGTATAGAGTATCCATCCAGGCATGGATGTTTTGTCCGAATAATTGGCTGTACCCCATTCGAGGGTCGATCCGGAGAGTCCGTGCCAGAGGCTGAATGACCAAAGTGGGACGTCCCAGGGCATGAGCGGGATAGTGGGTGAAGGTGGACATGGGAGAACCGATAATGATGGGACAACAGGCGAGCGAAAACAGATCCCGAACCGGATTGGCCTCCGCCTGATGCCCCCGGCGTTTGGGTCGATAGGGGTTGTCGCGGGGGGCCTGCATGACGGGAAAGGTTTGACACAGACGGGTTTCCTCGTCCACGGTCAGTCCGTTATGCGACAGGTAGAACATCACCTTGCCGTAGCGCTGCATCACAACGGCCATGGCGTATTCATACCACCAGAGAGGCACCAGGGAATGAATATGATTGCTGAGATCATAGATATCGGCATCGGACCCGAGGCGATAATCTCCTCTGCGGATGTGAACGCCGACAATCAGGGCGTCATCGGCCACGGAGGCAAATTGTTTCATCAAGGCGACCATCAATCCGGGGTTGAGGCGCAGACGTCGGCCTGTTTCCAAGTAAAGCCGTCGGTTGATATGGGGAATGCCGCCAAACAGCCCTTTTTGCATCAGGAGGCGGTATTTTCCCAAACGGGCAAACTCATCGGGATCCAGAGAAGTAAATCGCACCGCTCCCAGTTTCATCCAGGGTCTGAGGGAACAAAACCTGGCACCAGCAATGTGCAAGTCATGGGCTTCCGGCCAATCGAGCATGACCTCGTGGCCGAAATATTCATGAAAGGCAAAACAGAGGGGCAGGGCCTCCAGACGGTTGCACAAGCCGGCGAAAAGGGTGCTGTAGACGCGTTTTTTCAATATCGGTTCCGATAGACTGCATGCACCGGATCAAGATCGGGTTACAACCTGACATTATACCAGTCTTTCGGGCTTTCGGTAGGGGGGGAAATCGACAGCGGCGGCGAAACTTGAGCACCGATTCGAGCTGACGGCAGGGAGGCGGGGAACCATTGGGAAGGCATCAACCCTTGCGAATTATGCGGCCGATGAAAGGTCTCCGGACGGCGGGCTTGCGGTTCCAACGGCTGGACACCTCTTGAAAAATGGTAATAAAGAGGTTTTCACCTTTGTGCTGGGGCTGAATCGGTCCATCGGTCGTCTTGCCGGAGGGTGGTACGGGAAGCTGTGGCCCAATTGGTTCAACAATGCGCACGCGAATTTCCTTCATAGTGACGTGAGGTCCGCAATCGGAAGAGAGTCCTTTGGATCCAACACGAGATGCCGAGCTGAGCATCTGTAATCGCATCGGCATTCTTTGCATTTTATGCTATCTGGAAGAAATGGTCGCAAAAATCAGGCCTAAAATTATTGCCAATCGAATTGGGCCACGAGTTCGACATGAAAGGTTTGCGGAAACAGGTCCACAGGGGCGACGTGGCGTAATTGACCACCCAGATGGCGGAGAATGGCGGCGTCTCGGCTGAATGTCGCCGGATCACAGGAAATGTAGATTAGCCGCCGTGGCTGGTAACGTTCGATATTTCTGCACACGACCGCAGCGCCCTCCCGGGGTGGATCCATGAGGATCAATTCCGGGGTTGATTGCTTGGCCAACGCTTCCACCCCCGCTTCCGAAAACAAATCGGCATGCAAGGTGTGGATGGATTCGATTCCGGCTCTGCGACTGTTGAGGCGTAGCCGTTCTAGGGAGGACCGATGCCCCTCCACAGCCAAGACGTTACGGTGTCGTCGCGCCAAGGGGAGGGTAAAGTTACCAATGCCGGAAAAAAGGTCCCAGGCCATTCCGCCCGGGTCCACCGAGGCCATGGCCAAGGCTACCAGATTGACGTTACCTTCCCCATTCACCTGAATAAAATCGGCTGGCAAAAATTTGCAGATCATCCCTTCCAGATGGTATTCCAACGGGCCCATCTGGACCAGAGAAGTCAGCCGATCTTTCCGTCCCTGCTGAAGATCCAACCGGGACAGATGATGATCCTGGGCGAACTCCAAGCACCGTTCGCGGTCGGCTCCGGCCAAGGGACCAAGGACATGCATAAGCAAACCGATGCCGGCGTCCCCCATCATGACATCCAATTGCGGAATTTGGGAGCGGATGGCAAGTTTAGTAATTAAAGAACGTAAAGGGGCCATCAAGGCTGCCAATTCGGGCCGCAGAATGGGACAATGAGCGATATCCACCACGCGATGCGATCCGGTTTGGTGAAAGCCCAGTAAGGTGCGATCCTGGACCACCCGGACTTTGAACGAAGCCTTGCGACGATAGTTCCAGCGTGGCGAAACCTGACCGACATCCGCCACAGGTAGACCCGATCCGAAACGACCGATACGGGTGAGGGTATCGGTTACGACGTCCTTTTTGAAGCGAAGCTGATGGGTGTCGTCCATGTGTTGTAGTTGACATCCGCCGCAGATGCCAAAATGCGGACAATGGGGTACGATCCGACCCGGTCCTGGTTGCACAATGGCGGCTATGGCGGCTGAAGCATGGTTGCGGCGGCGGCTGGTGAGGCGGACTTGCAACAGATCTCCGGGGACGGAGCCGGGGACAAACACGGCCAAACCATCCTTGTGGCCTAGACCTCGACCTCCAGTGACCCATCGCTCGATTTTTAAGGTGAAGAGATCCATGCCAACACCTCCCTGGGTATCATTCTTTTGAGAATGGGGGGGGGAAGTGTTCGTCTGTGGTGAAGAAGTACTGACTGCCATCTTCGTGGTTTGGCTCCGGTGACCCAGCGGGTGCCAGGCCTGCCTCCTGGAAGATAATCGTTGTAAAAGTTAACAAAAACTGCCGGTCGATCGTCCAGTCGTGAAAAATGTTGTGGCAGGTCCGGGATGGGGCAACCCCTTCCCGGACCCGTCGCCTTGACCCCTCACGACTGTTTTCGGCGAAACGTCAATCCTGGGGGATGATTTCCACTCGCCGGTTGGCGGCCCGTTGCTTGGGTGTTTTGTTGCCGTTGAGGGGATGCCCCTCGCCGAATCCCACAACCGCCAATCGTTGCGAAGCGATCCCCAGGTGTATCAGCGATTGCTTGACCGATTCCGCCCGACGCAGGGATAACTTTTCGTTGTACGATTCGGTACCGATACTATCGGTGTGACCTTGGATCTCTACGCGCATTCCCGGATACTTATGCATGACCTCGACGACTTTCTTCAGGACGGTTCCGTATTTTTTTCTGACGTTGGACCGATCGAAGCCAAACAGGACCTTGCCGATGATCCAACATCCCCGGTCATTGACCAGCGCACCGGGAGGAGGATTGGAGCAGAGATTGCTTTCGGTCGGGACGGGATTATGAATGGTATTGGATTGTTGCAGGGGCAAAGGGGCCTCCCGGGTCGAGGGAGGGGAGACCACCTGATCGGGGGGGGCGAAATAGAGTTGGGTGCCAATCCGTCCCAGAATATAAGACCCTTGTTGTGGATGCCATTGCCACCATCCCGCCGCCATCCAAGGGGTTGTGATCTCTTCAGCCTGGACAGGGGCGGCAGGTATCAGCAACAAGCCCCACAAAGCGATTAGTAGCCATGGAAATTTCATTTTGGTATGCATTGCGACCTCCTCGCTTTTTTCTTGATGGATGGTGACGCAAGGTCCTATCCCTGATGGCGGATGGTCATCGTGTCTCGTCCTGGGACGATCGATAAAAGCTTGCATGCACCTCAGCATGAGTCATTATAACACGCATTGATCGTTTATGTAACGGATCCGCGTTGGCCGTTTCTGTCGCAGAAGAAATATAATGAAAGTGGGGAGGCAGGTTATGGGATCGTCCAATGACTACGAAATTCGATCGGAGCGGTTGGCTGGTGTGGATCCCGGGGGGGGGGGGGCCGCCCAAACAGCCGCATGCAGGGGAGCGCAACGTTGTCCGGCGCAAAGGAGGAAATCTTCCCCCCCCTTGCAGCCGA
>JADFZF010000039.1 GCA_015232645.1 Magnetococcales bacterium | reverse complement strand
ACGCAGCACGGCGCTTTCGCCGTTTTCGGTCGGCAGGGTGGAGAGACGAATATCCACATCGGCATCGCCCACCTTGAGACTGAACCTTCCACCTTGAGACAAACGGCGTTCCGAAATCTCCAGGCCAGCCATGAGCTTAAGCTTGGATAGCAAGGGAATGCTCACCGATTTTTCACGAATGATCTGTTCGTGCAGAACGCCGTCGATGCGCTTGCGAATTCTGAGCACATGTTGTCCCGGTTCGATGTGAATATCGGAGGCGTTTTGCCGGATGGCATCTTCAAACAGGGTTTGCAATATCTTGACCACTGGGGCATCCTGGACCATCTCCGTCTTGACGAATTGGTTCAGATCCAGGCGGTTGCGATTCATTTCTTCGCCCAGCTCCTGCATCAGTCCCTGGATTTCCCCTGTTTTGCGAAACACCCGGTCGAGGACCTGGCGCATTTGTTTCTCCAGGATCAATGCCACCTCGACTGGCCGCCGTAAAGCCTGAGTGACTTCATCGTAGGCCAGGAGGTCGCTGGGGTCCACCATCCCCACCAGAACCCCTCCCCCTGCCCGCTTGATCGGGAGCGCCCGGAGACGCCTGATGGCCTCCTCTTCCATCATTTTGACGGCACTGTCCTCTACCGTGATGGTGCTCAGGTCCAGACAGGTAACGCCGATGTGTTTGGCAAAAAATTGCGCAAAACCCAGTTCGGTCAGGTAACCCAGGTTGACCAATGCCTCGCCGAACCGGGTTCCAGAACGTTTTTGTTCCTTCAGGGTTTCCTGCAACTGTTGAAACGTGATCTTGCCGGCCTTGACCAGCAGGTCACCCATCATGAGAGTCTTGCGTTGGTTGCCGAGGAAATCGGATAGCTCCTGGGCGGTCAAAAATTTGAGCGCAATCAGGGCCTCGCCCAGTTTGACGTCCTGTTCGTGTTGATAATCCAGGGCTTGCTTGAGCTGTTCGGCGGAGATGATGTGGGCCTCGACCAGCATATCTCCCAGTTTGGGACGACGGACACCGGATGGAGAAGGGGTTTCCATGATTCGGCTCTCAGGGTGGTGGCCTATGGGTCGGATCATCCGCCAGGATTCGCAATCGATCCTGGGCAAAGAGGACGGCCTGAGTATCGGAGGGGTTGATCTTGATAACCTGTTTGTAAAATGACTCGGCCTCACCGGGACGTTTGGCCACATCCATATTGATGGCCAAACCCAACCACCATCGAAATTGATTCGGTTCCAGACGCACCAGGCGGTTATAATAGCGGTTGGAAGCTTCCAGATGGCCCCGCTTTTGTTCCACAACCGCCATGACTCCCAGGGCTGCTGAAGATTCTCCCTCGCGGACGATCATCTCCTGAATGATCTGTTCCGCTTCGTCCAGCCGGCCTTGTTCGAGAAGGGTACGGGCCCGGGTCAAGGACTGGTCTTCAGGCGTGGCGTTGACCGTCTGGGAGAGGGATGGCGGTTCGGTTGAAACGAGAGTGACGATCATGGTACCGGTTTTATCCGGTTTGGCCGGATGGGGTCTGTCCGGGGAACGTTCCTGGCCCGCCACCGAGGTATGGTTGGGATCATCCGGGTTTCCGGTGGCACCACGATCGGTCCGTTGAGGAGGAACCTGGACCGATGGGTGGACTTTGGCCGGGGTGATGGGAAGGCTCGGCAAGGTTTTGGCCGATGATGGTTCGGGCTTGTTTATCCTGGGAGAAGCAGGCAACGGCGACGCCGATAATGGCGGCTGCGGTTGGACGCGGGGCATGACCACGACATCGGCCACAGGTGTTGTCCTGACCGATTGCCGGGACGGAACCACGACCGTGGGGACCACGATGGTTTCAGATGCAGCCTGTGGTGAATTCGCGACCGGCCGCGGTTGTTCCAACATCTGATTCAACAATGAAAAATAACGAATATCGTTCTCCTTTCCCACGATCGCGACCAATGCCGACAGCGCTACGACAACGAATGCGACTCCGGCCATCCGGGCGGTTCGGTGTTTTTCGGGCCTTGGGACAGTTGCCGGGGTCACACCCAAGGACGACAGGTCAGTTTGAGCTGCCATCCTCGCCTGCCGCGCCCGCAGATCCACGAGTACCTTGTTGATCAGGTCCATATTTTTTGTCCAAAACGGAAAAATAGTATCATCCACCAGTCCGTGGCTGGAAAAGCGGGCCAGTACGGCACCACCGGAGATCGACCACCTCATGAGGCCGGGAATGGTTACCGCAGGGGTAGAGTACAGCCATTCGACGCCAGTGACACGGTAAAATGATGGTTCCGGTTGCAACGGATGAAAAGCTCGGGAACATGGGCCAAAGGGACGAAAAGTCCGATGGTTGCGGCGACTGTGTCTCGGATGCGGTTGTCCGTGGCTAACGAAAAATACCTACAATTCCATCCTGCTGAATCAAGTCGGGACTCGAAGGTCCCGTTGACACCGCGGCGTCAGGTCACCAGCGCGGGAATGGCGCCCAACAGAATCACATTCACCGTTCGTAGCCATGCAGATCCCCACCCCACGGTTCGGAAATATTGAAAAAATAAGCGGGTCTGGAGGACTGCCCCAGGGTTTTGATTCTTTTATTATTTTTGTTTTTGATTTAGCTTTTCACGCGCCCCTTCTCCCGAAGCCATATTCCCGGGTGTTTTTTGCGGAAATCTGGCACAGGCGCGCGCCAGCGTGATTTTTCCGCAATAACCACGCGGAAAAATCGCTTCGGGTCAAGGGGAGCGAGGGAATCAAAAACAAAACCTTGGGGCAATCCCCCAGACCCCATTTTTTTCCTTAATCATCTATTCCAACCCCCCTTGAAGATGGCGGGACTTGAATGGTAACGGCCCGATCTGTTGTTCTATGGCTTCCATGAGACGTTTTTTGCGAACCGGCTTTGTGAGATGCAGATTACAGCCAGCCGCTTTAATCTGCTCTCCTTCCTCCTTCATGGCGTGGGCTGTCAACGCGATGATGGGTGTGGGAGGCCGCAAGGATTCCTGTTCCAGCTGGCGGATGGCCTTCGTTGCTTCAAACCCGTCCATTTCCGGCATTTGGATGTCCATCAGAACAATATCGTAAACCGTCTGTCTGAACTTTTCGACAGCATCCGTTCCGTTCTCGGAAACATCGATTCTGCAGCCGGTACTGCCGAGATATCCTTTGATAACCATCTGGTTTTCCACGGTATCCTCTGCCAGCAATATTCTCAGGCCCGACCACAGGTCCGAGGGACTTCCTGGTTGATGAAGAGCGATCCGTCCGCTCCGATGTTGATCGTTGTCGGCGGCATTGACACTAACTAGTGGAAGATTCAAAGAAAATACACTACCTTTCCCCACCTCGCTTTGGACACTGATGCTTCCGTTCAATAATTCCGCCAACCTTCTGCTGATGGTAAGCCCCAGACCCGATCCACCGTGTTTGCGAGTAATCGATGCATCTTCCTGAGTAAAAGGGGCAAAGATTTGTTCCAGTTTGTCTTCCGGAATTCCTGTCCCGGTATCGGAGATGTTGAATCGCACTTCATCTCCGGAACCCGTTTTCACCTGAATTCGGACTTCTCCCTTCTCGGTGAATTTGATGGCGTTGTTGATGAGGTTCAACAAAATCTGCCGTATCCGCATTGGATCGGATTCAATCCACTTGGGGACACCGTCGTCCACCTCGAAGCCGAATTGAATTCCCTTATCTGCCGCTGTAAACGAAAAGATCTCTCCAAGTTCAACAATCAGTTGATGAAGGTTGAAAGGGGTTCGTTCAAATTCCAATTGTCCGGACTCGATTTTGGATAGATCCAAAATATCGTTGATCAGGGTAAGCAGGGCCTCGCCGGAACGGGTGAGTATCTTGACATGCCATTGCTGGGATTCCGATAACGGGGTCTCCTTCAGTAGTTCTGCCATGCCCAGCATGGCGTTCAAGGGAGTACGAATCTCGTGCGACATGGTTGCCAGGAATTCACTCTTGGCCCGGCTGGCCGTTTCCGCTTTCTTCTGCGCAATAGCCAAAGCATTCTCGGCGCGATGGCGAGAGATGAATTTTTGTACCTCGACCGCAACCAATTGAAGCTGTTGAGCATCCTGGCTGTCATACGGTTCTTTCTTATTTCCGACACCAATGATCATGAAAACCCTGTCATCTTTGAAAACCGGCGCACTCATGTGCCTGGATACGGGAAAATGTCCCTCGGGATATCCTTTCTTATGGGCTTCATTAGGATAATCATTATGAATGACTGTCTGCTTCAGTCGAAAGGAATCGGCCCATAGTCCGGCGTCAGAAATCGGATAGTGCGAATCATGGACCGCCGTACACATTTCAAGCGCTGTTTTGTTCCAGGCAGCCAGTGAAATACTTTCCTGGTCTTCATTGACGATATGCAAATAACCAATGGCACTTTGAGTGACCTGGACCGCAACATCCAGAGCCCGTTCACAAAGGTTCCTTTCGCTCAATGTGGAGACGACTTGATTGAGTTCGAGGAGCATTTTGAGACGGATTTCATTGACCTGTCGATATTTGTCGGCCAGTCTATGCTCGGAAACGTCACGAAAAATAACGACGGCCCCAACAGGTTGACCATGTTCGATAATGGGAGTACTGACATACTCAACCGGAAAGCTGCTGCCATCCTTGCGCCAAAAGACTTCGTCCAGGACATGATGCGATTTGCCGTCCTTGATGGCGGCGAAAATGGGACAATCCTGCTGAGGATAAAGGCGACCATCGGGATAGGAATGATGCAAAATGTCGTGTTGCGATTTGCCGATCAAATCCTCCTGGGCCCATCCGATCATGCGGGCTGCGGAAGGATTGACAAAAGTGGTGATCCCATTCTGATCCAAACCATAAATCCCTTCCCCCGCCGAGTTGAGAATGAGCTGGTTTTGGCGGCTGAGCTTGATGATTTCCTCTTCGGCCCTTTTCCGATCGGTCACATCCCGGATGATGGCGGAATAGAACAACTCACCTTTCGATTGCCAGTGCGCCATCGACATTTCCACTGGAACCTCATGTCCGTCCCGATGCAAGGCGGTCAGTGAGATGATCTGATCGAGCCGACGAAACCGGCCCGTCGTTCGAACGTTTCGGACAGCCGTGAGATGATCATCCAGAAACCTCTTTGGAATCAACAGGGTCAACGGCTTGTTGATGATTTCCGGTTCACGATAGCCGAACAGTCTGACGGCTCCCTGATTCCATGAGAGAATCAGGCCATCCTGATTCGCGGAGATGATCGCATCCGCAGCCGATTGCGCCACGGAGCGGAAGCGTTCTTCACTGATCCTGAGGACATCTTCGATGCGCCGCCTTTCGGTAATTTCCTTTTCAAGTTGTTTGTTCTTTTGCTCCAGTTGCCGCTGTTGGTTGTAGAGTCGAAGAAAGACACCGACCTTTGAGAGAAGAATGCGGTCATCCAAAGGTTTTTGCATGAAATCGACGGCCCCCGCCTCATAGCCCTTCAGCCGATGGCGTTCCTCGATTTGAGCGGCCGTGAGAAACAGGACGGGAACATGACGGTTGCGGCCTGTTCCCCGCAAAATTTCCAGCACCTCATAGCCATCCATGCCGGGCATGCGGACATCCAGAAGCAACAGGGCAAAATCATGTTCCATGCACAAGGTCAGCGCCTCCTCTCCCGACCTGGCTTCCAGAACTTTCGCTTGCAACACGGAAAGCAACTTCTTCAGAGCCACCAAATTGGCCGACTGGTCATCGACAATAAGAATATTCGGCAGGAGGGCATTCATGCCCCATCTCCAGCCAGTTCGATGAGAAATGGGGCAATCCGCGGCAATGGCAGAACCTTCAGGATACTTCCAGTGGCAATGGCAGCCTCAGGCATCTCGGCAGCTTCAGCATCGGCAGGATCCTGGACCACGGTCAATCCGCCGCGGAGGTGGATCCGGGTCATGCCATGGGCACCATCCCGCCCGGTACCGGTGAGCAATACCCCCACCAAAGCGCCACCGTAGGCGTCAGCGGCCGATTCGAACAGGACATCGATGGAAGGTCGAGCATACTGCACTTTGGGATCCATGGAGAGCGAGAGGGTATGATCCCTCTCCACCAACAGGTGGTATCCGCCAGGGGCAATGAATACCGTTCCTGGGACGATGGCTTCCTTCTCTTCGGCTTCTCGCACATGGAGGGGAGTTCGTGCCTCCAGACAGGCGGCGAGCGTCCTTCCACCTTGGGGACCGACATGCTGAACCAGAAGAATGGGTAACGAAAAAAACGCCGGGATCCCTCCGAGGATGGTGTTCAATGCCGCAATACCTCCGGCAGAGGCACCCATGACGATCGCTTCATGATTCATGGTTCGGCTCCAGACGTTTTTGAAAGATGCGTGCCTCCGAACAGATGGGAACAAACTGGTCGGCTACGGAAGAAAAACGCAGCGATTCCTTGGAACCCAAACAGAGAAATCCCCCATGGATAAGACTTTCAGCGAACAGCCGCAACACCCGGTCCTGCAATTCCTGGTTGAAATAAATCAATACATTACGACAAAGTATCAAATGGGTTTCGGTAAAAGTGCCATCGGTGGCCAGGTTGTGGTTGGCAAAGACCATGTTTTTGCGCAGATCGGTATGCATCATCGCCAATTCGTAACGGATATGGCAGCTTTGGGCCAAACACTCCGATCCCCCGGCCAATCGGTAGTTTTCCTCATATTGCCGTAGATGCCCGGCGGGATAGACCCCTTCCCGAGCTTTGCACAACGCCTCCTCGTTGATATCCGTAGCATAGATGCGCGCTCGATCCAGATAACCTCCTTCCTTGAGAAGAATGGCCAAAGAGTAGACCTCCTCGCCACTGGCACAACCGGCGTGCCAGACGTTGATGAAGGGCCAGGTTTTAAGCACCGGAAAGACATGCTCCTTGAGGGACTTGAACACCTCGGGATCGCGGTACATTTCGGTGACCGTGACCGTCAAGGCCAGAATTAATTTTTGGTGAAACGATTCATCACGCAACAGGAGGGGAATAATGTCGGAAATCCGCTTGAACGCACAGGTGGACAGGCAACCCAGAATCCGCCGTTTCAGAGAGGCACGGCTGTAATTGTGAAATTCATATCCAAATCTCAACCGCAACGCTTCCAACAGCAGATGAATTTCAATATCCCGGATCCGTTCCTCATCCACGGGGAATCCTCCGTCACTGATACAACCAGACCCGCAACATGGAAAACAAACGTTCCATATCCACCGGCTTGGGAAGATAGTCGCTGGCACCGACCGCAAGACATTTTTCCCGGTCGCCGGTCATGGCCTTGGCGGTCAAAGCGATGACCGGCAGTGTCCGGAATTGTTCCTGGGCGCGGATGCGGCGAATGGCCTCCAGGCCATCCATGACCGGCATCATGATATCCATGAGGACAACATCGACCTCGGGATGTTCATCAAGCCTTTCCAGGGCCTTTTGCCCGTTGGCCGCCATGAAAACATTCATCCCTTTGGCTTCTAGATTTCTCGAAAGGGCATAAGCGCTGCGAACGTCGTCTTCTGCCACCAGCACAGTCTTGCCTTGATAGAGTGTGCTGCGGTCGCGACTCTTGATCAACCTGTTTTGCTGGAAATCGGGCAGATTTTTTTCGACTCGGTGCAGAAAAAGGACCACCTCATCCAACAACCGTTCCGCCGATCGCATTCCTTTGACGACAATGCTATCGGTATGACGTTTGAGCCGGTCGTATTCTTCTCGGGTCAACTCCCTGCCGGAATAGACAATGACGGGTGGAGGGCGAACACCCTCTGCGGTGGTCAGGCGATCAAGAAGTTCGAATCCGGAAATATCCGGCAACCCCAGATCCAGAATCATGCAGTCGAATGGCTCCTTTTTCAACAAGGCCATGGCTTCTTCTCCGGTAGCGGCCTCGGCGATCACCACATCGACCCCGGACATCAGCTTCGCCGTCGCCAGCCGTGATCGAGGGTCATCTTCCACCAGAAGGAGACGGCGCACCTTCTGGCCTGCGACCCCTTCCAACCGTTGAAAAACCTCCTGCAACCGCTCCAGAGTGATGGGCCTGGAAAAATCCCCCGTGGCACCATTTTCAGAGTCATCCAACACTTCATCCGTGGTGGAGACGATATGGACCGGGATGGACCGGGTATCCACATTCCCCTTGAGCTGGTCGAGGACCGAACCACCATCCGCTTTCGACAACTTCATGTCCAAGATGATTCCCGTGGGAAGATGCCTTTTGGCCAATTCCAGACCCTCTCTGGCATCAGCCGCATTCAAACATTTGAAATGGCGCTTCCGGGCCAGGTCACTGACAATGCGCGCCAAACGGGGATCGTCTTCGATGACCAGAATGACCCGGTCATGGGCGCCCGAGGCCCCTGATCCGTCCGCGGCAGACGGACCGGCAACACATGCTTCAACCTTGTCAATAGCGGCAGTAGAAGCGAGATTGTCAGGCCCGCCTGCCGCGGCCGCATTCATCTCGTTGCCGGAACCGCGCAACAGTTCCGGAAGGTGGAGGGTAAACAGACTGCCCTGATCAGGGATGCTGTCCAATTCGATTCTGCCCCCAAGCATTGTAGCCAGGCGCAAGGCAATGGATAACCCCAGACCTGTTCCGCCAAATTCACGACTGGCGCCCCCCTCCCCCTGGCGAAAAGCTTCAAAAATGATCCCCTGTTTATCTTTGGGAATACCTATTCCCGTATCCTTGACCGCAATCGACATGGACCTGCCTCTGGTCGGAAACCCCTCCTCGAAAGATGAATAAAAACGGAGTGAAACCTCACCACGACGGGTGAATTTGAAGGCATTGGCCAACAGATTGCCGACAATGCGATCCGCTTTGCTCCAGTCGGTCGAAAACGCTTCCGGGGCCTCCGGCGAGGTAGTCACGGTAAAGGTCAGCCCTTTCTCCCTGGCCACGGGACGAAACCGTTTTTCCATGCTTGTGGCAATGGTGGAAATGGCCAGGTTTTCCGAATGAA
Organism: Magnetococcales bacterium; assembly: GCA_015232645.1. Lineage (GTDB taxonomy): Bacteria > Pseudomonadota > Magnetococcia > Magnetococcales > UBA8363 > UBA8363. The sequence continues at coordinate 10,543 of JADFZF010000039.1, read as the reverse complement.
CCTCCATGCGGCCTGCTTCGATCTTTGAAAGATCCAGAATTTCATTGATCAGATTCAGCAAGTCCTGGCCGCTTTCATGAACGATCCGAGCATCCCGCATCTGCTCCCCGGTCAGATTTCCCAATTCGTTGTCCGCCAGACCACTCGCCAGAATCAAAAGACTGTTCAGGGGGGTGCGCAGTTCATGAGACATGTTGGCCAAGAATTCGGATTTGATCCGACTGGCCCGTTCCAGATCCGCCCGTGCCGACTCCAGTTCCAGGGTACGGTTTCTCAGATTTTTGGTTCGTTCTTCCAAGGCTTCGTTGGCACTGCGCAATTCCTCCTGCTGGGCCTTGAGTTCCTCCTCGGAAGTCTGCAAGGCCTGGGTTTGCTTTTCCAATGATTCGTTGCTTCGACGCAATTCCGTTTGACTGGCCTCCAACTCTTTCGTCCGCGATCGTAATTCCTCTGCCTGGCGCTGGGTTTCTTCCAGCAGCTTCCGGGTTTCTTGTGCCTGCTTCAAGTTGACCAGAGCGACTCCCAGACGTTGTCCCATCTCTTCCAGCAGCCTGGTTTGGATTGGCGTGAACGCTTGCAGGCTCACGATCTCCAGCACCGCCAGAGTCTGATCCTGGAAACCAATCGGAACCACGATCACACTCAAAGGTTGCGCTTCACCCAAACCGTAACCCAGGCGTATGGCTTCATCGGGGATATCACTGAGGACAAGGGCACGTCCCTCCAGGGCACAACGGCCGACCAGACCTTCACCGAAAGCAAACCCGTTTGTCCAGCCTTCCCGATGGACGCCCCGGTGTCGGCCCAAGGGCTGAAACCGTTCTTGCGATGCATCCAAAAGATGAAATACCCCCTGTCCCGCTTGTAACAATACAATGATTTCCGACAAGATCCGATCAGCCAATTGATCCAGAGCATCCACTTGCTGCAGGATGCCGACAACATGGGCAAGATTGGTGTTCAACCAATTTTGTTCCTCGATTCGTTGCGCCATGACATCGAAAGTCGATCCCACGCGGCCCACCTCATCTTCCCCGGTCAGATGGCTGCGGGTGCTCAAATCACCCGCGGCGATGGCGTTGGCGGCATGCTGAAGATCAAGCAGCCGCTGCACGATGGAACGGGTTGAGAATAATGAAATGATTGCGATGACCCCCGCCAGAGCCAACCCCAAGGCAAAAAAGAAACGCTGCAGGTCATTCACCGGCTTTTTAACTTCATCGACTCGGATGGTACCGATGATGGCCCAGTTCAAACCAGGAATCTTCAGAGGGGCAAAGTCAACCAGTTCCTGCTCTCCACCCCGTCCGATACCCACCGTGGTCCCTGTCTGTCCGTTTACGGGGCGTTCACCATAAGTGACCGTTTCCGCATCGGTCTCGCCGATTCGGGCCGGCTCCATGATTCGTCTGTTTCGGTAGGAAAGTTCACCGTTGTTTCTCCCGACCAGGAAGGTCACTCCCGTCTCGCTCATGCCATCCCGCTGGTTCATGATGTGATCGATGGCATCAAATGAGATTTCCAACGCGACGATCACGTCCACCCCATTCTCACTCGCTCCAGATTGGGCGATAAAATAACTTGGCGTCTTATTGTTGGAGTCGGTGTTCTCCAGATCGGCGATGACCAACTTTCTGGATGCGAGGACACGGCGCATCAGATTTCCTAATGGGGAATTGGCATGTGGTTCCTGTAGAAGATTTTCTCCCCTTAAGGTCCTGTTGACGACCGAATGAAGAACCTGTCCGTCCGGATGAATGAGGAGGATATCCCGGTATCCGAATTTGTCCCTGTATCGAGATAAGAAAGAGGCGCCAGTCCGACTTTCTGGCACAAAGGCTTCGGCCATATCGATTTCAGCCACGAGCGCCCAGTTGAAACCCATGACGGAAACAGGTGTCCAGGCCGACAGGACATGGTTGCCTTGATAATCCACGATGACACGCATATCGGTTTGGCCCGACAGCGCCTGGCGAACCGCATCGGTATCTGCCCTTCCCCGGCTGGGGTCGCGAAAGGAAGCCATGACCGAATGGTGTTGGGGATCTGAATAGGCGTTGGAGCGCATCAGTTTATCAGGTCCAACCAGATAGGTCTCGCCCGACCGACCCAGGCCATCGCGTCGGGTCATGATGGCGTTGAGTCGTTCAATGGATATCTGAAACGCCAGAATGCCAAGCATTTCACCCTGGTCGAACACCGGAGTCAAAATAAAACCGGCCGGATCGTTGTACGAAGGACCATAGCTGGATAAATCGGCACTGACCACCGATCCAGGCCGTTGTATCCGTCTGGCCTTTCTCCAGGCCATGGCAAAGGAGGAATCCGCCAAGGGACCATCCTTCAATGAAGTCGCGAAATCCAACTCCTTGAACACGGAATAGACAATACGACCATTTTCAGGATCAATCAGAAAGATATCGTAAAACCCGAACCTTTTCAGATAATCACGAAAAACCGGATGCACCTGGGCGTGAACCTTGTCGTAGTCCGAAGACCCATCGGGAAATGTGTTCAACAGGTGTTTATGGCCCAAGGGATGGGGGTTGGCACTGATATAACGGTATTGCAAAACGATGGCGGCTTCATCCAATGCCCCAAGCCATTGTCCAGCCGGTGATGGGCCGCCGTCATTCCTGCGGCGATATTCGGCATCGAATTCACCATGATAATAGGCAGCCAATTCACGACGCATCGTTTGGATTCGATGAGCATCCAACAGTTTGTCTCCGGTCCCGGTGGGGGCTGATTGACGGAAATCCCTGGCCGCTTCCTGCACTACCTTTTGTTGGGCAAAGGTCAGGATCTGGCTTTCGACGGAGTGCAAATATTCTGACAGGAATGCCTTGCGATCGTCACGAATGCTGCTCAATTTCATGAATGTCTCGGAACCGAGTGTTCCCACCGTATCGACCAGCACCGCCACATCCTGACGGTGACGTTGAAAATACTCTTCTATTTGAGATGTCTTGATTTGCCGCACCGCCTTGAGTTGTGCCGCCGCCTTTTCCATCAACGCCTCTTCGAAGCCGAGACCGCCCAGCCAAACCACCAGGGAGAGGGGAACCAATCCCACAGCCAGGAGCAGCAGGGACAATTTCCTCCCCATGGAGACGTGTTTCAGCTTGCCGACCATTCTCTGGCGCCTCTTTGATATTGAAACACAATCAATCGAGTGAAATAAGGTCACCCCGACGCTTCCACTTCAAACTCATCGAAAACCGTTTGCGGATGATCCCGTCTCATGGACTGCACCATGGCCTGGTCCACGGAATTGGTATGGGTCACCAGCCACTGCAGCAAATAGGCCGCCATTTGCCGGTCGGGTTTGAGATGGTGGACATCCATGGCTCCCATCTCCGCTCGGATGGTTTTGACCATCTGATCCAGCTCGGTCGAAGCCCCATCCCCTTCCTGTTGAACCGCTTCGGCAAATTGTGCCACCCGATCGGAAAATCGGGCATGGGCCAATAGATGTTTTTGCATTTCTTCCGTGGCATAGTTCATACGCACCATGAGCTGATACTCTCGATCGAAATGGTGCGCCACATAGGAACGCAAGGCTGTCACCATGGGGTCGGGATTCTCTCGGGTGGGCCGACCTTGAATCAGTTGACGCATGATCGTGAACAGCTGTTGATGGTCCTCATCGATCCTCCGGATACCCGTCAGTTTGATCAGGCTTTCGTTCATGATTCTTTACTCCCAGTGATGGATTCCCTTCTCCAGCCGATTCAATCCAGGTTTTTCCAATTTCTTCTGACCGAACATACTTTTTTCCGCCCCCTGTAGCGCAACAAATCCATCCATGCCAAGAGTGATTCACTTTCGCTCATCAGCCAGTTTTTGTTCGAGAACTGAAACCGTCCTTTGGCACTCGGCAATGAGCAATTCCTGATTTTCCTGGACCGATCTCATATCTCCAGTACTGATGAAAGCATTCATCCGCATGCACAGGCTGACCAGGTTCCCGGCCCCCAGGGTGGCCGCGGCCCCTTTAAGTTTATGGCATTCATTGTCAAGACTATCAGCGTTGCCTTCATGGACGGCTTCGGCAATGGCGGCAAGACGATTGGGCAGCCGACTGATGAACCGGCCCACCAGTCGCGGGACGTTGACCCCCATATCCCGTTTCAGGCATTCCCACCGTCTTGGATCGATGATGTTTTCGACATCGGCGATTTCATCGGGGAGATCGATCTTCACTTCACGCGTCGTCGACGGTTGTATGGTTGCCTCTGCCGTGGTGATGAAGCCTGCCAACCTTTCCATCAACACCTTTTTCCTCAAGGGTTTGACCAAATGGAGATCACATCCCGCCTCCCGGGATTGTTTCGCCTCCCCTTCATGGGCGTGCGCGGTCAGTGCCCAGATCGCCAGGCGGGGGCGGCCCGCCCCCTTTTCCCATTGACGGATTTTCCGGCTGGCTTCCAATCCATCCATGACCGGCATCCGAATATCCATCAATACCAGATCGAAATTTCTCGTTTTAACCTCTTCCAACGCTAGCCGACCATTGCGGACCACTTCCAATTGATGCGGCGTCCCTTCCAGAAAAGATTGAATCAGAAAAATATTGTCCTCGACATCCTCAGCCAGGAGAATTTGCAGTGAAGGCAGGGGGGATGGCGGTCGTTTTCTCGTGAGTTCCTGAGCGCCAAGTCGGGTATCCGCCACCAAGTCGAATTCACGTCTGCTATCGGGGGAGACAATCTGCAGTGGAATGGTCAGGTGGAAGGTCGAGCCTGTTCCCAATTCGCTTTCCACCGCAATCCCACCGCCCATCTTTTCCGCCAATCGTTTGCAGACAGCCAATCCGAGGCCTGTTCCGCCGTATTCACGGGTGATGGAGCTGTCGGCTTGGGTAAAGGCTGAAAACACCGCTTCCAACTTGTCTTTCGCAATGCCAATTCCGGTATCGGACAAGGAAAACCGAACCTGGTCATTTGGAGTGGAGACTCCTTGGATCGTTAGACATATTTCCCCCGTATGGGTAAATTTGAGTGCGTTACCCAGCAGGTTCTCCAACACCTGCCATAAACGGTGCGGGTCGCCCTTCCGGGCCATGACTATTTCCTCATCCATGACCCATGTCAACGTCAACCCTTTCTTTTGTGCCCGGTACTGGCATTCCTCCATGAGGTTGACAAGTAGTTGTTTCAGGTCGAAGGGCTTTTCCTCCAAAGGCATACGGCCTGCTTCGATTTTGGAGAAATCGAGAATATCATTGATGATGATCAATAGATTCTCCCCATTCCTCCGAATGACTTCCAGATAACGTTGGCCTCGTGGCTCCAATTCCATTTCCGCCAATTGATCCGCCATGCCAATGATGGCATTCATGGGGGTACGAATTTCATGGCTCATGGTGGCGAGAAATTCGCTCTTGGCCCGACTCGCTTCTTCAGCCTTCTTACGGGCATCTTGCAATGCCTTTTCCACCTCTTTTCGGGCAGTAATATCCTCCTTGACGCCAATAAAATGGGTAACGGGTCCTTTGGGGTCGGTATAGACCGGACTGATCGAGGCCAATTCCCAATAGAAAGTCCCATCTTTTTTCCTGTTCAACAGCTCTCCCTGCCACACTTTTCCCGAAGTGATTGTCTGCCATAATTTCTGATGCAGTTCAGGATCGGTCTGACCCGATTTCAAAAAACGGGGATTTTTTCCAACCGCCTCTTCGAAGCTGTAACCCGTGATCCTGCAAAACCATGGATTGACATACTGGATGTTTCCCTCCGGATCGGTCATGACCACCGAGACCGGGCTTTGTTCCACGGCACGTTGAAATTTGGCATGCTCCTCCTCAGCCATTCTTCGGGCGGAATTGTCGAATATGGCACCATCGAGCCAATCCGGTTGACCATTGTCATAGGTGACTCTTTGACCTTTTTCATAAACCCAGCGTATTTTCCCTTTGGCATCAACGATTCGATATTCGATTTCAAATGGTTCCTTTTTATCGACACCGAACAAGATTACCTCTTCAACATGCTCGACGTCGTCGGCATGGATGATGCTGGCGTAACTGCGAATTCGGTTATCGATGAAATCGGACGCGGGATAGCCGGTCATGGTTTCAATCATGTCGCTGATGAACAACATGGTCCTGTCCATACGGCAGCGGTAGATCATTCCTGGAAAATGTTCCACCAATCCTCGGAAACGCTCTTCACTGGCTTGGAGGCGCTCCTCGGTTTCCCTGTGGGCCTTGGTCCGAACGTTAAGATCCTGTCGGAGTTGGATGATTTCCACTTTTTGTCGGAATAGTTGCAGATAAACTCTCATTTTGCCCAATAGCTCGTTTTCATCAATGGGCTTTTCGATCCAGTCGATACCCCCAGTGGGACTGTCGAGGTGACGGCGTCGAGCGTCCCGAGGGGCGTCGGTGATGAGAACGATGGGGAGATCGCGGGTGGACTGAAGCTCCTTGAACCGACGCGCCATTTCAAAGTCGTCCCGATCCTGTCGATCCCCGCCCAGTAGCAGCATGGCGAAAGTTTGACTGGAGACGTGTCGCAGAGCTTCATGGCCATCGGTGGCTGTCATGGTCTCGATGTCTAGTCCGGAGAGGGTCCGGGTCAGAGCAGCCAGATCGGTCGGCTTGTCGCCCACCAGGAGCAGACGGGGTTGTGATCGTATCTCCGGACGGTTTGACCACTGCCTACATGATTTCCCACCTTTTGTCATGAAGGTCATGGGGCACTTCCTCGACTGCCGCGCGACTTGTTGGCGAGCCGGCAAATGGTTTGCAACAATATTTGCTTGCGGATCGGTTTGGTCAGATGCAGATCACATCCGGCATCCAAAATTCTTCGCGTTTCCTCTTTCATGGCATGGGCCGTCAATGCGATGATGGGAGTGTGTCGGACACCGTCCATGGATTCCCAGGCCCGAATATTCCGCGTCGCTGTCAATCCATCCATGATCGGCATTTCGATATCCATCAGAACGAGATCGAAGGCGCCGCCTTGACATCGTTCCACCGCCTCTTGGCCATTTTCGACCATCTCAAGATGATGGGGCGTCGTGGACAGGAACGACATGATGACCATACGGTTGTCCTCGGCATCATCGGCCAACAGGATGTTCAGCCCCGGCTCGACTCCACCCACTGGTTGAGCGCTGGGTTGCAACTCGTCTTGTGCTGGATTTTCCTGTTTTTGGCTTTCACTTCTGGCTACCGGAAGCAAGGCGGTGAAAAAAAAGCGGCTTCCTTGTCCAGGTTCACTCTCCACCCATATCCGCCCTCCCATGAGCTCCACCAGACGCTGACAAATGGTCAGTCCCAGTCCGGTACCTCCATATCGACGCGTGGTCGAGGCCTCTGCCTGGCAGAAGGGATAAAAGATGATCCGGAGTCTGTCGGCGGGGATACCGATCCCGGTGTCGGAAATTTGAAAAAGAATGGAATTCGTATCCTGACGGCAGGCGTGGATGACGATCTCACCCTGTTGCGTGAATTTGATGGCATTGCCGATCAGGTTCATCAAAATTTGGCGTAATCGCTCCGGATCTCCCAAAACGGCTGGCTCCAAGCCCGGCTCCATGTGCAGGACAAGACCCAACCCTTTCTTTCGGGCATTCAGAATGAACACGTCCATCACACTCTCAATGATATGAACTAGGTTAAAGTCAATGGATTCCAATTCCAATTGTCCCGCCTCGATTTTTGACAGATCGAGAATATCATTGATGAGGGCCAGCAAGGACTCACTGGCTCGAGCCAATGTTTTTACGTAACCTCTTTGTCTCTCTGTCAATTCACTTTCGGCCAATAATTCTCCCATGGCAAAAATGGCATTCATTGGAGTACGAATATCGTGACTCATGGTGGCCAGAAAGTCACTTTTAGCCCGATTGGCGTTTTCGGCCTCCTCTTTGGCCAATTTCAAGGCATCAAGAGCTGAGTTCAGTTCCTGTTCTGCCTGTTTCCTTGACGATATATCCCGAAATATAACGACAGCCCCTTTGACATCTTCCCCCTCCGTGATCGGTGTGCTCACATATTCGACGGGAAAGCAGACACCATCCTTTCTCCAAAAAACCTCGTCATCAATATGATGGGTTCTTCCCTCTCTGGAGGAGGAGTGAATGAGGCATTCTTCCAATGGAAACCGGGAACCGTCGGCATGACGATGATGGATCAAGTCGTGCATCAATCGGCCGATCAGTTCCTCGGGGCGCCACTTGAGCATATGGGCCGCCGCGGGATTGACGAAGGTGGTCAGACCATTCCAATCCAGTCCATAAATGCCTTCCCCCGCGGCATTGAGGATCAATTCTTTCTGATGGTTTAACAATTTTATTGTTTTTTCATATTCGATCCTGTTACTGACATCCCTGAAGCTTCCCGTAATCTTTAATCGTCCTTTTTCTGTGAACGTCCATACGGATATTTCAACCGGGAGGGAATTACCATTCTTCTTCCTGATATTCCGGAGTGGTATTTGCATATGACCGACTTGGGGGAGACTTCTTAAAGCCTCCAGGGTCCGTTCTCGTTCGGCTGAGATATCTTCAATCCGCAGTTCGTACAACTCCGGCAGCGAATATTCAAGCATGGCAGCGATTCTACGGTTGCCAGCCTCGATTCTTCTGCTTTCATAATCCAGTATTAAAATTCCGTCGGCGCTGTTTTCAAAAAGGTTCCTATACCTCTCTTCACTGCCAGTAAACCCAAACTCCATTCCTTGATTATGAATGATACCCTGTTCTTCCTTGGTAACATCTCGTGCAAAGATGGTCAGAGCGGCACCCAGTCCATGATCGTCGCGGCAGGGAATCCTGTCCGTTCGATACCAGCGGACTTCGCCGCAGGGGACAGGCCAGGACTCGATCCGACCCAAAATCGGCTTACCTGATTCCATGGCCCGTACATTTTCGGCATGGTATTTTTCAGCAAATTCACCGGAAAAGAGATCAATAATTTTTCTTCCGATAATTTCGTCAGGTGGCTTGTCGCAATATCTGGCCGCCAGCGGGTTGACATGTCGGACCCGATGGTCCTGGTCGATCAACCAAACCATGGCATGAATCGATTCAAGGATGCATCGATGATCCTGCTGACTCTGAACCAGTTCACGTTCCGTCAACTCACGCCGCAAAATTTCCAATTCTAGAGGACGAATCGATTTTCGACGTTGCACCGACCATAAAATCATCCCAAAAGGGATGGTCAGGACAAGGGCCGCGACCCCCAGCCTCCAGACAAGTGGCCATGTTTGACGGTCAATAACGTCAAAATCATGGACCTTTTCCAGTGGTGGTCGGTTGTCGCTCTGATTCTGGACATACAGTGGCCCCAGTGGTCCGTCTCTGGCTTTGATTTCAACCCTGTCCGTTTGTTTCTGGCCCCCGTTAGACCAATGATTCCCGATTTCGGCCAATCCCCCCCTCATGACCTCCGGCCAGACCGGGCGATCCCCTGCAATGAGGCCCCCCACGGTATCATCGAGACTTTTTTCCAGGCTGTGCACCAGTGGGAAAATCCGTTGGCTCAGTTCCTGGGCCGCCGTGACAGTGGAAACACTGAAAATGATTATTTCCTGGGCATGAGACCAGGAGGGGAGAAGGACCAGATGCAAAAGAAACAGACATTTGCAGGCTGTCATGCGGTTATGGTACCGGCGTCCGATCATCTCGACGGCGATGCAATGTATTCTCATATTTCCGTTGATCATCTCAGTATCCTCTGCCCGGCCGCTTTGACAATAATACATCTTTAATTATCTCTCTGATCCGGTCCAATGATACTGGTTTGAAGAAAATAGGCACGTCGTCGGGCAAACCACCACGTTCGACGACCTCTTTCTCTTTCAATGCGGTGACGGCGATGACTCGGGTATGTTTTAAATTGGTCCGGGATTGGAGGTTCCTGACAAACTCGAATCCATCCATTCCTGGCATTTTCAGATCGGTGATGATGAGGTCAGGATGATCTTCGCCGATCTGGATCAACCCCTGGAAGCCATTCTCCGCAGTATTCAGATGAATGGGCAGATCCCAGCCGGAAAAGGCATCCTGGTAATAATCAATCGCATCCGGATCGTCCTCCACCACCAAAACCCTACACACGTCGTTCTTTCCCTGCGCCGCCAGCTGCCTCTCCCGGTCCTTCAGAATGGCCTGTACATTTTCCCGTGGAATCCGCCAGTGCCCCCCAGGCGTCTTCCAGGACTTCAAGATTCCACGCTCGATCCAAAGATGGATCGTGCGGTTGGCCACTCCGAGAACCCGAGCCGCTTCGGAAATCGTGACGACCTGATCCCGGCCATTTTGAAACTTGGGTGCGTCCATCGTTTATCCTTGTTTATTTGGGAAAAATGATGCAATATTTCCGCATAGTTCGCATAAAGAGAAAAATTCGCATTTTTTGCATAATATCAAACTGGACTTGCGGAATCAACCAAAATACGGACAAAATGTCGTTCTTATGGCCTAACGAAAAGCGTATGGACGGTCAGGTTTTTACTTCTACCTTGTCACATTCATTAATTCGAATGGATGGCTGATTATTGATTGATCTATGAAAATAGTGAAA
>JADFZF010000399.1 GCA_015232645.1 Magnetococcales bacterium | reverse complement strand
CGCGTAAAAATCAAAGTCAAAAACAAAAACAAAGTCAAAACCCTGGGGGCAATCCCCCAGACCCCTTTTTTTTTCAAAGATTTATTATATGGATCAGTACACTGTCGATGGTTGGCTCGAGTTGATGAATGTAACAAAGCAGGATTATAAAATTGGCGTAATATCAAACATATGCTTGCAGATACACCAAGAGCAAGAAGGCCACAGGATATCCGCTGTCTATGCGAAATTTAACGCTTATGGGGCAATCCCCCAAACCCCTTTTTTTTCAATCCTTCGCAATCGGAAAGGTCTGAATCGCAGGCACCATCATTTGGTTTTCATGACATAAACCCCATCCCAGACCTCCGGAGGATGGTCCAACAATTGCTCACAACGCTTGATGTAAATCCCCGACAACGCATCGCCCGGATGCAACTCCAAAACCTCACGAAACGCATGGACGGCCTTGTCGAACCGACCGGCCTGATAATGATGAAACCCACTTTTAAAATGGTTGACCGCATCCATCAAATTGGGAAAACTTTCGTCAGTGTGATAATCCAATACCTCGAATATACTCACCGGCTTGGTCTTTCCCTTGACGATAACCTTGTCCACCTCGCGAATACGATAGGTACCACGCAATTTTTTCATGGTATTTTCACTGATAAGGATTTGCGCCGAATACTGCTTGCAGGCACTCTCCAAACGGGCCGCCAGATTCACCCCATCGCCAATCATGGTATAATCCATCCTTTTGGGAGAACCGATGTTGCCCGAAACCACCAGATCGGTGTTGAGACCAATCCCCATCTGCATCGGCATCTTGCCCTCCCTGGCCCGACGCCCATTGAAACCATTCAAGGCATTGATCATGGCGATGGCGGCGCGAACGGCTCGATCCTCATCGTCCCCTTTGGGAATGGGCAATCCAAAGGCCGCCATCATGGCATCGCCGATGAACTTGTCCAACATCCCCCCCTCCTCCTGAATACAATCCACCATGAGGGTAAAATATTCGTTCAACAACTTGACCGTCCCCTGCGGCCCCAACTCCTCGGTCAAGGTGGTGAACGAACGAATGTCGGTGAACACCACCGTCGCCATGACACTCTTGCCCCCCAGCAGATCCTCCTGCTCGCCCAGCAACTGCGCCGCCAGGCCAGGGTCCATATAACGGGACATGGTAGACTTCATCCGCTTTTCACTGGAAATATCCTCGATCATGATCAAGATACCCAAATGCTTGCCATCGCCACTTACCAGCGGCAGAATCGTCAGATTGGCCGATACCTTACCCCTGGTCGTGGCAATCTCCACATCCATCAACACCTGCTCCTTCTGCGCCTTGGCCACCTGATCCCCCTTGTCCATGATCCAAGGATTGGTGGCAAAAAACTCCCGCGCCGGCTTCTTCAGCACCATATCCAACGAGACCTGCAATATCTTCAAACTGGCGGCGTTGGCGGTGGCGATGATCCCATCTTCATTGATGGTGATCACCCCGTTGGTCATACTCTCCAGCACGCTCTCGTTATAGTTTTTCATGCGCTGGATGTCCTCGAACAGCTTGGCGTTCTCCAGGGCGATGGCCACCTGGGCCGTAAACGCCTTCAGACGCGATTCATCCTCCTGGGTGAACGCTCCGCCACGCTTGTTCAACATCTGTGTCACACCGATGGTCCGACCCTCCTTGTTGGTCACCGGGATACAGATGATGGATCGGGTAAAATATCCGGTTTTCTTGTCGAACGCCGGGTTGAAACGCAAATCGGCATAGGCATACGGTATGTTGATGGTCTCCCCCGAAGTGAATACCGCTCCGGCAATCCCAACATGATTCGGCAGACGAATTTCCCCGATCGATCCTCCCATCGCCACCCGCGAAAATAATTCCCCCGTCTTCTCATCGTTGAGAAACAACGTCCCACGGTCCGCCTGCAACAATCGCGTCGCCTCACGGATCACCTTCTGCAACAAACTGTCGATCTCGATCTCCGAGGTGATGTCGGAAACCATCTCCAAAAAATCCATCTCCAACTTGCGCGTGATCTCCATCCGCTCAATCTGCTGGGCATTCTCCAATATGATCGCCGCCTGTTGCGTCATCGCCTCCAACAACCCCAAATCCGCCTCGGAATAGCCCCCACCCTTCTTGTTCAAAGCCTGAACCACCCCGATCACCGTCCCCTTCGCCGTCCG
>JADFZF010000398.1 GCA_015232645.1 Magnetococcales bacterium | reverse complement strand
TGGTTCCTCGCGACTGCTTGATCCTTAAAACTCCACTTTGCCACATTCATTTATCTGGTAGGTCGGTATGGGCCGACACGTGTTTGATCGAGGCTGAACCCATGGGCTTGTTTGTGATGCTTCCGGGATCGGTTTTTCCATGGGCGCATCGAGTCAATACAATCCTTATCCGACCTGAGGAGAAAACGGGTTTCGGCACTTCCCGATATTGTCGTTTGCCATATTGTTCTCGTGGGTTGGCGCTTCCCCTTCTCCTGGCCCCCTCGACCAGGCGATCTGTTGGACCTTTTTGCTCCCTGATCAAGATCCCCTCCTTTCTTCCCTCCACCTTGCCGGCGCCCCAGGGGGGGCTCTACCATGCCCGCCTGCACGTGCAAATCTTCCTGACAACGCTCGTAGTCACGGTGGCTGAGTTGACAGGATCGCTTGCAAAAAAAAGTTGAATAAAAAATAACTTGCGGACAATAGCACCACCCGCCCCTGTTTCACCCCACGCCCAATCAAGGCTTGAAGGGAAGGAGCACGGAAAGTTCAAACTTCGGGGATCGCCTCGCCTCACACCATTATGGAAAAAGCGCCACCCCATTCCCCGATTCCGCGGCACGATCTCCATCCGGCTGGATCCGGGGAAAGTTGACAGTGACAACTCTGGCATCAGCACTCCATAGCCCTTACAATACGCCTCCACCTCTTCTGCAACCTGCGACCGCCCACGCCATGCTCCTGAAAAAAAACACCAACCATCCACTTCTCCCAGGCCTCGGCGGCTCTTCGGATTATGGCTGAGCGGACTGGTGGCCATCATGCTCTGGGGATTCCTCGGATACCGCACGCAACTGGCCACGGGACTGGCTGTGAGCGGCCTTTCCGACCAAGTCCCCTGGGGACTTTATGTCGGCAACTTTCTCTTCCTGGTCGGCATCGCCGCCTCGGCGATCATTCTGACGGCAGCGGTCCAATGGCTTCATCGTCACGACCTGGCTCCGGCGCTGATACCCGCCAAGCTCCTCGCCATCGTCTCGGTGTTCATGAGCCTGTTGTTCATTCTGGCCGACCTGGGCCACCCTGAGAGGATCTGGCATGCCCTCCCGGTCATTGGCGGACTCCACTTCCCCACTTCCATCCTGGCATGGGATATCCTGGCCCTGTCCTCCTACCTGATATTAAACATTGCTGCCGTCTTTTACCACCATCGCCGACAAAAACATTCTCCACCCGACCACCCCGCTTCCACAAACCTCGAAGCGGGCGCAGCTTTCCTCCTCGGACTCTCCATACATACCACGACCGCCTTCATTCTCGCCGGGCTTCCGGCCCGCCCCCTCTGGAATTCCGCCATCCTCGCCCCCAAATTCATCATCTCTGCCTTCGCTGCCGGTTCCGCCATGATGTTCCTGCTTTTTAAAATCAGTGAAATCCATTTTTCCCTGGCCCTGCCAGCCAGTTTGTACCGCTTTCTGTCCCGGACCCTTGTGGTCACCCTTCTCGGTTATTTCTTCCTCTTGGGTTCCGAACTGTTTGTGGATCTCTACTCTCCCGCCTACCATAGCCGTTCCGCCGTCCATCTCTATCTGGGCAAGACACCCCATGCCTTCTGGACCGATTGGATCTACCTCGCCCTGGGAATGATCACCCTGGCCACCGTTCTGCTGCTCCATCCACGCTTGAAAATCCGTCCATTCTTCCAATACATGGCCGCCTTGTCGGTCCTTTTCGGAGTTTGGATGGAGAAAGGACTGGGACTCCTGATGCCGGGCCTGGTTCCAACCCCTTTGGGCGAATGGGCACCCTACCACCCCACTGGGGTAGAAATTCGTACTTCTCTGGCCATCTATGCCCTGGGGGCCTGGCTGCTGACGCTGCTGCTGCGCAAGTTCTTATGGCAACACCAACTCTCCTTGCCTGCCGTTACAGCCTCAACACCACCCCTGGATCTTCATCACTGAGTTCTGGAATCCTTGCCTCTCCCAGGGCAGAGTCCAGCGCCAGCCAGGCTTCACCATACTCCCTGGCATCCGGGTAGGTGGCAATGAGTTCCGCCACCGTGTCCCATGGTCTGGGACGTTGGGCATAAATGATGACCGGCAGATCACAGCCCCGTAAACCGACTGCCAACCGTAATCCATCCCTGAGCCAGTCCGCTGCTCGATCCAGCTCGACGGCGATCGGTTCTCCCCGCTTCCCCC
>JADFZF010000397.1 GCA_015232645.1 Magnetococcales bacterium | reverse complement strand
CAAGACCGGGCAGAAGGTCTCCGACAACGCCGCCTGGACCCGTTCCTCGGCACTCAGGGCATAAATGGCCCGCACCTGGTCTTCCGACAACGACGGAAAACTTTGGCGATACTCCGGTCCACCCGAGGTGGTACACATGAGCACCATGGATTGGACTCGATCCGGCGCCGCCAGGGCCAACAGCTGTGCCACGAACCCTCCCATGCTCAGACCGATCACCCGAAAGCGTTCGTATCCCAGGTCATCCATCAGCCTCAAGGCATCTTCGGCCAGGTCTTCCAGACAATAGCCTTCGGTCACCGGAGGTGATCGTCCCATCCCCCGATTGTCGGGCAGAATAAAACGGTAGCGATGCGCCATGGGCTCGAGAAAGCGTGAAAATATCCAATTGCCGCTGGCAAACCCCGCCAGACACAACACCGGCTCTCCGTCACCCAGGACATCGTGATGCCCGTTGAATTTCATGGCGCTTTCCCCCCTTTCACGGCTGGAGCGGTCCATTCAGACAAACATGGCCCGGCAATCGGCCAATACTTTCTCCGCATGGCCATCGACCCGAACATTGTCGTAGACTTGGCGCACCACCCCCTGATGATCCAGTATAAAGGTGGAACGGACGATTCCCATGGTGGTTTTGCCATAGTTTTTCTTCTCTCGCCACACGCCAAACGCGGCACACATCCGCCCATCCCGATCGCTGAGCAGGGTCAAGCCGATCCCCTGGGCGGTACGAAACTTGACATGCGACGCCGGATCATCCCGCGAAATCCCCGTCACTGTCACCCCCAGACGGACAAAATCATCAACAAGACATTGAAAATCCTTGGCCTCCTGGGTACACCCCGGGGTGTTGTCCTTGGGGTAGAAATACATCACCGCCCCCCGGGGGCCCAGTAACGACGACAACGCCACCATTCGGCCGTCCTGATCGGAGAGGACCATGTCGGTCATGGTATCACCCTGTTTAAGAGTCATGGTCAATCCTCAATGGCCAGAGGTGGAACCGATCAATCTTCACGTTGGGTATCATCATACCGCTGTTCGATCTGTTTACCGTGTTTCAATTCTTGTTCGGCCAGGAAGTTGAACACATCCGCCAACTCCTGGGAGGGGGCCGACTGGGCCAAAACCTTGTAAAAACGTACCGCCTGCTTCTCCCGTTGCGCCGACAAAATCAGGGCCTCCTCATAACTCAAGGCGCCGCCTCGATCCACCACCTTCAGTGTTTCGGCAATTTTTAAGTCGGGGTCGGCGACCACCCCGCTGGGAATCGGCAGTTTCCCCTTGGCCAGAATCGCCTCCAGGCGTCGTTTGTGATCACGTTCCTCGGCCGCCTGGCCCAGCATGATCCGCTTTTGATCCTCGCTTTGCGATCGGCTGGCCATGGATTCGTAGAATTCGGCCTCCTCTTCCTCATGGTAGATGGCAAAACGGATGGCATCCTCAAAAGTTTTGATCTCCGGCATGTTCGTTCCTTCCTGATCGATGGGTTGACCTTTATGACTGATTGTCAACGTAACATTTTCACCAATATTTCTCTACGTGCAGATTACCGGGTTCCTTACGTGATCCTCTAACGAACCCTTTATCCTCCAACAAGCTCGTCACGCTCTCCACCATGCCGGGATGACCACAGATAAAGGCATGGCTTGTCCGAGGCTCCAGGGGAAATCCGATCTTTTCCAGGACTTCAGGCCTGGTCAGGACGGCATCCAGACGTCCTGTCGGGCCGACCCAGGACGGATCGGCCATGGGGTTGCTGATGGCTGCAATGTAATTGAAATCGTTCCGAACCCGACTCAAGGACTGCAATTCGGCGCGGTACCCCAGATCCCATGAGCAACGGGCGCCGTGAACGATGGCCATGCGTGAGTAGGCCTGGCCAGGCAGGGTTCGTACCATGCTCATGTAGGGAGCCAGCCCGGTCCCGGTGGCTATGAGCAGGATGTGACTTCCCTCCGGGATCCGTTCCAGGGTAAACACCCCGGTCGACTTGGGGGACATGAACAGACGCGCCCCTGTTTGCAGGCCAAACAGCCGCGGAGTCAACTGACCACTGCCGACCAAGGTAATATAAAATTCCACATACTCCTGCACTTGGCTGCCTGAACTGACGGAATAGGCACGTCGGATAAGTCGCTCGGGGGCGGCTCCAGAACCCGACGGGTCATCCTCTTCTTCCGGTTCCGATCCC
>JADFZF010000396.1 GCA_015232645.1 Magnetococcales bacterium | reverse complement strand
ACCACCATCGGCATCGGCAAAGGAACCGGGACGGATTCCCGGGGTGACGATCAAAAAGCCCTCCCCCACCTGTTGGCGCATTTTGACCACTTCCAAACCCGAGGCCACCACGCCATCACATCCCGCCTGCATGGCTCGTCTCGCACGGCTCAAGACCAACTGCTCCACTTCCACCCCCGGCAATCCCAGATCGGCCAAATCATGACGGTCGAAGGAGGTCAGAACAGTCACCGCAAGAATACGCAACCCCTCACCCCGCACCGATACCGCTGCCCGCACGATGGATTCGGGACCATGAACCGTGGTATAGGTCACCGGAAGTTTGGCCAGCTCCCGAACCGCCAACTCCACCGTTTTGTCGATGTCGAACAACTTGAGATCGACCATGACCTTATGGCCTCGCCGGGCGATTTCCTCGATCAACCCCAATCCCCCGGCCAAAAACAACTGCAGGCCCACCTTGTAGAAATGAATGTGTCCCTCCAGGCGATCCAGCCACATCCTGGCAATCTCGGGGCTTTCAACATCCAAGGCGAAGATGATCCGCTCCTCAAGGGGAATGACTGGTTTCATGCCATATCCATACGATGATTGGTCTTACGATCGACTCCAGACCCCTCCTGAAGCGATATCGCCATCCGTTCAGTGCAATGGCATATAGTTGCTTGCCGAGGCGGGTTGTTGATCGTAAATGAGGGATTGGCTCCCCCGTCTCAGGGTGGGGTGAGGCTGGTGTTCGATAAAACTCCGCCCTTCCACGAGATGGATGATTCTGTGACCCTGAAACGTCAGGTAGTCGGCGATCAGAGAACGGTGACATTGGCTGGGATGGATGGGCGACCCCATGATCACAGTGCCGAATCGAAAGGACAGATTGAGTAGAAGCTTGATTCCGGTAGCAAATGTGCGCGATTCCATGTGATGGGCGTAGGCCATTTTGTCCGGGGTTCGCAGCCCCCAATGCCGATCGATATGCATGGGAGCACGTTCTCCCAAATGCTGCCCTCCCAGGTGGTAGATGATCTCCATGTCGTTCAGTACCGGCCGGAGATTGGTCTCGTGGAACCAAAAGGGATAGTCCGTTCCATTGGGATTGGAACGAATATCAATCAGGGTCTGGGCATCAATGTAGGACAGTATCTCGATGAACACATCTAACGCCATATCTCCATGACCAATAGTATAAATCGTCTGCCACCTGGAATTCATTTACGGACCCCTTGACAACAAAAAAACTGTGTCCCCGTAGGACGAGCACCTGATTCCCAAGATTTATTCACAATACAGCGATACTCTACCAGTGATATCCATCCCACCAGCTTCGCTACACTCTATTCATGATATAGAATTAAAGGATAGCAACAAAACCAATCACGTTAACCTATCGCTGTGAATTCGTATAACACCCTCTGGGCCAGGACTCTTAGGGAACGACCTCTCTGACTGGGTCTTTTTACGCCATTCGCATACAAGATACAAGGAAAGAAAGAAAAAAAAATGCACCAAGCAAAATTTATAAAATATCATAATGTTACGGTAATAATTCTCCCCTCCTGGGCCGAAAAAAAACAGGGGAAAAACCAAGTGGCTGGCAATACAGGTATTTGTCACTTTCGCCAGTTATTGATCGCTTGAAAATGTCAGTGATCTTCCCATCCCCAGTGAGCTTTCCCAGAGGCTTCCCTTCCCCGCTTCCACAAATTCTGCCACCATCCTCCGCAACAATGCCGATCACACCGGCAAGGGCTCGGCATCGCGCCATCGACCGTTTCATCTCAAGGCCACCCCCCAATGAAGAATCTGATCCTGACTGTGATCCTCGTCTTCTACAGCATCTACCATGTCCATATCGGACGACGTCTCAAAAGAATATTTTGTCTGAATTCTTACGGCGTTGTCGGAGTAGCCATTCCGTTGCTCATTCTCCATGCCTCCATCCTTCTGTCGCGCTGGTTGAGCAACTCGGGATGGCTGTTGGCGGGACAATTCTTCTTCAGGATGGGCGCTTTGTGGATCGGGTTTCTCTTCCCGTTCTTCTGCTTCGAAAAAACCGTAGACGTTGACCAGGAGAGCCAATGCCATGTTGAGGTAGAGAAGGTTTTTTTGTTGCTGCCCGGTCCGCCATGTCTCCTCTCAGGATGCTCTCTTGAACCCTCATGGGAAGATAAAGGGTAAAAGTCGACCCCATTCCCTCCTCGC
>JADFZF010000395.1 GCA_015232645.1 Magnetococcales bacterium | reverse complement strand
CAATCCGGGCCCCACTAGCGTACACAAGACGGCTTCTTGCGGGACTCAAAGATGGCATTGTTGAGTTCCATGGGCGTCATCCTCAGGCATGGATGTTGAAACGTGTCATCAGTGTAGTCTTCGAGGCGTGGCAGTGACAACCACCGGCGAAAAACCGAACCACCCCCACCGTCTCATCATTCATTCTTGAAATGTTCTTGCCAAAGGGTCGGGAGGGAAAAATCGGACTGCGCGCAGTTTTTTTGCCTCTGGAACGGCGTTTTCAGGGGGGCTTTGGGGTGAAATTTATTTCTTCCATGAATAACGCGCACATGTGCACATTTTTGGATCGGCATTGAAATGATTGTTTTATAAATGTTTTCACAAAAAAGCCCCGCAGGTCTTGAGAAATCGGGCAGAGTCTCTCAATTCACAAAATCAATAACCGGCGCGTGCGCCGGTTATTGATTCAAAAAATGAATGTGGGGTTTTGATGGCTATCTGAGCCGATCATGAAGCCAGGATTGGGCGGGAGCCAACTGGCCTTGGGTCAGGTCGGCGGACCGGCCAACCTTGAAATGCCGCCACAACAGAACACGGACGCGCCGGGGCTGTTCGTTCCTGGCTTTGGCGACCCGAACAATCAGCGTGTTCAGGTCCGTGATCTGCTCCGCTGTGATGGGTTGCGCCTGGTGCCAGCGCCATCCACCGAAAGCGACCAAGGCGCAAACTACAGCCAGCATGATGGCTGGTCGATGCTTTTTGCCGGATACGCTGGAAAAATAAGGCAGAAGATTGTGTAAAAAATTGTCTTTCATCAGACTCTCCCTGAAAAATTCCGGTCGGGATTGACCGGTGGAGAGATGATGGCAAAATTCTTGTTAAATCATTAGTTTCAATAGCACCTTCTCCAGGTTCTTGTCAGGGGAGGTTTCTCCTTTTTGTTCTCGCTTCCTCCAGGCTTCATGAATCAGCCTGATGGCATACGCTTTTATGTCGGGATCCATCTTGCCTCGCTGCCTCGCCAACCAGTTCTCCAGGTAAACCATCGATTTCAAAACATCCTCGATGCACTCATCCGGGGGAGACTCTTGCGGCGATGCAGGATCTTGAGCGGACGGTTGCGTTCGGATTCCAGTCAGGATGAAGGTCACATCGGCGCCGGCCTGAGCAATCTTTGTCAGAAAAGTAGCGTCAGGAACTCGGAGGCCGGATTCGTAGTTGACAACCGATTTTCTTGTAACGTCAGCAACTTCAGCAAGTTCATCTTGACTTATTCCAAGTCGCTTTCTTTCTAATTTCAACCTTTCGTTGAAAGTCACCATACGTTCTCTTTTTTAGGTTGACATGGTAACAATCGTTCTCTATATTCGCTTCATGTGATCTTAACAACAGCCGCAGCAGGTCAAAAAAATGAGCGAAAATACAGATTGGCACTGGGCCGACGTAAAAGCGGCTCTGGAAAAAGCTGGCCACAGGTCTTTACGGGAGTTGGACCGAAAAAACGGACTCCCGGAAACAACCACAAGCCAAGCCAGACTCGGACGCGGGCACAGGTTGGGCGAAAACGTCATTGCAGCAGCCCTCGGCATGCTTCCGCAACAAATTTGGCCAAGTCGCTACCCGAACACCCGCCAATCAGGGGCAGAATAGCACGGAAACCGCACTGGTAAAAAATAAAATTTATATCTTACATCAATAGGTTTTATGAAATCCAACATTTCATCCAGACGTGAATCCCGATCCCTGCTTGAAAGGAAAAACGCTATGGGCCAAACGCAAATCAACCCGGAAGTTCAGCTGGTAGACGGCCGGCTGGTCACCACTTCGCTGGAGGTGGCCGGGCATTTTGGGAAAAGGCACGATAACGTTTTGCGCGATATCGAACGCATCCAAAAACATGCTCCTGAAGAATTTAATGAACTCAATTTTGAGGTCATTTCCTACCTTGATGAACGGAGCAGGGAAAAACCCTGCTATCTCATCACGCGCAATGGATTCGCCCTGCTGGCGATGGGTTTCACCGGACGGGAGGCGATGAACTGGAAGATCCGGTTCCTGGAGATCTTTGACCGGATGGAACAGGCGCTGAATGAGCAAAAGAGTCGGTATTACGTCCGGATCGAACAGACGGTGTTCGAGGATCATCCCCGATGGGTGGGGGTCAGGGACGCATTGAACATCGGCCTGCCCATGGAATCGATCCTGACCGCCACCGGTT
>JADFZF010000394.1 GCA_015232645.1 Magnetococcales bacterium | reverse complement strand
AAAAAGACCGAGCCGGAAGCGGCAACAGGATCGCATGGGGTGACGGCCCTATCTGGAGAGGTGGAAAAGCCGCCGCCGTCGGAAGTGCATGAACCCCGTGGGGGGAATGAGGTCGTCGATGGTCGTGGGACGTCGTCGGGGAAAGAGGTCAAGTCGGGCGTGGAAGGGGCTAAAGGGGTCGATGTGTCCCCCAAGGAAGGGTTGGGATCGGTACCGGTGGCGGTGTCGGTGGACGATGGCAAGTCCAGGGCTGCGTCCACGGTCGCTCAGGGGGAGGCCAGGGGGGCCGCGCCGATAGTCAAGGATCTGACGGTGGATCTGGGCAGAGTCGGTGAAACTGCCAGTTCCGGGAAGGGACATGCCGCCGAGACCGCCGAGGAGACCGCAAAGACGAAGGATGTGACCACTTCAGCCGAGTCGGGCCATGAGGTCAGTGATGGGCAGGGGCCGGCTTCGGGGACGGTGGAGAAGAAAGGTGATGCCAATGTTTCATTGCTGTATGATCGGGCGGTGGAGCTGGAGAGAAATGGCAAATCTGATGAGGCCATCGAGTTTTATAAACGGGTTTTGGAGCGGGAATCGGGGCATTTGTTGGCGCGGCAGCGTTTGGCACGGATCTATGTGGAATCGGGCAAAGTCAGCGAAGCCCTGACGGTGCTCAAGCCGGCGGTTGCGGGACGGGACAGTCGCAGCCTGGCTGGCAGTGACCCCAATTTTTCCGCCTTTCTGGCCGCCTTATACCAGCGGCAGGAAGAGCATCGCAAGGCCGTGGATTTGTACGAGGCGTTGCTGAGTACCCAGCCGAGCAAGGGAATTTGGCAGATGGGGATGGCCATTTCGCTGGAGAAGCTCAACGAACCTGGCAAAGCCTTGGGGTTTTATGAAAAAGCGTTGGAAAGCGGTGAGCTGAGTGATCGGCTGCGAAGCTTCGTGCAAAAACGGGTACGGACCCTGAAGCCGTGACGGGAGACCCAGGGAGATGCCTGGTTGGTTCATCGGGTCGAATCACACGGTTTGCGAAGGCTCAGGATTCGTGAATGGTATGGGTCCGCACGCAACCTTTCAGGTCATGGTGTTCAGACCGATCAGCCTGGTGGAAAAACGTCGTAGAGCGACGTGGCTGGGAGGGGGCGGGGCCAGGCTGGTCTCCCCATCGGGTTTTGATGAGGCCATGGGGATGGCGGGGATATCATCCCTCCCCTTTTTCAGGGGCGCGGTCGCGGTAGGCGGGATTTTCCCACCAGTGGAGTTTGTCTCGGAGGACGGAGAAATATTCGCGATCCAGGGCGTGGAGGACACGCAGTTTACGACGCGATTGACGTACGAGGACGCGATCATCGTCAAACAGGGCGAACCCAGCCTGACCGTCCAGGGTAAGCAGGCGGTCCAGTCCATCCTTGGCCAGGGTAACGGTGACGCAATTATTTCCAGGGACAGCGATAGCGCGGTTGGCCAGGGTATGGGGACAGATGGGGACCAGCAAAATGGCATCCAGGGCAGGATGAATGATGGGACCGCCGGCGGAAAGGGCATAGGCGGTCGAACCGGTGGGGGTGGAAAGGATCAGACCGTCGGAGCGGGTGGAAAAGGCAAACATGTTGTCGATGGCGATTTCGCATTCCATCATGCGTGCCAGTGCCTCCTTATGGACCACGGCATCGTTGAGCACTCTGGTTTTCAATACTTCTTCGCCGGCGCGGATCACCGAAACGTCCAACAGGGTACGGTGTTCCTCCCGATATTGACCTTCCAACGCCGATGAGAGGGTGGAGATCATTTTGTCCATGTCGACTTCGGTAAGAAACCCCAGACGACCAACGTTGATTCCCATCAGTGGGGTATCGCGATCGCCTACCGCTCGGGTGGCAGCGATGAAGGTCCCATCGCCGCCGATGACGACTACCAAGTCGCAATCCGCGGGTATTTTTGACTGGGGGACGCCATCGGCGACTTTGCGGTCGATTCCCGCGTCTCTGGCGGTTTCGCTGGAGACCGTCACCTTCAGTCCTTTACGGTGGAGCCATGAGGCCAGTTCGGAACTCGCCCTCAGGGCCATGGAGTCGGAACGTTTGGTGATGATGCCTATGTTTTTCATGACGGATAGTGGGCTGGTTGGGGGGAAGGGTCTAAAGGACCAATCCGGGTTCAACGGTCTTGATGCCGGACCGGGGAAGGGCATACAATGCCTTTTTTTTTTGTAAA
>JADFZF010000393.1 GCA_015232645.1 Magnetococcales bacterium | reverse complement strand
GTTTCCAGTACAGCCAACCAAGTGGGTTCTCCGTTTTGTATGGATTCGGGGGTGGAATGCCAACGCATGATCAATCCCCTTTAGTGACTGTGAGGAGATGTGAAAGGTTTTCTCATCATGGTGCCTTTGCTGTGTCAGGTTGGGACCGGGATATCTCATTGAGGATGCGTTGATAGTCGTCGATCATCTCTTTGGGAATTGCTACAGATTCCCACTTCCTTTCCATCCTTTGGATCGCTTGTTTGTTGAGTCCGAAGTTGTCGCCACGGGTCGCACCCTGTTTAAACGCACTCAAAGCGGCATCATTGCGTCCATTGCGTTGGTGGGCCAAACCGGTCAACAGGTTTATGGTCGCTATCTCCGCATCAGCGGTTTCCCGTTCCTCTTTTTCCATTTCGCTAACACGATAAGTAAGATTATCCGGTTCCAAGAGCAATTGCCGAATGATTCGTTTTCCGGGGGTGAAGTCACGGTCTGAAGGATCATACGCCCTGTTGACCATGTCCGGTGTAACGCGTTCCGGGTGATTCAGCAGGAATGCCGACCAAATACCAAATCTTTCCAGCATTTTTGGATTGGGTACTCCCGGATCCAGTCTATTCTGGATGGACAGGGAAAGAGGTAACCAGGAGAGTAGCGTTTCAAATTGCCCCGCAGCCAACAAACCAATCTGAAATTGAAAGTGCAACAGCGGTGATTGCGGATATTCGCGCAGCCGCGCCAACACCAATGTGATACCCTCGACCAAAGCTTGTGGATGTTCCGATTTTTTCCACCAATCCAGGTAAAGATTGAACTTGGTTGCGGTGTTTCCCAATTTTGCCGCCCAGAGGGATGCGGCATCCTTGCTGGGATCAAACAGTGCGGTCGCATATTGGAATGACAGATCTTCCTGCTCCAAGGCCCCCCTGAAATCATTTTTGGCCGCCAGTGCCTTGGACAACAAGGTTCGCAATCCCAAATCCCAGGGAGTTACGCGTAACGCTTCCTGTAGAAGGGAGATTTTCCCGGATGTATCCCGTTGTTTCGCCTGAGTGATGAGTTCAGGGACATAATGGCTTCCCAACCACGGATGATCGGGAGAATTTTCGGGAAATTTCGGTTTCAGCAAACCATGCCAAGTTGTGATGCCCTGAGGTGATCCCAGGGCCAACAGATCGTTTTCCATTTGCAAGGATTGGCTGATGATTGAACCCGGTACGGGGAGGGTGCGATAGAACTCTTTTTCATCATCCAGGTTGCGCAGGGTCAACGTTCCCTGGGAATCACTGGCCAGGAGGATGGTTGATCCATCGGCTTGAGTCCAGGTTGCAAGGGCCGTGACCGGGACATCGCCGTTGACCCATTCTGTTTCCAGTTGCCATGTTCGCGGGTTCAACAAAGCGATACGACCGTTGTTCATGGCCAGTGCCAAACGGTTCTTTTTGGGTAAAAGAACCATGTCACGTACCACGCCCCCTTTGTGGGATAATTTATTCAGGACCTCTTTATTTTGCAAATCGAATTGGAACAAATCACCGTTCGGGTCGGCATAGCGACTCGAATTAAATGCCAGCAATACCCGTCCACTCTCTGAAAGGGAAAGGGCATTGGTGACTTCACCCAGGGAAAGCCACCTGTTGCTGTTCATGTATTCGCGAAAAAGGAAATAAGGGGACAACCCATGGGCATTCAACCGGTAGATGCCATTGGCTTCTGCCCCGATACCCAGGGAAAGGACGACAAAATCATCGTGCAGGTGACTGATGAAATGAATTGGTTTTCCCTGGGGTTTGGACAGAAGTGGTTGGCTTTTTTCCGATTGCCCGGGGGTGATCAGCATGACCTGGCCATCCCGGGTTCCCACCAGGAATTGACCGTTGGCAAGCTTTGCCGCCGCAGTCGCTTCTTCCGATCCTGGAACCATTTCGGAGTGGGAAAGGTCTTCAGGGAACCAATGCAAGTATCCAGACCCTTGGGAAATACATTGAAAATCGGCATCCACTGTAGG
Organism: Magnetococcales bacterium; assembly: GCA_015232645.1. Lineage (GTDB taxonomy): Bacteria > Pseudomonadota > Magnetococcia > Magnetococcales > UBA8363 > UBA8363. Next base: position 216 of record JADFZF010000393.1, on the reverse strand, counting down.
AATGGGATTGATGTACGATAACAGACGCGTCTTTTTTCCAAATGAAATATCGTCGCCTGGATTTTTTTGTTTTCCGCAGACCAGGGCAAACCATCCTTTTTTCGAGGCATCGCCCGGCCACAGTTTAAGAACGGCATTGGATGTGGCGACGAAGCGGCGCTCCGGGGAAGGGATCATTCGGTAAACCGCCCCCTTGACGATCAGGCCATAAAGATA
>JADFZF010000392.1 GCA_015232645.1 Magnetococcales bacterium | reverse complement strand
AAAGGGTGACGCTAGAAAACCACGTGTCCCGCGTTGGTTGCGGTTTAAGCGGCAGATTCAAGCATTTCTTTGAAATACTGACTCTTGCCCTGGGGTTGGCTGTCATCCGCCAAAAGCACACCGATCATTGGCAATTTGCCGATATCCTTCGTTACCAGCGCCAGTTCCGAGGCGGGCGACAACTTGACTTTGTACATGTGTACAATCCGGGCGCGACCATCCTGAGCCAGGTTGGCACCCTGAAAAATTATGGTGTAGACTTTGTTGGTCGCAGTCATCGCCTCCACCACTTCTTGCGCCGGATAGCTATAACCGACCGTGATTTCCTCTCCGTCATCAATGGAGCTGCCGGCGGGGATGTACAAACCCATACTGTTGACGATGTAATCGGTGCCGGCTGCTTTGTCCGCTCCCCCAACCTTGACCGAGGTTACCGTCGGTTTGATGTGATTGAGCGGGATGTAGGAATCTTTCCATGCCTTATGGGTTTCGTTCGTTGTCGCACCTTGCGGTACCGCAGAGGCCATCCCCAAACTGGCCAGGGCCAGATTGTCGCGGGTCAGTTCGTGCAGGGTAAACGACACCTTGGCTTTTTTGATCCAAGAGACCGATTCAACTACGCCACCGGCGATGGTTTCAAAGTTTTCCAACTCATGGGTCTCTTCTTCCAGGGCAACCTTAAGATCCTCAAAGACTCCAATATCACGGATCGCCGCGCCAACCAGTCCCATCAGGATCTTGCCGCGACCGACGTAGGTGTATTTTTTGATAGCCATGGTTTCCTCAAAAGGTTTTTAGCCGGGCCAAACCCCGGTGGTTTGATAGATATCCTGCCAGGTAAGGGTAGCGCCACTCAGACTCACCAAACCTCCCCGGACGTAGGCGACAGGGTCGTAGGTCATGGATGGTTGCCAGCCGATGAGCGCTTGGGCCACCTGATCGCGCAACTGGCGGCAGTTGTCCGAGGCGTCACCCCCTTGCGGATCGCGGCGGTTGTGTACAACCAGGACCACCGCATAGCTTTCCATCACCTGCTGACACCCTTCGATGCCCTGGGTGGCGCTGTTGGCAGCCTCCACCACAAACGCGGCTGGTGGCAGCACGTTGCCATTGCGGATGGACTCAAGCCCCGCCGCCCCTTCCACCTGCCTGAGACCGGAAACCGTGTCGCGTATCCGATCCTCGATGATTTGGCGAATGGTACTCACCGGCCAAAGACCCTGGGTGCCGAAGTCACTACCGGTGCCCCCATCGGTGGCTGTGCTGGCGCATCGGCTCCCAGTCGTACTTGGCCACGCGAGACACTTTCCAGCCATCGGAGCGCCTTGTCCTGCCTGCTGGTGACGATCTTGACGTCCTGATCGCTGAACAACATGGCGTGGACGAGATCCCCCACAATCCTGGGCAATGCCGACGCGGCAATCACATCCTCAGTCAATGGCAACGTGTACCGCGCCGCCAGGTAGCCGTCGGCAAGGCGGGAGGCATCGGCCAGGGCGGTTTCGATGCGTTGCAGCGCTTGGTTGGCAGCCTCCACCTGGTCCGCAGTCCAGGCACCACTGCTGTACCCGTCCACAACCTCGCGGAAAAGCTCGGTATCGATCAGGGCGACATCATCCTGACCCCCGAGTTCAGAGATCTCCTTGAAGCCAAACCAGCGACACAAATCGGCAACAGTGGCGTAGGCCATGGCCATCACTCCAACATCGGAGACACAAGGATATTCATCGCCTTGTAGAGTATGTTGGTAGCCCCGGCGGCGTTGTAGTTGGCCAGGAAAAGCTCTTCAGCCGCCGCTTGGTTGGATGGTCCCACGACAATCGTGTCGGGCTGGATATAAAGCGGATCGCCGGTGTCGTTCTTGAGCGATTGCATGGCCGTGCGAATCGCATGGACGGTATCTTTGTCCAGGGTATCGGAGCAGGCGTGCGCCATCTGCCAAAACCCGTAGCCGACGTTACACCGGCCATCGACGCCATACTTGTAAACGCCCCGGTCAAACACGCTGTCATCGGTTTCCTGGTTTTTGACCACCAGTTGATAATCCTTGCGGGACTGGTAAATCATCGGCTTGAGTGCCCGGGAGGTATCCATCATGAACCACATGGGCTTGGCACCAGTGGTCAGATTGCTGGCGGTGGTTTTGCCGGTGGGGTGGCTGGCGGAAAAAAACGGCAAGCCGTCATAACACAAGCCGCTGGTACCACTCTT
>JADFZF010000391.1 GCA_015232645.1 Magnetococcales bacterium | reverse complement strand
CTCGGCAAACAGGCGGGCCAGCCGCGCGCGATGCTCCACCCCCTGGGCCACCACCTCGATTACCCCGCTTTCGGGTTCGTAGGTGATGGCCAGCTCGAAGACCGGGCGGCGCGGTCGCAACTCCAGTTCACCCGCAACGTTGAACTCCAAGCTGGCGTCCGGCAGCCCATCCCGGTAGATTACCGCCTGCACCACCCGTTCGACTCGGCTGTTCCGTCCTGGGCGGTTTCGTTCGAAAAGATCCAGCCTGGCGTTCCGGGAACCGAACATGATGCGCACCCGCTCCTCGAATCTCCGGTGATCTTCTACCTCCCGACTGGGCGCAAGATTGGGAGGTCCGACAAACCCGGACCACATCCGTCCCTGCCGCCGGGTGTCGGTATAACGCATCTCCTCGGCCCGCCGAAACGCCTCGGGATCGTTGAGGAAGAGCCACATGGCCCGTTCGTAGGGATTGGAGCGTTCCTCCAGAAGACTGCGATCCGCCATCGCATGAAGGATGGCCCATTGGCCGGATTCATCGGTCATTTCCTGGATACGTTCGAAATCAGCCAGGATCGCGGACTGCTCGCCATCGGCCAACTCTTCAACCTCCCGTAACAGGAAGGTCGCTGGACGCGCCGCCGCACTGTTCTTTCGTTCTCTGCCCGTAAAGTACCCTCTGCCGTCGAAATAAGCCTGCAACCCCCGGGTGGGGGTGTTACGGATCACACGCGCCAACGTCGTCATCACATGCCTCCCTCATGCAATCGTTCCAACCATCGGTTCTCAAATATATCGGTTGACGGAACAGATTCTGAAGTTTTATGATGATCGCTGTCAACACTGTTTTTTTAGTGTATACGGAACACGCTACCGACAGGGAGAGGCGCCGATGGCCACGGAAGTTGGTGAGAAGGTAAGGGCTCTGCGCAAGAAAAAAGGGCTTACGCTTGACCAACTCGCCGAAATGACCAATACCAGCAAGAGCCGGATCTGGGAACTGGAAAACCGGGACAACGCCCGTCCCACGGCAGAAAAAATCCACCGGATCGCTGAGGTTCTGGAGGTGACACCGGAGTATCTGATGGCCTCAGGATCGGGACCGCCCGACGATGAGGAAGCGGACCGAGCCTTTTACCGGCAGTATAAGCGCATGCCTACGGAGACCAGACGCAAAATTCGGGCGATGGTAAAACTCTGGAGCGACGACTGATGACTGAAATCCGGTCGCCGATAGAGTGGGCGTTCTTCGTCAATCAAGTCCTCGACGAAGCCTTTGGGCGGGAGCGCCACCCCATGAGCGTCATCGAGGTAGCGCGCATGTTTTCGGCCAGCAAATATCCGCAGGAACCCATTGCGGCAGTGGAAGGCGACGACTTGCCCGGATTCCAGGGAGCGCTCATCCCTGATCCCGGTCGTCGGCGCGGCTGGGTGATCATATTCAACAGCGCCATTCCCTCCCGTAGGCGCATCCGTTTCACCCTGGCCCACGAGTTTGGGCATTACCTCATGCACCGCGCCTTGCGCCCGCGAGGGTTCCATTGCGTGTCCGTGGAGGATTCGGACCCGGAACAGGCCGGTGATCGATTGGAGCGGGAAGCGGATATCTTCGCCGCCAACCTCCTGATGCCGATACACGATTTTCGTGAGCATATCGCCCCCGGCGAATGGACCGATCTCAACATGCTTTCATGCGCCGCCGACCGTTATGGCGTTTCCCTGATGGCGGCCATCCGACAATGGTTGCGCTACACTCATCAGCGGGCAGTATTGGCTGTCTCCCGAGACGGATATATCCTCTGGTCTGAAGCCAGTGAATCCGCGAAAGCGGGTAGAACCTTCTTTCCGAATGTGTGGAAGGAAACCATGGCGATTCCTGGCCTTTCCCTGGCTGCCAAGCGCGAAATCACCAGTTATCCCAAGGATGGTCTGCCTCTGCCAAAAGGGGTCTGGTTCCCGGATCATGAGGTGGTTGAGATGGCCGTCCATTCCGATCAGTACGAATTCGTCATCTCTCTGCTGATGTTGGACTTCAAAGCCTGAAGATTCTGTCTCCGTTCGTGCTTATCCCCATACATCACTGAAATTCCCTGCCAGACATTTGTTGTCCTGGAACAACATTAACGATTTGAAGACACTTACTTTTTTTCTTCGGCACGATTATCATCGGTCCTCGGATGATACCTCGAAATAATCTGCCGCTTGGGAGTTTGCCAAAATGCCATCGAG
>JADFZF010000390.1 GCA_015232645.1 Magnetococcales bacterium | reverse complement strand
CTGGTTCGACACGTTTGAGTACCAGACCCAGACCTTGTTTGCGAACGCTGCGGTCAGCCAGGGAGAGGAGCGAGTCGCCTTTTTCCAAGGCCAGTCGGGATCCGGTGGAGGCCTTCATGCGGACCAGATCGTTGGCAGCCTGCTCCATCCAGCGCACGGTATTGATTCGGTTTTCAGTAATCTCGCGCAATTCACGATAATGTTCCCGAACTGGAAACCAGACCAGAGAAAGAAACAACAGAAAAATGAGCAGTTGGCTTCCCCAGACGATCAACAGCTTTTCCCGATCACTGATGGCCGACCAGCGTGCTTGCAGGTACTTGTTGAGGAATGACATTACAAACCTTTGATTTGCAGATGGCTTTCGACGGAATCATCCTGTTTCACGGCGGAGCGGATATTGACTTCCATCCGACCGGATGTTTCGATGGCATGTTTGAGTTTATTCAATTGTTCCAGATCCTGGATGCGAAGATAAAGATCCAGGAGACCATCCTGATAGCGTAACCGTTCCACAGTGGTTCCAGGAATGGTCATGACCGTGTTGCCAGCCTGGACCAGGAGATTCAAAAATTCCTGACCGCCTCCAGCTTCCTGGCGCAGACGTTTCATGCGTTCACGCATTTGAACTTCGGGCTGCACGACACGGACACCCGGGAATGCTTGCTTGAATATTTCCTGGATACGGGCTTCCAGAACCACGATTTGCGCATCCATGCGTTTGTTTTCGAAGAAAACGATCCCCAGTTTGATCAAAACCCAGAGTGCCATCAGACCGGCGGTCAACCGGAAAGGACGCAAAAAACTCTCCCAACGTCCCTGAATGCCGAACCGGCCTTGCAGGAGATTGATGATGCCAGGCTCCGGGGTTGTTCCGGCCATAAGGGTGATGGGATCAACATCGGGACGTATTTCCTCAATTTCCAGATCGGGATGATCTGCAAAAGCGGGTTTGAACGCCTGACTGGTACAATTCAGCACCTGAAGAGTTTTGGGAAGTGTTTGTTGATCCCATTCGCTCAAACTCCGTTCGAGGATGAATTGAGCATTGCCGGTATCCATGCCGAGTCCGGTATGCAATCCGGTACGCAGCAGCGCCTGCTCGGGAGTCAGGAGCAGGGTCCAGGTATCCGGCTTCCAGGGCAACAGCAAAATTTCGCTGACCATCAGATCGGGGCGGATGCCCACATTTTTGAGTCTGGTCAGCCATTTCTCCATGAGACCGGCATCGGTAACCGCCACGGGACGGTGGCCGTTTTCGAGAGGGGGACCCAGGGAGAAATGCAATTTTTCCAGAGGGGTCGCCACTTTTTCTTCGAGGAGAAAAGGGAGTGCCTTGACGAGATTGCGCCGACTTGTCTTGGGTACCGGCACGGATTGGATCAGGACATCCAGAGCGGGAACCATGGCCACCACACGCATACGCGACATGGCGGCAGCGACCTGTTTGGCATTTTCCGTGCGGGAATTTCCCTCAGGTCCAACCCAGGTGAGTGTATCGCCCGTATCGGCATTCAGGTGAATGTAGGCATGGCTCCTCATTTTATATATACCACCCCATAGATCTGTTCCTGTTGGTCCATGTTTACAACACTCCCTGCCCGCGCATCAATACGAGCATACCATTGTTGCTCCGGTTGAGCAGCGTAAACTGGTGAATTCGACTGGGTCCAATACGGGCATGGATCGTGACCAGGAAATGATGGCTTGATACGCCAATACCGCGCGGCGTGACCACGTAACGGGAAAGGGTGGGTTCATTAACAAAATCGTTCATGTCCTGAAAGGGTTTTTGTTTGCGCCGTTCGAGCAGTCGTTCAACGTCACCGTCCTTGATATCCTCAACCAGGGTGCGCAGGATTTCCGGGGAAGCGGTGTTGACGTTGATGTCGGTATAGGATGGCAAAGCCGTCACAAATGGTGCGAGTTTTTGGAAGCTTTCAAAATCAAACCCCTTGATGACCATCAATTCGGTCGTACTGACCAGGGGGCGGTTGGCAGCGCGATAGGGAGGATCCATGCCCAGGTAATCAGGATCTTCGGCCCCGCCTGGACCGCCTAAATCTCCATTGGTGTCAATCCAGTCCGCCACCGCATAAGCCAGCTCCGGACTGAGACCCTGGTGGAGGAGCAATCTGCGGAAGCGCCCCATGTCAAGCAGACTCTGGTTGCCGCCGACAATCAGATTGTTGAGGTTGAAGCGACCTTCCATG
>JADFZF010000038.1 GCA_015232645.1 Magnetococcales bacterium | reverse complement strand
TCATTCCAAACCGGGAGAGATCTGAATAGTTACAAATTTCCTGTCTAAGCGCCATTGGGTTCACAGGGCATCCGGAGCTGGAAATGGGGATGATTTTCTTCTAAACTGTAATGGGTCAGCATCCGACGAATAAGATCAAGGGGCGAATATTTCGCGGGTGACGGGGTGCATGGATCATGCACATGAGGTGATAGGATTTGAAATATCACGGAGAAACATATGGCTTCCAACTTGGTCAGTAACGGAGTTTCGATTCCCCTGAACGATCGGGCGGTGCAGGTCTCCAAAAGAATGGCTCTGACTGCTTCAGGGGTTGAACGGAACAATCTACAAAGCATGATCAACCGTGGCTTGTCGGAATCGGCCAGCAAGGCGGCGGATACACTCAATCTGAATACCCATTACCAAACGGTGGTGTCCCAGGCCAGCCTGGGGTCGCATCCGCGCCCAGAGCAGCTTGGACGCCTGGACGTCACGGGTTGATTCCACCGGGGATGAGCTAGGCTGACGTCGGACTTGGTCGTCGGTCTGGTGGCAGGCAGGATGGATCGTGTGGACTGATTCCACCGAACCTCATCCCAGGCATAGGGATGGCCGGCGGGAGGGTTCGAGTGGTGATGGTCTTTGCTGTATTGAGTCAACATAAGTGTTTTAGCGCCCAGACTTTTTTCACCCATCCCATGGCCGTGAGGATTTCCTTGCGGCCATGTCCTTCCAGTTTTTTCCCTCCGACTCCCCCGTTTTCCTGCACGGCCCACAGCGCGATTCCTCATTTTTCGTTACCTTTGGAATTGACACTGATCCTGACATTGGTGCAACCTATGTTGGGTTTGGCTTGTGGCAGGTATTGACATAATAAATAGTGTACTCCAAACGGTTATGGAGCCGGTTTGTCAGCGAGAGGCAAACTGATCTTCAGGTGTATCAGGGGAAGGGATATGGAAAAATCGGGATGTTCGTGGGGCTTGCCGGGCCGAGGGATCGCCGGTGGGGTCCCATGGGTCGTGATATCGGTGGCGTGGGTGGTCATCGGCGTGTTTTCCGGATGGTCATGGGCGGCGGAAAGTGCGAATGAGGCGGCTTCGGTGCCCAAGGTGGCGGTAGCGGCGGGCGCCGAGGAGGTGGAGAAGGCGCCGAGGAAAACTTTCGATGCGTTGAGCAAGGAGAGCGCCACCTGCGTCTCCTGCCATATCCAGGACAACCGCGGCTTGTATCAACAATGGGGCAATTCCAAACATTATGGTGCCAACGTGGGGTGCTATGAATGCCACCGCGCCGAGCCAGGTGATCCGGATGCCTTCATGCACAAGAAATTTTTGATTTCCATTCTCGTCACCCCGAAGGATTGTGGCCGATGCCACCAGCGCGAGGCCAAGGAATTCGCCCAGAGTGTGCATGCCAAGGCGGGGGAGATTGAAAGCGACTCGTCCTACCACATGGCCAAAGTGACCCAAGGGATGGCGGATGAATCCCTGGCAGCGGCGGCAGTGCATGGTTGTATTCAGTGTCATGGCTCGCGGGTGAAGGTCAAGTCGAGCGGCAAGCTGGAGGCCATCACCTGGCCCAACAGTGGTATCGGTCGAATCAACCCCGATGGAACCCGGGGAACCTGCACCTCCTGTCATCAACGGCATGAATTTTCACGAATTCAGGCCCGTCGCCCCGAGGCCTGTGGCAAGTGCCATCGCGGTCCGGCCCATCCGCAGAAGGAAATCTACGACGAGTCCAAACATGGCATCAATTTTTACGCCAACGTCGGGCGGATGAACCTGCAGTCCCCCAAATGGGTTCCAGGAGAAGACTTCGATACCGGTCCCACCTGTGCCACCTGCCACATGTCGGCCACGGTGGAGTCGCCCCTGACCCATGACGTCAGCCATCGTATCAGTTGGAATCTCAAGGCGCCCTTGTCCTACAAGGTGGGTGAAGGCCCTGAAAAGTCGGAAGCTTCCTGGAAGGATAATCGCAATCGGATGCAGGAAGTATGTATTTCCTGTCATACCGAATCCATCGTGCAGAATTTTTATCAACAGTTCGACAATGTCGTCACGCTGTACAACTCCAAGTTTGCCCAACCGGCTCAGGAACTGATGGAGGCCCTGGCCCGAAGCGGGTTGCGCAGCCCGGCCAAATACGACGATGTCATCGAGTGGACCTGGTTCGAGATCTGGCATCAGGCGGGACGACGCGTCCGTCAGGGGGCATCCATGCAGGCCCCCGATTTTGTCCAGTGGCAGGGTTTTCATGACCTGGGCCGACTGTTCTATACGCAATTCCTGCCCCAGGCGGAGGAGATGATCGCCAAGGCCAGGAAAAATGGCAAAGTGGCCCAGGCGGATGAGGCGGCCAAGGTGCTGGCAGCGATTCTCAGTCGACCGGAACACGCGTGGTACCATAGTGGCAACAAGGAAGAAAAACAAGAAAATACAAAATAGTGATCATGTTTCGACTCCCTTTCATTCCCTTTGGGCCATGGTCGGGGATCGCCAGGGCCGAAGTTTGGGCCGGGCTGCTGCTGTTGCTGATCAGTCTGTCTTCCTGGACCGCGTCCGCCAAAGGGATGCTCGAACCCGAGGAAGGCCCGGCCATCAAGGTGGACATCGGGACCTCCGACGTTCGTTGCTACGGATGTCATGGTGAGAAAGGTTTTGGCGTCCCCCAGGGTAAGGAGATACGTACCAGAAAGGCCAATTTATATATCGATCGGGAAAAGCTGCAGCAAAGTGTCCACGGCAAACGAACCTGCGTTGAGTGCCACCGCCTGATCACCCGGATTCCCCATCGTCCTGAAGATAAAAAGGATGTGGATTGCGTCCGGTGTCACGACGAGATGCATCACCGAGGCTGGGGCCGGGAGCCGGGTCGTGAGGAAACGGTGCTGGACAAGGTTTTACGGACCATCGCCTTCTACACCGAATCGATCCACGGCCAACCGCGCAAGGATGGCTCGGGCAAACCCAATGCCGGTTGTCCCGACTGTCATGAAGGGCACAGCATCTCGGCCAAGGGGACATCGGGCCGCGAGGCTTTCCGACTTTCCACGCCCGAAGTTTGTGGCCGTTGCCATCAGGAGCAGTTGCGACTGTATCAGGAGTCGGTGCATGGTTCCCAGGTGTTGCGCTATGGCAATACCAAGGCGGCCGTCTGCGCCGACTGTCACACCGCCCATAAGATTTCTTCGCCGCACCAGGATCTGGCCAAGCTGGTGATCACCAAAAGCTGTGGCAACTGTCATCATGAATCCTACGAGACCTATACCAAGACTTATCATGGTCAGGTCAATGTTTTGGGGTACACCTTCACGGCCAAATGTTTCGATTGTCATTCAGCGCATAATAATCGTCAGGTCAATCATCCCGAGTCGCCCGTCTTTGGCAAGAATCGAGAAAAGACGTGCAAAAAGTGTCACGCCGGCGTTTCCCCCGGGTTCCTGACCTTCCAACCCCATGGCAATTCTCACGATTTTGAACGGTATCCCGAATTGTGGCTGGCCTCCAAGTTTATGATCCTACTGTTGGCGGGAGTTTTCCTGTTCTTCTGGAGCCATTCCATGTTGTGGTTTTACCGCGAGGCCAGGGAAAAGCGTCTGGGCTTGCTGCCGGTGCATCACGAACCGTCCGCCGAGGAGGTTTCAGGCGCCAAGACCTATGTTCAGAGGTTTCCTGGGATCTGGAGGTTGGCGCATTTGACGTTTGCCCTCTCCATCATGAGCTTGGCCTTTACCGGCATGACGGTGCTTTATCCCGATGCCTTTTGGGCCCCCTGGGTCGCCCGGTTTTTGGGCGGGGCGACCGTCATGGCGAAGGTGCATCGGATTGCGGCGGTGGTTTTCACCGTGGTCTTCTTTGCCCATCTGGTGGCAGTGTTGTATCGAATCTTTTGGGTCAGGCGGGGCAGGTTCCGTTGGTTCGGGCCGACGTCCCTGATTCCCAACCTGCAGGACCTCAAGGATTTTATCGCCATGGTGCGTTGGTTCCTCGGCAAAGGGCCGCGCCCTATTTTCGATCACTGGTCCTATTGGGAGAAGTTTGATTACTGGGCGCCGTTCTGGGGCATGTTCATCATCGGTTCGTCGGGTTTGATCCTTTGGTTTCCCAAACTGGCCGGAGAGTTCTTCCCGGGGTGGATTTTCAATGTCGCCACCGTGATCCATGGCGAAGAGGCCTTTCTCGCCGTGGTGTTCATCTTTACCGTCCATTTTTTCAACTGCCATTTTCGTCCCAGTAAATTTCCTCTGGATATCATGATGTTCGTTGGTCGAATGCCGGTGGAGGAGTTCAAACGGGAACGGTTGGCCGAATATCGACGCCTTCGGGAAACGGGACAACTGGAACCCTTGCTTGTGGCACCACCCACGTCGCGTTTACGCTTTTGGTCGCGGGTGCTGGGTTTCACCCTGATCACCGTCGGCTTGACACTGCTGTTCATCACTCTGAGTGGTTTCGGTAAGCACCTTTGGGAAGGCAAGTTGTAATTTATAATTCGGATCTCTGCGGTATGGATGGCCAATTATTGATTGATGTATGAAAATATTGAAAGAAAAAATGGGTTTGGGGGAAATCCCCCTGATTCCCTCTGTTTTTGATCATTCCCAACCGCGGAGATCCGAATAGGTCCGATCGGTGATCTTTTTGCGACGTGGTAAAATTGGAAGCGGTCGCGAAAATAGTCTTGACGTGAGGGCTCAAGCCCGTTATGCTGCGTTGCAACATGGTTCCAATTTTATCCAGGAGAGGCAAGCCACCATGAATGCAGCGGTCACTGAGCGTGTTGGAAAAGTATATCGTAACAGATTCAATCTGTTGATGTCCTTTCAGGAACTTGGCAAGGAGGTTTGCTGGGATTATGTATCGCAGCAGATGGAGGCTTCCGAAGATTTGGCTCATCTGATGCGCAATCAAGTCGGTAATATGTTGAAGGTTGCGGTGCCCAACCAGGCCGTGGCGACCATGGGGCTTGGGGCGGTATCGGTCGGTCGGGCGATGTTGGGTCATGCCGTCGCTGCGACAAAGATCACCCGCCACGCCGAGCGGGAGGCCTGGGAAATCATGGTGAACCATATGTCGGAATGTTTTTTGGCGGGTTGGCCTGCAGCCCGGGGCGAAGGCCGTTGGCATTAAGGCCAGCGGATTTTCAAGGTTACAGGAGGGACCTGGGCAGGGTCCTTTCGGTTGTTGCGGGGGTATGGTGGCCAAGCCAAGGCTTCACACCATACCCCCGTCGTCGCGTCCGGGCAGGGTGTTGAGGCCAATCCATGCCCAGGCGTCGGGATGATTCGGTCGTTGTTGTCCCTTGGGGAGGATGAAGCCCCGACCAGAGTGGTTTATGGCAGGGGCGACTGGCTTTCAGGATCCTGAGTCAGGATGACCCGATTGCGACCGCTGGATTTGGCTTGATAGAGGGCGATGTCAGCACGGTTGATGACCTCGTCCAGGGGTTCCCCGACGTGTCGGGAAGCCAATCCGGCACTGATGGTGACTTGGCGGTCCGACATGACGCCGTTGAAAGTGAGCTGGGAGACGCGTAGCCGCACCCGATCCATGATATCCTTGGCGATGTTCAGATCGACTCCCACCAGGAAGGTGACGAATTCTTCTCCCCCCAAGCGCACCGGGACATCGGCGCTGCGCACCCCCTCCAGGAGCACCTTGGCGACCTGTTGCAGGACCTGGTCACCGCAACCATGGCCGTAGGTGTCATTCACCGATTTGAAATGATCGATGTCCAGCATGGCGACCACGAGTTTGGAGCGCGGATCGCGGTCTTGCACGCGGCACAAGCGATCAGCGGCGTCACGCATGTACACTCTGGTATAAAGGTTGGTCAGCGGGTCACGGATGGAACGTTGATAGATGCTGTCGCGCTCTTTTTCCATGTTTTGAAAAATGGTTTCGCGTTCGATGGCCACTCCCAGCGGTTCGGAAATCCGACTCAGAACCATGGCGAGTTCGTCATCGATTTCGATATCATAATTGAGACGGAAGATGACCAAGGCATTGACCAGATGGGTCTGCAGGGAAAACAGGGGGAGGAGCAATCCTCGGGTAGCTCCCGGGGATGGGGGAGTTTCGGGAAGATCGATGACCATGTAGGGACCGATATCATTTCCTTTCCAGTGATCACGCGACAGGCCAATGAAAGCACGATATTCCGGTGAGAGCTGGGCGGTGGTGCCGCGGAATCCTGACTCCGGGGCCAGGTGAACGACCAGGTCGTCATCGAGTTTGGCGTAGAATTCGATGTGGTTGGAGGGGATCAGGGATTCGGTGGCGGTGAGGATGGCGTTGGCGACCTCCTTGAAGTCGCGATGCAAAATCATGCTCTGAATGACATCCTTGAGCATGCGGTTCAGACGTGAAAGGCGCATGAAATCGGAATTGGCCCGGGTCATGAGGAACAGACCACAATCCATGGCTTTCAATTGATTGAACATGAAGGGGATCAGTTCTCCTGGGATGATGGATCCGTGTTGAGGTGCGATCATGGTCATGGGGAGGGGTTCCAGCTTGGAAAGTCCATGGATCAGCACATCTTTGTGGGGCATGTAATGTTCGTGGAACGGGCGAATATTCTCGAAGTGATTTTCGTCCTCGGCCACCAGTTTCCAGTCATCGGTAAAACCGCCGAACAGGTCGCTGGAGAAAAGGATTCCCGACAAGGTATCGAACGTACAGAAGGCACCGGGGAAGTGGAGATAGGGGGTGAAAACGAATTTCAGTACCCTCCCTTGGCCCAGGTCGAGGTGCCAGCCCATTTTTTCGACACAAGCGAGGGGGGTGGTAATGGCATAGTGTTTGAGCAGGGCGTTGGCGCGCCAGTGGCTGAGAATGGCGGCATCGGAGCGGGTGACCAGTCGGTCGATGGCGGGGAGGGAGGAGGTGATATCGGGGTCCTGATGGTGACAGATGAAGTAGCGGATTTTTGCAAAGGGGATGACCTTTTCAATTTTTTCCAGAGTGGCATTCCAGGTCAGTTGGCCGCCCGGGTCGAGAAGAATGGAGTTGTCTCCCTGTTCGATGAGATAGGTGTGGCATTGAAAAGGATCGTTGGTCAGATTCCAACCCACCCACCAAGTGTGTGGAGCGATCAGGATAGGTTCGCCGATATCGGCGGCATTCAGACGTTTGATCCAGGATTTATCCATGAGACATGCCATTTCTGTTCATTGTGTAGCGCATGATATTTGATGTTTCGATAACAAGTTGTACTGATCTTACCTGTTTTTGGTTGGGAGATGAAGCGATCATTTAATACATAATTGTTAAGTTGAATTCAAGCGATCCATTCATCCTCTGAATGAATGGATGTTGGATATGTCAAATAGTGTCGAGCAGTTGGGGGTTTGGGTCCAGGCAACGTGTATTGTTTCACTATCACATCCGTTGGTCCAGGTATTTACCGGTTTCTCGATGCTGAAACTCGGGCAGCAGGCGGGAAAACCATTCGACAAGGTCCACTTTGTCCCAGCGGCCGTTGTTGCGCAAGGCGAGGATGTGGTTGTGGAATTGATCCAGGAGTTTATTGTCGGGGGGCACGCCGTTGCGAATGACGCCAATGCCTTCATAACGGTCCATGTCGAGATCTTCATTGTCGGTAAAGAATTCTTCGAAGTCTTTTTCACCGGTGGTATCGCTGCTGGAGAAATAGCAGGGCCATTGTTTTTTGGCAATCAACTCTTCGGCGCGGTCGCGGGCTTCGTCTTCCGAGGCGCACGGGTGGGGTTGGTAACCCAAGGAGTGCAAAAAGCGCTGTGCGATGGCGGCGAAGGTGATCAGATGCAGTTTGTCGTTTAATTTGGGGAAGAAGATGTCGCGGTTATGGCCGAGCAGGCCCGCCATGAGACACAGCTCGCCCGATTCTTGAGGGGTGAGAAAATAGCGGCGGACATCGTTGGGAGCCGATAAGGGTTGGTGTTTGGCCAATCGTTGCCTGAATCCGTGCAAGAGCGAGCCATCGGAAAAGGCGACATTGGCAAAGCGGGCCATGGAGATGGCCTGGGTGACGCTTTCGCGCATGAGGAACATTTCCATGATGCGTTTGCTGGCCCCCATCATGTTGACGGGGTTGGCCGCCTTGTCGGTGGAGACGCAAAAATAATTTTTGCTTCCTGCGGCATGGCTCAGGCGCAGGGTGTTGAGGGTGTCCAAGATGTTGACCTTGAGCATGCGCATGAGGGAGTAGGGATCTTTTTCGCTGCGGACGTGCTTCAATGCAGAGAGATTGAATACGTAGTCGTAGGGGCCTTCATGATGCAGCAGGGCTTCGAATTCGATACTGCCGCAGTCCACGATGAAGGTACGAAAATCGCCTTTGATGTATCCCAGGGTACTGCGGATATCTCGCACCAGTTCGACCATGTTGTTTTCGTTGATGTCTACCACATGCAGGGCTGCCGGGTGTCTTTTGAAGATTTCGCGACTGACCGCCTGACCGATGGATCCGGCGCCGCCGATGACCAGAAATTTGGATCCGGACACGATTTTTTCGATGGGTGTGCGGTGGGTTGTCAGGTCGGAGGTGAAGAGATCCTGGTGACGGCCGATCAAAGACAAAATATTCATGAGTATGTCGTCTGTTGATGAAGCGAAGTGATGCCGGAAGTGGGTGGTTGGCCTGTGACTGGGGCCGGTCTATGTTTCTGCGCGACATGCGAGTGTCAGGAATCCCCCGACGAGGTGATCAAGAATCATGTGAGCGTCTTCCACCGGGCCGTATTCGCCAGCGTTGGTGGGGACATGCACCGCCGTTTCGACCATGTGCCGCAGACGACCACCATCGAAGCCGGTCAAGCCGACCGTGTGGGCTCCCGAGGCGTTGGCGTAGTCGATGGCCTTCAAAACGTTGGGGGAATTGCCGGAAGCGGAGATGCCGACCACGACGTCGCCAGGGTGCAGGAGGTAATGCAACTGACGGACGAAGGTTTCTTCATAGCCGTAGTCGTTGGCAATGGCGGTGAGGATGGGGACGTTGTCGGTCAGGCTGATGGCACGGAATGGTTGGCGTGCACTGCGCGTCCCGACTGCCAGGTCATTGGCGAAATGGCTGGCGGTCGCGGCGCTGCCGCCGTTGCCGATGAAAAATATCGTGTGCTCCGTATTCCTGGCCTGGAGTATGACATCGATGAAGGCTGCGATGGCAGCGGGATCCATTCGACGTAGAATGGCACACAGATGGTCCAGATAGCTCCTGGCAAAATCTGCCGGTTGAGGCGTCGAATTGAAAATTTTTTCCAATGAATTGGTCATGAGGGCAGCCCCGTTTCGGTTTTCAGGAGAATCGGTTCATCTTTAAGACGATGGTTGGCGACTGATCGTGGTTGGCATTCTCGTTGGGACATGACTCATCAGGGTTCACAGTTCTTCGGGATCGGAAGCCTTCTGGAGTAAAAGGCAGGCATGACAGCCGGAGAATAAATTCTTGTCCTGAATCTGTTGTTGATCCTTCTGCCTCTGGTACGATGGCGAAGCCACCAGGATGGTTTTTTTGTGCCTGTCTCTTCATTGTCTTGCAATTCTCATGCTGATTATTGGAGAAGGCCTATTGAGCGTCGTATCTCGTCTGAAATCAGGGAGAATCTGGGAGGATGTGCCAGAAAATGCTTGCAAGAAGTTTGCAAATAGCGGTATGAGTATGTGCTCGTTAATGAACTATATAACCGTCAGGCGGGTTGGTGATTCTCCCATGCGCGAGTTTCAGTCGAAAGTGGCTGGGTTGATTGTTGAATCGGTCCAGGAAATTTTTTCTGCATATTTATTCATGGATGCTCAGCCAGGGCCTGTGCGCATGAGTCCGGGAGGGGAGATTTACCGTCCACCCAATACTGAGGTTCTGGCCATGGTGGGTTACAGTGGCAGCCTGATGGGGGGGATGCATCTGGCGGCGCCGGACTATGTGGCCTGCAAGTTATCCGGGGCTTTTGCCGGCATAGAGTTGGAAACTCTGGACGCCGATGGCAGCGATGCTTTCGGGGAGTTGGCCAACCTGGTGGCTGGAGGGGTTCAGACCCGGCTGATGGAGGCCCACGGTTTTGGCGAGATTACCCTGACGCCCCCGACGGTTTCCATCCAAGGACAGATGGATTTTGTTTATCGGGATGATTTGGAATATGTCCAGCAATATTTCAAATTTGCTGGTGGGTTGATGTTTGCCGAATGTTTTTTTGTCCCCCCTGACATTTAGGGGGGATGTTTGGATGGATAGGAGGATTCCCTCCCCCCTTTCCCGACCCTTCCCATTCAGACTTCACTTTACTTATGGAAACAAAAACGATCAAGAAAAAAAAGGGGTCTGGGGGATTGCCCCCAGGGTTTTGATTTTGATTTTGTTTTTCACGCGCCCCTTCACCCGAAGCGGTTTTTCCGCGCGTTTTTTGCGGAAAAACCGCGCAGGCGCGCGCCTTGGTCCCGGTCTTTTCGCGGTTTTTGCGAAAAGACCGGGACGCCCTGCCGGTTGTCAGGCTTGCGCCCCGACAGGGCGGCGCCCTTTCTTCGCCCAAACCGCGAAGAAAGGGCGCCCAAGGTGCGCGCCTGCGCGAGATTCCCGCTCAAGGCACGCGGGAATCTCGCTTCGGGTCAAGGGGCGCGTGAAAAACAAAAGCAAAAGCAAAACCCTGGGGGCAATCCCCCAGACCCCTTTTTTTTCTTGACCATCCAAGCCAACAGGCCCTGAAGAAGAGGGACCGGAACAGTGACATTCCGGCCTGTGGACGAGGTATTTTGTTTTTCCTCGGCGTTCCTGGCACTCGTCACATGATCACTCAGGATCATGATCCATCACACCATTGTTTTCGGAAGTTGGGGCGACGTTTTTCCTTGAAGGCGGCGACCCCTTCCTTGGATTCGTCGGTTTCGTAGAACAGGGCCACGGCATGGAGGCCCAGATTGGACAGGCCGGCGATGTGCTGGGTGTCGGCGTTGAAGGAACTTTTGGCCAGCGCCAGTGCGGTGGGCGAATGGGCGAGGATCTCGTGACACCATTGATCCACTTCGTCATCAAGCTGGGCATCGGGGACGACGGCGTTGATCATCCCCATGTCCAGAGCCTGGTCGGCGCGGTAGCGCCGACATAGGTACCAGATTTCCCTGGCCTTTTTTTCACCGACAACCCGTGCCAGAAACGCGGTACCGAAGCCGGGATCGACCGATCCGACCTTGGGACCGACTTGGCCGAAGATGGCGCTTTCGGCGGCGATGGTCAGATCGCAGAGCAGGGCCAGGACGTTGCCGCCACCGATGGCATAGCCGCGTACCTTGGCGATGACCGGTTTGGGCACGGAGCGGATGACCCCCTGGAGGGGCTCCAGAGGTAGGCCGATGCTGCCGCGACCGTCGTAGGAACCGCTATGAGCCGATTGGTCACCGCCGGTACAGAAAGCCTTGTCTCCGGCTCCGGTCAGGACGATGACGCCAATGGAGCGGTTCCAACCGGCGCGATCAAAGGCGTGGATCAATTCCTCGCAGGTCAGGGCGCGGAAAGCGTTGTAACTCTCGGGCCGGTTGATGGTGATGGTAGCGACCCCACCCGCTTCGTGATAAAGAATATCCTGATAGTTCATGGCGGTGATATCCTGTAGGGATTGGCAATCAATTTTTCTTTTCAGAACATGGTCGAAAGGAGTAGTATTCAGCCATTTGCGACGCCGAGCGGTATTATGATCCGCGGCCATGGCCCCGGGTTTTGACGCGAACCATCATAACCCGTTTGGGTGGCGAATAAAACTTGTCAAAAATTTGAATCCACCCTTCCGCCCGAGGTGCTTTGGACTTTTCCAGGGATGCCAGGGAGGAAAAAACATGTTATGCTTGTTCCCATGATTCAACCATCCTTCGAAACCTTTTTGCAACTGACGACCCAGGGAAACGTGGTTCCGATCTATCGGGAAATCCTCGCCGATCTGGACACCCCCGTTTCTGCCTTCATCAAGGTGGCGCGTGAGGCAACCTACTCCTATCTGTTCGAATCGGTGCAGGGGGGAGAAAAATGGGGGCGGTATAGTTTTTTGGGCCTGGATCCGGCCGCCATTTTCCTCGCCTACCCGAATCGGGTCGAAATCCGTTGGCGGGAACGGCCCAAGGAGGTATTCGTCACCGGCAAGCCCATGAAAATATTGGAAACGATGATGGGTCGCTTCAAGCCGGTGGAAGTCCCCGGCCTCCCCCGGTTTCATGGCGGCGCCGTGGGTTATTTTGGTTATGACATGGTGCGATCGTTCGAGCAGGTCCCGGATGCCAATCCCGATACCCTGGGGACTCCCGATGCCATTTTCATGCTATCGGACCTGGTGATCCTGTTCGACAATCTGACAGGTCGGCTCAAGGTGGTGGTCAATCTCCTCATCGACGCCAAAAGCGATCTGATAACCCTGTATTCCGATGCCGCTGCCCGAATCAATCAGGTGGTTGCCAGCCTGCGTAATGCCCCGTCCCGCCCGAAACCACCGGCCCCTGGGAGGCGGATCAGCGAAGATCAGTTTCGTCATGAAATGCCCCGGGAAAAATTTGAACAGGCGGTGGAAAAGGCCAAGGAATACATCCGCGCCGGCGATATCTTCCAGGTGGTGCTGTCGCAGCGGCTCTCCATTCCCTTTTCCCACTCGCCGATGTCGCTTTATCGTGCGCTTCGGGCGACGAATCCATCGCCCTACATGTTTTTGCTCAATCTGGGCGATTTTTCCATGGTCGGCTCCAGCCCCGAAATTTTGGTGCGTCAGGAAGGGGATGTGATCACGGTCCGTCCCATCGCCGGAACCCGGCGGCGCGGTGAAACCGCAGCCCAGGACAAGGCCTTGGAACAGGAACTGTTGGCCGATCCCAAGGAATTGGCGGAACATATCATGCTGGTGGATCTGGGACGCAACGATCTGGGTCGGGTGGCGGTCAGCGGCTCGGTGCGGGTGACCGAACGGCTGGTCATCGAGCGCTACTCCCATGTCATGCACATCGTTTCCAATGTCGAAGCGCGATTGCAACCGGGTTTGACCCCGTTCGACGTGGTGGCAGCGACATTTCCCGCCGGAACCGTCAGTGGTGCTCCCAAAATTCGTGCCATGGAAATTATCGATGAACTGGAGGCATCACGGCGCGGCCCCTATGCCGGGACCGTCGGATACATCTCCTTCTCCGGCAATATGGATCTGGCCATCACCATCCGGACCGCAGTGATCAAGGACGGTATCCTCCACGTCCAGGCGGGGGCGGGCATCGTCGCCGACTCCAGGCCGGAGCGGGAATATGAGGAGACCAGAGAAAAGGCACGCGCCATCTTTCGCGCCGTGGACATGGCGCAACAAGGGTTGGAGTGACGGCCATGCTGCTGATGATCGACAATTATGATTCATTCACCTACAACCTCGTGCAATATTTTGGGGAATTGGGCGTCGAGGTTCTGGTTCAGCGCAATGACGCCGTCGGGGTCGACGATATCATCCGACTCGGCCCCTCCCATATCGTCATCTCGCCCGGCCCCGGGACGCCCGATCAGGCCGGTATCACGCTGGATATCATTCGTCGTTTATCCGGGGTGTTTCCCATCCTCGGTGTCTGCCTGGGGCATCAGGCCATGGGACAGGCCTTCGGAGGGCAGGTGATCCGCGCCCCCAGTCTCATGCATGGCAAAACATCGCTCATCCATCATCGGGGGACCGGGGTGTTCGCCCAACTCCCTTCGCCCTTTACGGCGACCCGTTATCATTCCTTGATCGTGGACCGAGCTGGCTTTCCCGAATGCCTGGAAGTGACGGCCTGGACCGAGGACGGCCTGATCATGGGGCTCAGGCACAAAACCTTGCCGGTTCACGGGGTGCAGTTTCATCCCGAATCCATCCTGACCGAATGGGGGCATGAGCTGTTGAAGAATTTTCTCGATTCCCCCGCCGCGGGTTCGGCCGGGTAGGGGGGGATGATGGCGATTCGTTCGGCTCTCGTTCGGCTTTTGCGCCAGGAAGACCTGTCCCAGGACCAGGCTCGGGAGGTCATGGATCAGATCATGTCGGGTGGTGCCACCGCTGTGCAGATTGCCGCCTACGTCATCGCCCTGCGCATGAAGGGGGAAACGGTGGCGGAACTGGCGGGCTCGGCGCAGGCCATGCGCGACAAGGCCTTGAAAATCGATGTTCCCGGTGCCGGTCCCCTGGTGGATACCTGCGGCACCGGCGGCGATGGTCGCGGAACCTTCAATATTTCCACAACGGTCGCCTTTGTCGTCGCCGCCTGTGGCGTCACCGTCGCCAAGCATGGAAACCGTGCCATCTCTTCCAAGTGCGGTTCGGCCGATCTGCTCAAGGCCCTGGGAGTGGATATCGAAGCCCCTCCGGCGGTTTTGCAGCGGTGCTTCGGAGAGGCGGGGATTGGATTTCTATTCGCCCCCAGCCATCACGGCGCCATGAAGCATGCTGCCCAACCCCGACAGGAACTGGGAGTACGTACCCTGTTCAATCTTCTGGGGCCTTTGACCAATCCGGCGTCGGCAACGTGTCAGTTGCTGGGGGTTTTTGACCAGCGCTGGACCGAACCCATGGCCCAGGTGTTGGGACGCCTGGGATCGAAGCGTGCCCTGGTGGTCCATGGGTTGGATGGGTTGGACGAAATCACCATTACCGCCCCCACGCAGCTATCGGAACTTAGGGACGACGGTCGGGTGATCACCTCCCGGGTCGAGCCGGAACAGTGGGGGATCCCAAGGGCCGATGCCGAAGATTTACGTGGCGGCGACGTGATGGACAATGTCGCCATCACCCGTGCCATTCTCAACGGTGCGACGGGTCCGCGGCGCGATGTGGTGTTGGTCAATGCGGGTGCGGCCCTGTATGTGGCAGGCGTCGTTGCCGACATCGTTTCGGGCATGGAGCGGGCGGCATTCGCCATCGACCATGGCGATGCCAACCAATGCCTGCAGCGTCTGATTGCCATCAGCCATTCATCCGTCTGAACGGTTTTTCGAGAGGATCAAGATGGGTATGCGCGGCACCATCCTGGAACGGATCATGGCCACCAAACGTCAGGAGGTGGCCCGCAATCGCCAGCGTTGGAGCGAGCTGGATCTGATGGAAAAGGGGGCCGAATGGGGACCACCCCGTGGTTTTATCCAGGGACTGAAAACTTCCGTGGCCGAAACGGGTTGCGCCGTCATTGCCGAGATCAAACGGGCCTCTCCCTCCCTGGGGCGTATTTTTCCTGGCGCGGATGCGGCATTCGATCCGGTTGTCATTGCCCAGGGGTATCAGTCGCATGGGGCGGCGTGTCTCTCCTGTCTGACGGACCGGGATTATTTTCAGGGGGACGATGAATTTCTCCCCCTTGTGCGGCGGCAGGTGAGTCTACCCTTGTTGCGCAAGGATTTTCTCTATGATCCTTACCAGGTCGTACAGGCGCGCGCCTTGGGGGCGGATGCGGTTTTGTTGATCATGGCGGTTTTGTCGTTGACCCAGGCGCAGGAACTGGAAGCGGCGGCCATGGAATTGGGGTTGGAGGTCTTGGTCGAGGTGCATGATGAAGAGGAACTGGCTCGGGCTCATGACCTGAAAACACCGTTGTTGGGGATCAACAACCGGGATCTCAAATCGTTTGCGACCTCTCTGGATTGCAGTCTGGCTTTGGCGAGCAGGGTGGCTCCCGACCGCCTGGTGGTGGCGGAGAGCGGGATTCATAGCGGCCAGGATGTGCGATTGTTGCGCTCCAGGGGGATTGCGATGTTTCTGATTGGCACCGCCTTCATGCGTCACGCCGATCCTGGGGCGGCGTTGGCGCGCATGCTCGAGGAATCACGGACCTGAATCCGACATATCGCGTCCCGCCCAAACCACCCGACCGATGATGTCCACTCCCAGGGTGCGACCGAGGGTGATGGGAAATGAGGGGGCGGCGGGATTGTCGGATTGGACGACGATCTCCTGGCCAGGGCGGGTGTGCAGCCGTTTGGCGTACAGTTGATTATCCAGGCGCAGGACAAAAATACGATTGTCCTGGGGTTCTTTTTGTCGAAGATCCACCAGGAGGATGTCGCCGTCGTTGATGGTGGGGTGCATGGAATCGCCGATGGCGTCGATGACGGTGAGAAAGCGGGGATTAAGGCGTCTTTTTTGTAACCAAATGTTTTTGAATGCCAAATATCCCTTGATGTTGTCATCTTCCGGGGCGAGTTCTCCAGGGCCCAGGCTGGTTGTCACCTCAAGGTGGGGAATGTTGACGAATTCCGCTGGGGTTCCGTTCCGCGGCCAGGGGGGAACAGCTTCGGTGACGTCCGTCCGGCCGTCGGGTAGGCCGCTGGTCTGTTCCAGTCGTTGGGCCAACAAGTCGCCGGCGTCGCATCGTCCTTGGGCTCCGATGATTTGATTCCAATACCTGCGTCCGGTTCCCACCTGTCGGGCGACCTGGGTGGCACGGCCGAGTTCTGCAATCAGCCTCTTCAGACGGACTGTGTGGGTCATGGTGGTCGCGTTATCCATGGCGTGTACGTCTCGTGCAAGGTGTTGACAGCTTCTTTGGTTACGATGAACGTATCGACCGATGACCGGGAGGGGTCAGGGACGGGGGACTTTTCCTCCCCACTCCCGGTCACTGGCCAAGTTCATGGTCTCCTGCGGGCCAGGTCCCTACTTTCCCGATCGCGCGGGGTGGAGCTTAACATTCAATAATGCTTCCTGTTTAGCATGGGGAAGCCGGAGTTGGCAAGTGGGATGTGGTGGTTCCTGCTCATTATTTCACGAGTTGTTTGGCGATCCGGTATCCGGTATCACAGCGTTGTTGGATGGTTTGATGGGTAAAATCGGTCCCGGGGACCAAGGCCAGCTCTCGGAGGGAATAGGTTTCGGTCAACTCGATCACGATGGGGGGGGGCACCGGTTGATAGGAGAGGAGATCCTGGAAGCCGGGATGGTGACGCAGGGGGCTGTCGCTGGGGAGGATTCGATCCACTTCGTAGGCAAATTGGCGCATATCATTGATCTTACGGTATAGTTTTTGGTCGTAGCCCATCTTGGTTTCAAAAGCGATGCTCATTTTACGATTGTTCACTTCCAGCATGTTTTTCGGGACCAATCCTTGATGAGGAAATAAGGCGAAGACGTACACTGAGCGGTCATAGGTGATGTTTGCGGAATCTTTATGGTTGTTCAAGGCCTTGAAGGCAGGTTTGAGAGGAGTGTTATCGAATAGGCCACCGTCCCAATAATAATGATTATCGATTTCCACCATGGGAAATCCGGGGGGGAGGGCACCGCTGGCGAGGATGTGCAGGGCATGGATGGGAGGAGGCTTGATAGGTCCTGGCGCCTCTTCGTCCGCGACGTTGAAGTTGGCAAACATTTCCAGCAAGCCGGTTTCAATATTGGTGGCGGTAACGGCGAAGTGCATCGGGCCCTGGTTGAGTTTGTCCCAATCGATGAGGTCGTTGAGGGTTTTTTCGAGCAGGGTGGTGACGGCATAGTGGGTTTGGGTCAGAGGAGAAAAAAAGAGGCCGGGGTTGGTGTAGTACATGCCGGGGTTGAAGGGGAGAGACAACAGGTGATGCAAGCCTTCGGGGAGTCCTGGCATGGGCACGGCACTGAAGCGTTTCCACAGCTCATCCAGGGCCGCGGGGGGGTCATTGTTGCGGCATCCGGCCACAACGGCGGCGTTGACGGCACCGATGGAAACTCCGGTGACAATATCGGGGCGGATCCCTTCTTCCCACAGGGCCTTGAATGCCCCATACTCATAGGCACCGAAAGCGCCACCTCCCTGAAATACGAATGCGGTCAGTTTTTTGGTTTCCATCTGTCAGCCTTTCGTCACGGTTGTGTCAAAGATAAGTCATGGCATTTAGTTGATCGTGTCCAATAATACTTTTTATTATCGAGAATGACGGTGTTTTCTGATTTTCGACCATAGTCCTTCAAGTCTTGCAGCTGGAGACCCGCCAAGCCAGGGGAGAAAATCGGAAGGCGGTGGCGGACGGTATTCCGGTCCTGGAGTTGATTCCACGGAGGAAATATGAAAAACTCAAGGGAGTTGTTGAAATCGACACCACCACCCAGCCCATTGATGACGACGCATGACTCCAGGCAATCATTTAAGACAAATACTCCATCGGCCCGGAATCAGAATAGCCCCCGCGGTCTATGATTGTCTCGGGGCGATCGTTGCGGAGCAGGTGGGTTTTGATCTGGTCTTTTCCGGAGGCTTTGGTATTTCCGCCTCCAGATTGGGAAAGCCGGACCTGGGGTATATGACCGCGACGGAGATGGTGGCAGCCGCCCGGGATATCGCAGCGGCCACCGGACTGCCTGTCATTGCCGACATGGATACCGGCTATGGTAATCCCCTCAACGTCATCCGTACGGTGGAAGAGGTGGTGAGAGCGGGAGTCGGGGGGATTATTCTGGAGGATCAGGTTTGGCCCAAACGATGCGGCCACATGGAAGGAAAACAGGTGATTGGCTGCGCGGAGCATGTGGAAAAGATTGCCGCCGCGAGGTTTGCCGCCGCTGATAGCGGTTTGGTCATCGTGGCCCGTACCGACGCCCGGGCCGATCTTGGCATTGAGGAAGCGATACACCGCGGCAGGCGTTATCTGGATGCCGGGGCCGATGTCCTGTTCGTCGAAGCGCCGCAGACTAGAGAAGAGCTGGCCTTGGTGGCCGATCGGTTTCCCAGCGACCATCTTTTTGCCAATATTATCGAAGGGGGGAGAACGCCGAATCTTTCCGCGATGGAGCTGGAGCGCATGGGCTACAAGATCGTGGTGTTTGCATTGTCGGGCCTTTTTGCCGCCACCGAAGCCTTGCAAAAGTGTTTTACTCATCTAAAAAACCAAGGCTCTACCCATGGTTTGACGCATACCATGGATTTTCGAGCCTTCGAGAAGGTCATCGACCTGGGGAGACACCAGGAGTGGGAGAGGCGTTTTCGCGTCAAAGGTTGAAATTGATCCGCAGGACCGTCAATCCATGATCGGTCCTTTGAGCAAGACCCATTTCCAGTTGTCTTCCGTTTCGACGCGAATCACCTGTTTGAAATATTTCAGCATGAGGAGGAACACCCGTTCCTCTCGATCCCATTCCACCGCCTCAAAAGGACCGGCCCCCTTGGCGGCGGACTGGATATTGAGGTCATAGAGGGCATAGCCGTCTTTTTTGATGACCCGTGCATGTTCTTTGAAGAAGGCGTCGAGATTGAAGGCATGATCGACGGCGTTGGTGTAGATCAAATCCAGGGAATGATCCGCCGCCTCGATCGCCATGAAGTCGCCGTGCTTGACCCAGGGGTTGTTGGCGCCCGGGTTGAGGTCGATCCCCATGGCCTGAGAAAATCCCAGATCCCGCAGGACTTCCACTTCGGTCCCCTGACGCGCCCCGAGGCATAACAGGTGGCCATCAGGCGGGATGATATATGATAGAATACTGAATCTGTTGTAAAATTTTAATCGATATTCGATAATATCCTTTTTGGCGAACCCCCCCTTGATGGCAAGCATTTCATCGAATTTCACTTTTTGATGATCGACATATTCTTCATAATTTTCATAATCACGATAGACGAATCCGTTATCCCACTGTGTTTTCCACCCACCCTTTCCATGGTGTTTTTTTCTTACAGCGCTTTTATTCTTCTCGTGGTCATAATCGGGGATTTTGAAATTTTTCAATGTTCTGTAGTAGCCAAAAGAATCAAAAAAATGGTTATAAAGGAAATTTTTTGCAAAAAACTTGAAATGTCGTATGACTTTCATGGAATCCATCCTGTCT
>JADFZF010000389.1 GCA_015232645.1 Magnetococcales bacterium | reverse complement strand
CCTGGGGGCAATCCCCCAGACCCCTTTTTTTTTCAATCATCCAATCATCCATGCCAACACCCCTGGCAAGAAGGGGGGGCCGGATCGGTTGCGGTCAAATATTTTTTTTTTCTGAACTGTCTGCTTGGCCTGGGGGGGGAAAACAGATAAGATCAGGCCTGTTACGACAACAAAGATGACCCTGTGCACGGTTGTCCGCGAGGCTCCATGGAAAAATTGCTCAAAGTCGTCGTTTTCTGCGGCGGTCGCGGGGCGGCCAATATCATCCGCGCCTTTCACGACTATTCGCGGGTGGAGTTGACCGTTCTGGTCAACGCCTTCGACGACGGCTTGTCTACGGGACGTCTCAGGCGATTCATTCCCGGAATGTTGGGTCCCTCCGATGTGCGTAAAAACATCATCAGCCTGATTCAGGACTTCGATGCCAGCTCCACCGCCCTGAAGGCGATTCTCGAATACCGCTTTCCCGATCCAACGCCCAGAGAAGCCGCGTTGACCTGCCTGACCGCCATGGTCGAGCGGGTTCGAGAGCTTCCTTGTCCCGACCTGGCCCATCTTTACCAGGCGCTCAAGATTCGTCAAATCAACTGGATCGCCGATTATCTCGGTGCTTTCTTGCGTTATGAACAAGAGCAGTTCGATCACGGCATCGTCTTCGAATATGGCGACACCTCCGTCGGTAATTTATTGTTTTCCGGCTGTCATCTGGCCTGCAACCGCGATTTTAATCAGGCCAGCCAGGTCTTCCAGGAAAAATGCCAGATCTTCGGTCGGGTGCTGAATATCACCGATGGCAGCCACCAGGTCCTCACCGGATTGCGGGAGACGGGACAATTCCTCCCCGACGAGGCGACCATCGTCGCCGCCCATTCGGACAACGCCAAAATTGCCGATCTGTTCTTGCTCCCCGACTATCTGACGCCGGCGGAACGCCAGCAACTTGATGCCCTCACCCTCTCCGAACGCCATGCCTGGCTGGGGCGAAGACATGTCGTTCCCAACCTCAATCCCCACGCCCGACAGGCCCTGGAAGAGGCGGATCTGATCATTTATGGCCCCGGCACCCAGCACTCCTCCCTCTATCCCTCCTACATGGTGGCCGGAGTTCGTCGGACCATCGAACAAAATGACAAAGCTGAAAAAGTCTTTATTGGCAATATTCGTCCCGATCACGATATTCCGTCGGCAACGGTCCAGGAATTGATTGAGCGTTTTTTTTATTTCATGTCGGACAAGCAGGCCAGACAACCCCAGACAACCAAACTGATCACCCGCCTGTTCGTCCAGGAGTCCGACAGCGATCGGATCGAACTCCATGCGTCGCGAACCGCCTACCTGCCTTTGAATATCAACGATATCCACATCGATTCCCGTTACATCACCATCCGGGATTGGGAAGAGTCGGCGGGGCGCCATTCGGGAGATCAGATCATTTCGGAACTGTTGACCCTTTTCAAGCAATTACACGCTTTCAAACTTCAGCCTCACCGCTTTCTGGTCTCCATCGTCGTCCCCGCCCTCAATGAACAACGGACCGTCCGCCGGGTGCTGCAGGAGCTGATCCACCTTGATTTCACCCCCCTGGGGATCGGCAAGGAGATCCTTTTCATCGACGGCGGTTCCGAGGATGGTACCTTGAAGGAAGCCTTGAAGGAGCGCTTCGTCCGTTGTTTTCAGTTGAAGGACGATGCCCGCGGTCGCGGCGCCGCCATCCGCCTGGGCATCGCCAAAGCCAAGGGCAATATCATCGTTCTTTTCCCTGCCGATGGCGAATATGTGGCTCAGGATATCTTCAAGGTGGTCACCCCCATCGTTGCCAACCAGTTTCAGGTGGTCTTTGGTTCCAGAGCCATCAAATGCCTCGATATCGATCCGGTCATCAAGAAAATCTATGGAAAGAAATCGACCATGTATTTCGTCAGCAAATATGGCGGCTTGATCTTGAGCTTCCTGTCACTGCTGTTCTTCAACCGGTATCTTTCCGACCCCCTGTCGTCGCTCAAGGCCTTCGATGCCAAGTTGTTGCGTTCCTTCCCTCTGGTCTCCCAGGGAATGGATCTGGATCTGGAAATCATCGCCCGGGTCCATCAATCCCGAACCTACATTCTGGAGGTGCCGGTGGAGTATTCCCCACGCACCCTCATCGAAGGAAAAAAAACGACGCTGGCAGGAGGTCCGAAAACCTTGTACCGCTTCATCGTCTGCAAACTCTCCCCCCCCCCGCATCCC
>JADFZF010000388.1 GCA_015232645.1 Magnetococcales bacterium | reverse complement strand
GGACAGCCTTTCCATGATGCTCTGGGTTTGTGACGCCAATTCCTTGGCTTTGCCGGATTCCAGACTGGCCCCTTCGCACAGATCGCTGACACCTCCCAGAGCCTTGGACATGTCGTGAATGGACGCGGCGACGTTCTGAACCGACTGGTCCACCTGACTGAGGCTCTGGTTGACTCCGGAAAGGTTGGCGGTAATCTGTTCCGCCGCCGCCGCCATAGTCGAAATATTGGCACTGGCCTCTTCGGCTCCCGAAGCAATGGTCGCCACGTTGCCGGACACTTCATGAGCCGCCCCCGAAACCGCCTGGATGTTGCCGCTGATCACGCCGATCTTTTCGGTGATAGCGGCAATCTCCTTGGAGAGCAGTTCATTATGATGCGAGACTTCATTCCCGATCACCGTGGATTTATTGGCATCGGTCACGACCAGATCACGAATTTTGACCAATTCGCCGGCACAGGCGCTAATGCTGCCGGAATGGAGGGCGATGACCTGCATGACCTCATTGAGACTGTCGGCCAAGGCGTTGATGGCGCCACCGATCCCTTGGGTGGATCGACCACGCCGGGTGAGCACCCGCGCGGTCATGTTGCCGGCGGCCAGGGCGCTGACCGATTCAAACAACGGGATGATCTCCGCTCCCAACTGTTTGAGAATGCTTCTCGCGATCAGAACCGAGATCAGGACCAAAAGGGCGATGTTGACCACGAGTTCGTCGATGAACAGGACAAATTTTGCACGCATTTCCGTTTCGATATCGTCCACATAGATACCCGATCCGATGATCCATTGCCAAGGGGTGAACCCTTTGACGAAGGTGATCTTTCTGACCGGATCGGAGGCCCCCGGCTTGGGCCACATGTAGTGGACGAATCCTTCACCGTGCTGCCGGACCACCTCGACCATGGCCATGAAGGGTTTTTTACCGACAGGATCGACAAAATCGACCAGGCTGGTGCCATTCAACTCCGGCTTGAAAGGATGCATGATCATCTTGGGGGTGTAATCATTGATCCAAAAATAATCATTGTCGCCATAGCGCAGGGACTTGATCTGTTCGATCGCCTGGGCCTGCGCCGCCTGCAAGGTCAAGGCACCCGCCTGTTGACGTTCGTGGAAATAAAGAAGAATCCCATAAACCGATTCCACGACATGCTTGGTTTTCTTCTCCCGGTCGATCATCATCTGACCTTTCGAGGTCAAAACCGGGATGATTCCAGCGACCAGAACGGAAACGATCGCCACCGCGATGAGAAAAATGACGCGATTGCGAATGCTGATTTTGTAAAGCAGTCTCATGGCAAAACCTTATGGATTTATGAGAAAACCTAAAAAAGGCTGTCGGACACAGCCCGGGCTGAAAATCGAGTCTGATTGCCGGACGGGCACGGCTTGAAAAAAAGTCTTACTGGGAGTCGGCTGAATCCCTGGCGACTTGCATGATTTCTGCGTTGGAATCCCTGATCTTATCAATACTCTGAGTGATTTCCTGAGCCGTGTTGGAGGCTTCGGCGGTATTTTTCTGGATTTCACCCATTTTTTGAGAAATGAGGTTGGTGGCTTCGGCGGTCTGTCGAGCCAAATCCTTGACCTCATTGGCAACGACGGCAAACCCCTTACCCGCCTCACCCGCTCCGGCCGCTTCGATGGCGGCATTCAAGGCCAGCATGTTGGTCTGTCCGGCGATATTTTTGATCATCTTGACCGCCTGACCGATTTCCTGAGCCGAAGCGGCGAGTTTCTCGATGACCTGAGCGTTCTTTCGGGAGAAATTCTTTGCATGTTCCAGCTCCGCGCTGGCTTCGTTGACCTTGCTCACGAGTTCTTCGATGAGCAATTGGGCCTCGTCGACGGATCTTACCTGGGGGATTTTGTACATGGGCATTTACCCTAACTTTATTTGGTCAAGTGTATCCGAGATGTTGTTGCTCATTGGGCGGTGACAGTGACACCCGAATTCGCTGAATTGGCAGCATGAAAAAAACGGGCCAACTCATCCGACTGCCCAACCAACATAGCATGAAAAATGATGCCAGAGGGAGGTGTTATGAGAACAATTCGGCTGGGATGGGGCGGTGCCATCCCGAAAGCTCCGTAGCTATGATCGTGTGCAGGGCCGCCTGCCATTCGGGACAATGATTCAGACAGGGAATATACCCAAACCTTTTTCCCCCATGGCGGATGAAGATCTCCCGTCCGGAGATGGCCATTTCTTCGAGAGTTTCCAAA
>JADFZF010000387.1 GCA_015232645.1 Magnetococcales bacterium | reverse complement strand
CATCGGTCTGACACCTCCTCCGCCGTACTTTAATTTATTGGAGTGAAAGTGTCTCACTTTTCATTGGCACAGAGGGAAAAGACGTATTGGAATCAGCAACAACCTACTCTCCAAGCTCAACCAGCATTCCTTCGAGCAGCCGGTCGTCCAAAAACAGTCCCTGGTGGCACAAGGCCTCCAGCAACGTCCGCGCCGATGAGTTCGATAACGCTCCGTCCATGCCAGTGTTTTTCCGCAGGAACCATCCCGCCGCTGCCCAGCGGCGATTTCCAAACACACGGATTGCGGAACCACGATCTGGCGTGACATCTGCTCCAGCAGCCAAAGATGCTCGACACGCCCCAGGAGAATAAGCGGGGAGGCGTTCACCACTAGGCGGTCAGCCACCAAATACGTCCTCTCTCAACTCTTCCTCTGTAACCTGCACAGCAGGAATCCGCCTCCGAAACAACTCGTCAAGGAATTCGGCGCGGCTTACGGAAGCGAACTCAGCTGCCTTGGACTGGGCAATCCACCCCTGGGCGTACTATTGGATGGCCGCCGCCAACCGCAATTCCCGCATGAATTCATCAGGGGATCTTCGGAGAGCCGATAGCATATCTCCAGGGATTTCCATCGTGACGGTCGCCATCTCGGTTCTCCTCTTTCCCAACAAAGCGTCTCCGTCGAGGCTGGACGATGATCGTCTGCCGCAGAGCGTGGACAATGTGGAGAGGGCATGACAGGATCATTTCTGGCGGTCAGGGCTCTGGCCTCGAAAGCCCTACACAAGGCGACACCCCCCACGTCTTTATGATACACCAAGCAGACCCCGAATGTCTTGTGTCGTCTCGACGACGGATAAACCATCCGAACCTTTCGGATCAGGCCGATCCGCACCCACGATGATGCGACATGGGGAGCGCCATGAGTGCCGCATCCAGCTTACCACACTGGTAACGCCGCCTGTCGGGCCGCCAAGTCCTTTGCCTGGGGCATCCTATTGCACCGTTGGTCGAGTGCGTACCATGCCTGATGATGGCGAGATCACCAACAGTTTTCCCGATCTACAATAGAGACGTTGAGAGCGAGTTTTGGGCAAAACCTCATTGACCCGGAGTTTGGTTGGATGCACGTGCGCATCCAAAGCTGGGCTCCCTACGAGATTCAAGTCTACGTGAATGGACGCGAGTGGCTGTCTCGAAAACTGAATTCTTCCGGCATGGCGTATCGTCGGAGCGACAATAAGATCACCTGGGTTGACAATCTTGATGTGGTCAAAGGGCTTTGCGATCAATTTGCCCATACCGACTGGCCACGTTTCCTGGAGCGTCAGGCAGCTCTGGTGAACTCGCTCCTTGGGAAAATCGACCAGTCGGGTTTTGGGGGCTACTGGTGGGTCATCAATCAATCCGAGTTCGCCACCGATATTTTGTTTAATGACCGGGACTCCCTGGAAGCCGTTTACGGTGACTTGGTGAATGCCGCCATCACCGGATTCCGTGCTGATGATGTGGTGCATTTTCTCGGACGCAAAATGCACCACGCATTCAAAGGTGAGGTGACCATCGATCGCAAACGACGGACGCAGGGCTGTCGGGGACGTTTCCGACTCAAAGCCAATGCCATCAAACTGTACGACCACGCCAATGTGCTCAGAATTGAAACGACCATCAACAATCCGCAGGAGTTCAGAATTTTCCGCCCGTCCGGGGAGGGAGAAAACCGGAACATACGGTGGTGTCCCATGAGGAAAGGAGTCGCCAACTTCTGGCGCTACGCCCAGGTGGCCCAAGCCGCCAACGGTCGCCTTCTCAATGCACTGGCTCATGCCCCCTTGAAAAGCCAGGCCACTGAAGAACTGGATGGCCTGTGCCGGTCGCACACTGTGCGTGGGCGCCGTGTCGCACGGTTTAATCCGGTGGATCGTGAAACCACCAATCTGTTTACCGCAGTTCTGTCTGGAGAGTTCACTATCAACGGGTTCCGTAACCGGGATCTCCAAGCCAAACTTGACGAAGTTCCCCCTGGAAGCACCTTGGAAGCCAAACGGAGAACCCACCAAACTTCTCGGTTGATCGCAAAACTCCGAGGGCATGGACTCGTCGCCAAGGTCAAGGACAGCCGCCTCTATCGTCTCACAAAACGTGGGGTGAAAGCCATGTGGCCAGCTGTCCGTTTCCGCTATCAGGACTTTCCAGCCAATTTCGCCGCCGTGTAAAACTTCCGCGGTCATGTCAATTCTTGAGGGGGAATT
>JADFZF010000386.1 GCA_015232645.1 Magnetococcales bacterium | reverse complement strand
AATGTAGGCAGAAAACACATATTCCATGGATACAGTATCTTTAAATTTCAATAGGTTGCATGATTTATTTGGGGGAACTTCAGATTAATGGACAAGTGCGGTCTTTGGTTAAGGATTTCATCCAAGAGTGTTGTTTGCCCGCGAGGGCGAAAGAGGATACGGTTCACGTTGCCATGGCGGCTGTCCACGGCATGGACTACCTGTTGACCTGGAACTGCAAACACATTGCCAATTCGCTAACTCGCCAAAAAGTAACGGACAGTTGTCGATCACATGGCCTTAAGGCACCGATTATTAGCACACCGGAAGAATTACCGGAGGAAGAATAATAATATGTGGCAAGATCCCATCTTAGAGGAAATACACAGATTTCGCGATGAGCATGCTTCTCGTTTCAACCATGATATAGATGCAATTCTCGATGACATGCAAGAATTTGAACGTTGTTCAAACCAGCCAGTCGTGACTTTGGCGCCGAAAATATCTCCTGATTCACCAGAACACGATGCAGGGGGATCCTTTCTTTCCACTCCAGAATGATGTGCAGGGGAAATGAGTGGACTCGATTCACGGATTGTCATCCGCCTGCACAACTTGATTGCGACCCGTGTTTTTGGCTTGATAAAGGGCGATGTCGGCGCGCTTGATGGCTTCTTCCAAGGATTCGCCGATCCGCCGGCTGGCCAGTCCGATGCTGATGGTGATGGTCCGATCCGCCATGGGATCCGCGAATCTCAGTTGTGAGATTCGCGTTCGTATCCGCTCCATGATTTCCTTTGCCGTCTCAATGTTGACCCCTATCAGAAA
Source organism: Magnetococcales bacterium (assembly GCA_015232645.1). Taxonomy (GTDB): domain Bacteria; phylum Pseudomonadota; class Magnetococcia; order Magnetococcales; family UBA8363; genus UBA8363. Next base: position 1,442 of record JADFZF010000386.1, on the reverse strand, counting down.
CGTGATGAATTCCTCGCCACCCATGCGAACCGGAATGTCAGCACTGCGTATGCCCTCCAACAGCACCTTGGAGACCTGCTGCAAGACGTGATCGCCACAATTGTGGCCATAGGTGTCGTTGACCGATTTGAAATGGTCGATATCCATCATGGCTACGACCAGATTGGCCCTGACGTCGCGGTCATGAACCCGGCACAAGCGGTCGGCGGTGTCGCGCATGTAAACCCGGGTGTACAGGTTTGTCAGAGGATCCCGGATGGAGCGTTGGTAGATGCTGTCGCGCTCCTTTTCCATATTCTGGTAGATCATCTCCCTCTCGATGGCGACCCCCAATGGTTCGGAGATGCGGTTCAGGATCATGGCCAATTCGTCATCGATTTCGATCTCCTGATTGAGGCGAAATAGGACCAGGGCATTCACCAGATTGGTTTGGTGGGAGAACAAAGGCAGCAACAATCCCCGGACGGGATCACCTATTGGTTGCACCTCGGGGAGGTCAACCACCATGTAGGGACCAATTTTGTTACCGTGCCAATGCTCGCGAGGCAGTCCCATGAAGGCGCGATACTCGGACGACAAGTGGGCGGTCGTGCCTCGGAATCCTGTCTCGGGGGCCAGATGCACGATCAGCTCTTCGTCTATTTGGGCGTAAAACTCAATGTGAGTCGATGGAATCAACGGTTCCGTCGCCGCAAGGATGGATCTGGCAACCTCTTTGAAGTCACGGTGCAATACCATGCTTTGGATGACATCCTTGAGCATGCGGTTCAATCGTGACAGGCGTCTGAAGTCGGAATTGGACCGCGTCATGAGAAACAGACCGCAGTCCATGGCTTTGAGTTGCGTGAACATGAAGGTGATGAGATGGTGGGGAATGAGGGAGCCATGCTGGGGCGCGATCAGTGTGATTGGGAGGGGCTCCAGCTTGGACAACCCATGCATCAGGACATCTTTGTGCGGCATGTAGTGTTCGTGAAAAGGTCGTATGTTTTCAAAATGGCTTTCATCCTGGGCAACGAGCTGCCAGTTCTCGGTGAAACCACCGAACAGATCGCTGGAGAACAGGATGCCCGACCGGGTGTCAAAGGTGCAGAAGGCCCCGGGAAAGTGGAGATAGGGGGTGAAAATGAATTGTAATACCCTTTGCCCAAGGTTGAGTTGCCAGGCATTCTTTTCGACACATTCGAGGGGGATGCGGATGGCATAATGTTTGAGCAGGGCATTGGCACGCCAATGACTGAGTACAACGGCATCGGAGCGGCTGACCAAGCGATCAATACTGGGGAGGGAACTGGTGATGTCGGGATCCTGATGATGGCAGACGAAATAGCGTATCTTGGAAAAGGGTATGATCTTTTCAATTTTTTTCAGAGTGGCCTCCCAGGTGAGCTGGCCACCGGGGTCCAAAAGAATGGAGTCTTCTCCGTGTTCAATGAGATAGG
>JADFZF010000385.1 GCA_015232645.1 Magnetococcales bacterium | reverse complement strand
TCGCCGACTGGCTTCTGACGGTAGTGCGAAAGGTGGGCCGCCGCGGGTACCACGTTCCTAGGGAGGCTTGCCACTGATGCCATGCGGTCGTTTCTGTTGGGGACCCGCTTGGCCCAGGCGCCGATCCGACGTGATTTCCGGTATCAAAACGATCATCGGATAAGCAGCAAAGTACCCCTGTCCAGGGTAGTTTTTGGATTTCGAAAGGTAGGTGAACATGTTTCATACCGATGAACGGGCCGCGATTTTCATAGACGGTTCCAACCTGTATGCGGCCATTCGCTCTTTGGGTTTTGATTTTGATTATAAAAAACTGTTAATTTATTTCCAAAAGCGTTGTCGGTTGGTGCGGGCGTATTATTACACGGCCCTGGGAGACGATCAGGATTATTCGCCGATTCGGCCGTTGGTGGATTGGCTGGCTTACAATGGGTTTGCGGTGATTACCAAACCCATCAAGGAATACGTCGACCCGGTGACGGGACACAAACGCACCAAAGGGAACATGGATATAGAGATTGCCGTGGGAATGCTCAGAATGGCCCCCTATTACGACCACGCGGTACTGTTTTCCGGCGATGGTGATTTTCGCAGCGTGGTGGAAGCGGTCCAGGATCTGGGCAAGCATGTCACGGTCATCAGTTCGTTATTGACACAGCCGCCCATGATCGCCGACGAATTGCGTCGTCAAGCTGACGATTTTGTCGAGCTGAACGATATCAAGGAAGAGCTGATCCGGGGTGGGCACGGTCATCATTCCTGATTGGCAGCCGGTTTTCAGGCCATAGGCGGAAGAAACGAACCGATTTGGTTCAAAGTGGACTTGGATTTGCATAAATTATCGAACTTCAGGCAGGTTGGTCGTTGGTGGAATGTTGCCAAGGATGGAGATGGCCGGTATTCCAGGCGGATGTTTTCGTGTCCATTGAGGAAGACCGACCGGTTTGATCCATGGTTTTCTAAAGACAATCATTTCATTCCGAGGGTTGACTGATGGGAAAAACAGCATTTTTGTTTCCTGGCCAAGGGGCCCAGGATGTGGGGATGGGGCAGGAGTTGTCCAGGCTGGGTGGTCAGGTGGGAGAAATTTTCACCATGGCCGACCGGGTTGTCAATTTTTCCCTGACTCGTCTGATGTTCGAAGGGCCGAAGGAAAAGTTGACCTGGACCGAGAATGCGCAGCCGGCCCTGGTGACTACGGGTCTGGCGGCGTTGCAGTACCTGACGGAGCGGACCGGGTTGGAACCCGACTATGTGGCGGGGCATTCCTTGGGGGAATATGCGGCGATAGCGGCAGCAGGGGGATTTTCCAAGGAGGATGCCATCCGTCTGGTGCGGCTGCGTGGGCAGTCGATGCGGGAGGCGGTGCCGCCGGGGAAGGGATCCATGGCCGCCATGATGAACATGGAATGCGATGCGGTGGAAGAGGTCTGCCGGGAGGCGGCCCGGGAAACAGGTGGGATCTGTGTTCCGGCCAACTACAACACCTCGGCGCAGATCGTGATTTCGGGGCACAAGGAAGCGGTGGACCGGGCGTTGGAATTGGCCAAGGCCAGGGGGGCACGTCGGTGCGTGGCCCTGGCAGTGGCGGCACCGTTCCATTGTCCTTTGATGGAACCGGCGGCCCGGGTGATGGAAAAGGCCCTGGAGGAAACGGAGATTCATGATTTACGGGTACCGCTGATTGCCAATGTCACCGGGGAAGCGGTGCAAAGCGCCGATGATGTTCGCCATCTGTTGGTCAAGCAGGTGACGGCACCGGTCCGCTGGCAGGATTCGATGGAACATTTGGTGGAATTGGGGGTGGATACCTTCATCGAATTGGGAACGGGTCGTGTGCTTTCGGGGATGCTAAAGAGGATTGCGGCTCAGGCGCGGGTTTATGCGGTCAACGTACCCGAGGATGTGGATGGGCTCAGCAGCGATGCGATACTGATGGGGCAATCCGAGGTCGTGGGTAACGTCAAGAGGGCCTTGGTGTAATGGAAGGCCGGGTAGCCATCGTCACGGGGTCCAGCAGTGGAATCGGCCGGGTGATCGCCAACGAAATGGCGCGCAGGAAGGTTCGGCTGTTTTTGGTGAGCAACGAGGCGACCATCACTGAAGCTTTGGCGGAGGTTCAGCAGCATTCTCCAGAATCGGTGGCGATGGTTGCCGACGTCACCCGGCCCGAGGATCCGACCCGGATTTTCGACCAGGTCATGGAGACCTTCGGCGGCGTGGACATCCTGGTAAACAATGCGGGAATCACCCGTGACAATCTGCT
>JADFZF010000384.1 GCA_015232645.1 Magnetococcales bacterium | reverse complement strand
CGTTTGCGTTATGGACCCGCCGGGCGGTTCAGGAGCTGATTCGTCAGCGCTACCGGTTGGAAATACCGATCCGCACCATCGGGGAGTATTCTGAAGCGCTGGGGATTTACCCCGCAGAAGCCACTGAAACGGGCCTATGAGCAGAACCCTGGTGCGGTTGGGAAATGGTTGGCAGAGGAATATCCGGCGATTGCCGCCCAGACCAAGGCGGAAGGGTCCGAGATCCACTGGGGTGATGAGACGGGTCTGCGCTCCGATAGCCAACACGGACGCGGCTATGAAATTCCCCCTCAAGAATTGACATGACCGCGGAAGTTTTACACGGCGGCGAAATTGGCTGGAAAGTCCTGATAGCGGAGACGGACAGCTGGCCACATGGCTTTCACCCCACGTTGTACTGAGCGGCTTCGCCGCAGCTGAGGGAAGCCCGTTATCCCCGGTCCGTTGGCGCAATCTGGTATATCATCCTCTTCCATCCGGCTGGCATGGTGTCAGCCAACCCATCATCTGGAAGAGGAGACCCGCATGAACACGTTGCGCCAACGTATGACCGACGAGATGAACTTGGCCGGTTTGGCCGCCAGCACCCAACAAACCTACCTGGGAGCAGTGGACAAATTGGCCGCCTACACCTGGCGTTCCTTGGAAGAAATGCCGGAAAAGGATATCCAGGAGTACCTCTTGTCTCTCCGTGACCGGGGTGCGGCCCGCGGCTCCTTCAAGACTGCCTTGTTCGGCATCCGGTTCCTCTACCATCACGTTCTTGGCCGGAATTGGGCTCTCTTCACTAAAAAAAGATCCGGCAACCCAGTCAGAAGCGCCTGCCCGGTGTCCTCTCCCATGGACAGGTCTTGTCCCTTCTGAAAGCCGTCCGAAGCCCTGTTCATGGCGCTTGTTTCGCCCTCATGTACGCCTGCGGACTGCGTATCAACGAAGCCCAGAATCTCACCATCTCCAACATCGACAGCAAAAACGGCATTTTGCGCATCGTCGGCAAGGGCAACAAGGAACGCGTTGTTCCACTTCCCGCGCCCACTCTGGCCAGTCTGCGCGCCCTCTGGAAGACCCATCGGCATCCCAGCCTGATCTTTCCCAACCAGCAGGGGGACAAGTCCGTGGCCACCTGCGTCCTCCACCGTACCTTCCGGGATGCGGCACGGCCGGTCGGATTGCCGGACACGGTCACGACCCATACCCTGCGTCACAGCTACGCCACCCGTCTCATGGAAAACAAGGTGGACACCCGGGTGGTTCAGATCCTCCTCGGTCACGCCAGTATCAGTTCCACCACCATCTACACCCATCTGACCGAACCGACCAGACAGTCGTTGCGAACCGTCCTCGACCACGTCATGACCGGTTTCTGATCAGGAGACCGGCCATGATTGAGGTCTCGGACATCTTCCGCCGTTATGGCGGTAACTCCATGCTGCCTTCCCACAGGCGTGCCATCACCGACATCATCCGTTATCGCACCGAGGCGATGGGTGGTCACCTCTACCAGTGCGACACCTGCCACAACCCCATCTACGCCTACCACTCCTGCAAGAACCGGCACTGTCCCAAGTGCCACACCCAGCAGACCCGGCAATGGCTGGAAAAAAGAAGCAAAGAGATGTTGCCCATCCCCTATTTCCACGTCACCATCACCGTGCCCGAGTCCCTGCGCACCCTGTTCCGGGCCAACCAGATCAATGCCTACAGCCTGTTCATGAAGTCCTGCAGCGAGGCCATTCTGGAACTGGCCAGGGATCTCAGACACTTGGGTGGTCTAGTCGGTATCCTCATGGTCCTGCACACCTGGACCCAGACGTTGTTGATTCACCCCCATGTCCACTGTCTGGTCACCGGCGGCGGTTTTACGGAAACCGGAAGCTGGCAACCGACCAGAAATGGCTTCCTTTTCCCCGTCAAGCTTCTCTCCAGAATGGTCAGGGGCAAGTTCATGACATCCATGAAACGTCTGCGGCCAGACATCTGCCTGTCTGAATCCGCTTGGCAGCAGCAGTGGGTTTCTCATTGCACCCCCTGGGGGATGGGCGAGAAGGCCGTCCTGGACTACCTGGCCCGCTACGCCTTCCGCATCGCCATCACCAACAACCGCATTCTGACCCTGGACGACCAGGGCGTCACCTTCCGATACAAGGACCGCAAACAGCGGCGACCACGCACCTGCACCGTGTCAGGCACCGAGTTCATTCGCCGATTCCTGCAGCATGTCCTGCCACAGGGCTTCCACAAGGTCCGTTACTTCGGCCTATGGAATCCCCAAAAACG
>JADFZF010000383.1 GCA_015232645.1 Magnetococcales bacterium | reverse complement strand
CCGAACCGGAGAAATCTGCATGTTACCCCCGAGATTTCCTCCATGCTTGCCGTTGCCGACGGGTCCGAGAAGGCCCCGTCACCCTAGGCCGTATCATCAAACAGCGGCCGCCGCCAATCTCATGTTCCGCTCGGTCGCTTTGCCAATCTTGAAAAAAGCGATGGATTGCGCCATCAGATCCGCCTGGGAACTCAGTTCTTCGGCGGTGGCTGCCAACTCCTCCGAGGAGCCGGCGCTTCGCTGTGATACCTGATCCAACTGTTCGATGGAACGGCGGATTTCGTCAATCCCTTCCCTTTGCGTCCGAGTACAATCGGCAATGCCGCGAATACCATTGGCCGTTTCCTGGATGTCGGGGACCAGCCGGGTGATGATGGCCCCGGCCGCCTCGGAGATCTGCACGCTGGAATTGGAAAGATGCACGATTTCGCCGGCCGCTTCCTGACTGCGTTCCGCCAATTTTCTGACCTCCGCAGCCACCACGGCAAAACCTTTGCCATGTTCACCCGCCCGGGCCGCTTCAATGGCGGCATTCAAAGCCAACAGATTGGTCTGTCGGGCAATCTCCCCAATGATGCCGATCTTGGAAGCGATATCCTTCATGGCGGTCACCGCCTGCCCCACCGCCTGTCCCCCCTTGTCGGCATCCGCCGCCGCCTTGACGGCTGTCTCCTGGGTACTGTCGGAACTGTCGGTGCTGACCTGGCAGGTGGTGGCGATGGCGTTGATGGCATGAGATGTCGTTTCCATGGAAGCGGCCTGATCAGCCGCCCCTTGGGCGAATACCTGCGATACTTCGGAGATTTCATTGCTGCCCGCCGCCACTTGCCCGACCGCCCCCGCCAGACTGCCAATGACTTCCTCAAGCTTTTCCGCCATGGCGTCGATGGTGGCGGCCAGTTGCCCGATCTCATCCCGGCGCCGCATCCGGCAACGAACCGTCAGGTCACCAGCGGCAAAATCTTTTAACATCGACAAAAATGCCGCCAAAGGTCGCGTGATGCTCCGAGTGATCAGAGTGGAGATGACGGCGCTGATCAGCAATACCAATGCCTCCGTTACCCCCAGCCCATGCTGCAACGATTCGGACAACGTCACCGCCTGGGCCAAGGATTGGGTGGCGGTTTCAAGTTGCCCCGCAACCAGCGGCTCCAAGGCCTTCCTCAAGCTTTCAGCCGTCTTGTCGAACTCCTCCATGACTTCGTCCCCCGCCTTCTTCCCCTCCCCCTTGTAGGTGGCAGCCATCTTTTTTCCAGTGCGGATGAAAATCTCAAATCTGTTCTGCAATTCATCCATCCTCCGCACCCCTTCGGAAAAATGCTCATCCATATAATTTTTCCGGAAGGTATCGATCCCCGCGGTCACCTTGGCGGCCGCCTCCATGGCTTCCTTGATGGAATCCTCCTCCCAGGTCAAGGAAGCATCGGTCAAGAACTGTTGTACGTTATTGACATCACCTGTCATCTTCTGTGCCAACAACGCCAAAGGGACCGACTTGTCGCGAATCTTCACCGCATTTTGTCTGATGTTGCCAAGTCCATCCATCATGATGACAAATGCCGCCGCGATGATCAGCAACACAATGGCAAAACTCACCCCCAGACGAACGCCTATCCGTAAATTGTCCATGACGGCCCTCTCAGCGATACACGGCGGATTGAAAAATATTCATGACAGGAGTCCATCATACCTCGAAACCGACCACTGGTCATGGAAAATAGGCTACATGAAATGACTAAATATTATCATAATTTTGAATCAATGACGGCCATCCATGCAAAATGATGATCGACCCTTCCATAGGACAGGTCTGCGCAGGGGCGGCGCTTTTTCAAGTTGGGAGGGAGGCTCCCAGGGGACACGATCCGGCCCCAGCTCGACACGACGTCATCATCATCCCTGGAGTCCCCACCGGCGGCGTCGGAAGCGCCCGCCGCCCCCTCCCACCCATCGCATCCGATTCCATGAAACAGAATCTCCTGACCGCCTTGTCCGCCAACAGGACGAATTCTTGATTCATGTCAAGAAAATCAATTTCTCGGTATTGCCAACCCGGACGTCGATAAGATAATTCTGAACCGACTTGAATATCCACCATTTTAGATTTCCTGGGCCAAAACCATCGCAAGGGGACAACCGGGAATGACGGCTCCAGAAAGACCGGCCGATCAATCCGGGGATGGGTCCGCGTCGATGCCGCTCAAATGGAAAAAAAAACGATCTGAACCAACGCGACATAAAAATATTCATGGTTGCCGGATCACCATGGCAATACAATAAAACC
>JADFZF010000382.1 GCA_015232645.1 Magnetococcales bacterium | reverse complement strand
GAATATTATCAAGAGCGAAAGTCTATCGTAAGTAACGTGACTGTCCAAATGCGCCTGATTTCTCAAAGCAGTCAGGCCGCTTTGTTGTTCAATGATCTACAAACCGCTCAGAATATTCTGAACGCCATGCAGACATCTTCCTTGATTTCAGCCGCTGTATTATTCAAGGAGAATGGCGATAGATTTGCAATCTACACTCGTCCAGGACATGATATTATACATTTAAATTATTCAGACATGAATTCCATCCCCAGTCCATTTTTCGACGGAAGCGAATTGATTGTTCACGAAAAAATCATCATGGATAAAGATATCGTTGGTGCAATCATTATCCATGCAGAGCTTGACAGTTTAAACGAGGATCTTATAAGAGGCATATACACGGCTGTTCTGGTATTCCTCTCAACTTTAATTGTTTCGGTGTTTATTTCCGCCAAGCTCGCCAAAATCATCACCAGACCAATTGAGATTTTAAGGGAAGCTGCCATTAAAATAGGTGAATCCAAATTTGATGGTAACATCAACATCAATTCCGGAGACGAAATCGGAGAGCTGGCAGCCGCCTTCAACAAAATGTCCCAAGATCTTGGCGAACAAAGAAGAGCCTTGGAACAAGCCACCCGGGCCAAGTCAGAGTTTCTCGCCAACATGAGCCATGAAATCCGGACACCCATGAACGCCGTGGTCGGTCTCACCGATCTGGCCTTGCAAGCCGATGAGTCAACCCAAAAAATCCATAATTACCTGACCAAGATCAGCAGCTCGGCCCGTTCCCTGTTGCGCATTATCAACGATATCCTCGATTTCAGTAAAATTGAGGCCGGCAGACTGGACCTGGAAGAAACACCCTTCCTCCTGCGGGATGTGTTTGACCATATTGCGGATCTCTTTCGTGCCCGGGTCAGTGAAAAAAATATTGAATTGATCCTTTGTCTCACAGAAGAGTGCCGTTATGAATTGATTGGTGATCCCCTGCGTTTGGAACAGATTTTATTGAATCTGATCAGCAATGCCATCAAATTTACCGAAAATGGCGAAATTGAGGTCAGGGCCAGGGCAATCCGGGAGTTGCCTGCTCACATCGGGCTGGAATTTTCGGTCCGTGATACCGGAACCGGCATGACCCCGGAACAGGCAGCCAAAATATTCACCCCATTCACCCAGGCGGACAGCTCCACGACCCGCAGATATGGAGGAACCGGTCTGGGACTGTCAATTTCCATGCGTCTGGTGGAAATGATGCAGGGACAAATCTGGCTGGATTCAAAATTGGGAGAGGGAAGTACTTTTTATTTTACCGCCATTTTTAAACGCCATTCAAAAACAGAAACGAATGACATGGTCCCACCCGCAGGGATGCAGTCGCTCCGAGTCCTGGTCGTCGATGACAATGCAACATCGCGCCATGCCCTGGTCAACATATTGACCATGTTCGGTTTTCATACTTTCGGGGTCACCTGCGGGTCGGATGCGCTCATCGCCATGCACCAGGGAGTTGCAGCCGGGACTCCCTGGCAACTGGTCCTGGTTGATTGGTTTATGCCTGAGATGGATGGCATCACCACCCTGCACCAGATCATCGATGCTTACGCTCCCGAAGTGCGTCCCAGAATGATTCTCATGATCCCCTTCAATCGGGAAAACGAAGCCAAAGCCTCCCTGCAAGATGCAAATGTAGCTTATTTGACCAAACCGGCCAATTGTTCGCTCCTGTTCGATACCATCATGGAACTCTTCGGCCAGGATGTCGCCAAAGTCGTCAAAAAGAGTCCTGGTGTGTTGGATACGACCGGGATTGTTGAAAAAATTGGCGGGGCTCAAATATTACTGGTAGAAGACAATGCCATCAACCGACAAGTAGCCGAAGAAATTCTTTCGAACGTAGGTATTGCAGTGGAAAAAGCCGAAAATGGTTTACTGGCCCTGGAAAAGCTTAAATCGGCAGCCTTCGATGCCGTTCTCATGGATATTCAAATGCCGGTGATGGATGGCTACCAGGCCACAGAAACAATTCGTACCAATCCAGATTTTCGGAAGCTGCCCATCATTGCCATGACAGCCCACGCCATGGCCGGTGACCGGGAACGATGTCTGGCGGCAGGCATGAACGATCATGTCGCCAAACCCATTGACCGGAATATTCTCTATGCAACCCTGGTCAACTGGATCCGCCCGCGACCCGGGCTTGGTCAGATGGTTGCTGCTGTGCCTGCCCGGCAACCGGAGTCCGACAATAAGTCCTGTGAACTGCCGGAGAAGCTCCCAGGGATCGACATGCCGGCAGC